>JAWKJB010000003.1:0-300000 GCA_041393965.1 Acidimicrobiia bacterium | reverse complement strand
CCGGCAAGGCTGACCCACACCGCGAGCAGCACGGCATAGACGGTCTTGGTGAGGAACAACGCCGATGCGCGCTCCATGTTCGCGATGACGCGACGGCCCTCGCCGACGATCGTGGGGAGACGATCGTATCGACCGTCGAGCAGCACAAACTGGGAGACGGCCTTCGTCGCCGAGCTTGCCGTGTCCATGGCGATCCCGATATCTGCCTGCTTGAGCGCGAGGACATCGTTGACACCGTCCCCCGTCATGGCAACCGTGTGGCCTCGCTCCTGGAGCTGCGCGAGCAGCCCTCGTTTTTGCTCGGGGAGGACCCGACCGAACACCACAACATCGGGAGCGATCGCCGTGAGATCGGATTCGCGTCGCATGTCAACGGCTCGATCGGCATCAGGGAGTCCGAGCTCCGTCGCGACCGCCGACACGGTCTGGGGATGGTCGCCGGAGATCACCTTGACGGCGACGCCTTGGGACCGCAGATAGCGAAGGGTCTCGGCGGCATCTGGGCGCAACTCCTCTCGAATCACCACGATGGCAGCCGGTGTGAGATGGGAGGGGAGCACGACACGATCGTCGAGATCTACCTCGGTGCGACCGACCAAGAGCAGGCGTCGACCCCGCTTCGCCAACGAGGCGACCTGTTCCCGCAGCGCCTCGACGGTCGGACTTGCTTCCATGGCGTCGAGGAGGACCTCAGGAGCACCGACCACCCATGTCCCGAATCCGTCGAAGGATGCGGCGCTCCATTTCCTCGCAGATGAGAAGGGCACGGTCGCCGTCGAAACCCACGACTCGGCGGCGGGGAGCGTCCTTGCCACCACCGCAAGTGTGGCGGTGGGGTTGCGATCGGACTTCGCAAGCACCGCGAGCCCTGCCAGCACGGTCTGTTCATCGCCGAGGCAGGAGATCGACTCAACCTCAAGCGTGCCGGTCGTGAGCGTGCCGGTCTTGTCGAGGCACACCACATCGACGCGTGCGAGCCCTTCGACTGCGGCGAGCTCCTGAACGACGACATTGCGTTCGGAGAGGCGCAACGCCGCGACCGCAAACGACAACGACACCAAGAGCACGAGTCCTTGTGGGATCATCGCAACCATCCCGGACACGGTGCTCACGAGACCCGACGCCACATCTGGTGCGTTCGACATCTGCGTTGCGAACAACAGGACACCGACAGGGACGATCACCCACATAATCCATCCGAGGAGCCGGTCGATGTCCTTGCGGAGCCCCGATTCGGTGAGTGAGAACTCGCGGGCCTTGCTCGTGAGTTGGTGCGCCCACGCATCGGCGCCGACTGCGGTCGCCGTGACGAGACCGGAGCCGGCCACGACGGCACTCGATGACCGAACCTCATCGTCAACGCTCTTCGCGACCGGATCGGATTCCCCTGTCAGGGACGACTCGTCGATCTCGAGTCCGTCCGACTGCACGATCCGGCCATCGACGGGCACGGCATCCCCGGTACGGACAGCGACCAGCTCCCCGAGAACGATCTCGGTGGCAGGGATCGTCATCTCGGTTCCGTCACGGATGACGGTTGCCGTTGGCGCGATGCGGTGCCGTAGGGAGTCGAGCGTGCGTTTTGCACGGATCTCCTGCACGATGCCGATTCCCGAATTCACGACCATGACGAGACCGAAGAGGGCGTCGGGTGGCTCACCGTAGATGAGGATGACAACCAACAGCCCCGAGATGATCGCGTTGAAGCGGGTGAGCACATTGGCTCGCACAATGGCGGCGACCGTTCGCGAGGTCCGGTGTTCGGTGGTGTTGACCTGCCCTTTGGCCCGGCGATCGGCAACCTGGGACGAGGTGAGTCCTGTTGGCTTCGGCACTACTCCCCCAAGGGGGTCTCTGCCTCGGCGACGATCATGTTGGGCACGCCGTCGGTGACGGCGTACGCCATTGAACAGTCATCGCACACCAACGCCGGGGGCTCAGGGCGTTCGTGAAGCGCACCGGTGCACGCGGGGCATTGCATGATGGCAAGGAGCCGCGGGGCGATGAGTGGTTCGTGATCCATCAGCCTGCCTCCTCGATGATGGCTCCGACCTGTTGGACGAGCGTCCGGACCGCCCCTGCATCCGGGGCTTCCACATTCAGTCGAAGCACGGGTTCGGTGTTCGATGGTCGCACATTGAACCACCGGTCCCCGAAGTCAACCGTCAGGCCGTCGAGCCGGTCCGTTGCGGCCTCGGGAAAAGCTCCCGCCACTGCTTCGGTTGTCGCAGTCACATCATCCACCTCGAAGTTGATCTCACCGGACTGTGCGTACGGTTCGTACGGTGCGCGCAGCCGCGACAGTGGCTGTCCCGCGTCGGACACCACCCGCAGGAGAACGAGCATTGCCATGATGCCCGAATCGGCGCGGAAGTTGTCCCTGAAGTAGTAGTGCCCCGAGTGTTCGCCGCCGAAGACCGCATTCGATTCGGCCATGACCTGCTTGATGAATGAATGTCCGACCTTCGTGCGGATCGGCTCGCCACCCGAGCGGCGGACGATCTCGGGAACCGCCTTGGAGCAGATGAGGTTGTGCACGATCCGGGACCCGGGATGCTTGTCGAGGAACCACTCGGCGATCATGGCGGTTGCCGTGCTGCCCGGCATGGGAACGGCCTGATCGTCGATGAAGAAGGCCCGGTCGGCGTCGCCGTCGAACGCGACCCCGAGGTCCGCCGCTTCGGATTGCACCAGGTCGACCAGGTCCGCGAGGTTCTCCGGCCGGAGTGGGTCGGCGGGATGATTCGGGAAGGTCCCGTCGGGCTCAAGGTACAGCGGAATCATCTCGGCGTTGATCCTTGCGAACACTTGCGGCAGCACTGCACCTGCCATGCCGTTGCCGCCATCGATCACAACCCGAAGCTGACCGATGGCAGACGCGCCGGTGGCATCGGTGACATGGTCGATGTATCCGTCACGCAGGTCGGCGCTGGCGACGGTTCCCCGAGTTGCGGCAGGTTCGAGCCCTCGCTCGGCCAGCGATCGGATCTCGGCGAGACCGGTGTCCTGACCGATGGGAGCTGCCCCGGGACCGCAGAACTTGAGGCCGTTGTACTGGCCGGGGTTGTGGCTCGCGGTGATCACGACCCCGGGAAGTGCCCGTGTTCCCGATGCGTAATAGAGCAGATCCGTCGGCACCTCCCCGATGGCAAGGACATCGACCCCCTGGGAGATGATCCCATCGATCAAGGCATCTCGAAGGTCCGGGGAGGACACGCGGCAATCGTGGCCGACGATGATCCGATCCCCTCCGGCGAAAGCAGCGAACGCAGCGCCGAGGCGTCGGGTGATCGAGGCATCGAGCTCGGTGGGCACAACACCGCGCACATCGTATGCCTTGACGATGTTTGACAGGTCCATGACGGCCGATTCTACGGCCGCGATGACGGCTGGTTCGGGACCGCGATCCCTACACTCGCCCGATGTCCCCGTCCCCCCAACCGTCGGTCACCGTGGTCATACCCGTCCACAATGAAGCTGCATTCTTGCCGGTTGCCCTACCACAGCTGCTGGCCGAGATGGAAGCGGTCGATGCCGAGGTGACGATCGTGATTGCCGAAAACGGCTCCACCGACGCATCGGCCGATCTCGTACGGGAGTCGATGGCCTCTCATCCGGAGCTCCAGTTGCTCCAACTCCCGGATCCCGACTACGGCGCGGCGATGCGCGACGGCTTCCTTCGTGCAGAAACCGAGTGGGTTGTGAACTTCGACATCGACTACTTCTCGGGGGAGTTCCTCAACGAGGCCCTTGCGCTTGCCGATCGAGCCGACATCGTCCTTGCGTCCAAGCGAGCAGCCGGTTCAGACGATCAACGGACCGCCCTTCGCCGGTTGGCGACATGGACCTTCAATCTCATCCTTCGATTCGTCCTGCGCTCGAGTGTGTCCGACACCCATGGCATGAAGCTGGTGCGGTCGACCGTCGTTGCCCAGATCGCACCGAGCGTCATCTCGACGGTCGATCTCTTCGACACGGAACTCGTCGTGCGCGCCGAGCGGGCCGGTTACCGGATCCTCGAACTGCCCGCGTCGGTCGTTGAACAACGCGATTCCGGGTCGAGCCTGCTCAAACGCGTGCCGAGGACCCTCGTTGGCGTCTGGCGGATTCGCCGGGCACTGCGATCTGATGGGTCGGTCGGCCGGTAGCGGCCGACAACCGACGACGCATCAATCCCCGATCGGCTGGCTCTCGGACCGTACATCGGGGCTCGGCGCGGCTGGTGCGCTCAGGGCGTGCGAAAACACCACATCGCGATAGCTGGCGAGCTTCGGAAGGATCAGTACGACGGCAGCGAAGATCAGCGCGGCGTTGTAGCCGAGCGTCGAGAGCGGACCGAAGAGCGAATCGGCCACCCACACGATGAGGCTCGACGCCAGGTAGGCAGCGATATTGATACCGAAGAACTTCGCCGTCTCGTGCCCCGAGACCTTGCCGTCCTTGAGCGCGAAGGTCCAGCGGCGGTTGATGAGGTACGAAAGGAAGGTTGTGATGGCGAACGCGAGCGAAAAGGCGGGGAACCATCCGAGGCCGACGACGAGGAACACATTGAAAAGCCCGAGCGACACAACCGTGTTGAACACACCGACGAGACCGATTTTGACGGCTTGCACGAACGACTCGCGATTGGCGAACGAGCCCAGGTACTGCTTCACGATGCTCTCTTCTTCCGTCTGCGAACAACGGCAAACACGATCAGTCCGGCGACCGTGACAACGGTGAGCGCCATGCCGATGTTTTCGACCCAAGTGTTCGCGAACTGAAGGCTGACATCCTCCTGTGTGGGAACGACGAGCATCGTCGATGGAGCGACGCGGTAGACGGCGTCGGCACCCTCGACGCTCCAATTCGGGAAATACGACACCTTCACCATGTGCGGGACACCAACGGCATCCGTCGAAAAGCCGATCGAGTGATCGTCGAAGGTCGTGACATCCACCGATCCATCCACCGCGTACGGCTTGAGGGCCGTCAAGCGCTCATCCACGGTGGTGACGCGGCGCCACTGGGGTGGCCCGTCGGCAACAAGCCACACATCGAGGTTCTCGACATCGTCGTACCACTCGAGGGCAGCATCGACGAAGTCGCCCTCGCCTGCCCACACGACCGGTTCATATCGTGCGATCTCAACGAGATCCGTCTCCGGCAACTCGAAGATGGTCCACGGCGGGGACTCGGCGATGATCGGGAGGCCATACGCGACCGCAGCGTCATGACCCGCCTCGGTGAACGAGATGTAGTAGGCGACATCGTACAACCCGAGGTGGGGCACCGCCCGATCGAAGCCGAAAGGCTCGGGATTCTGCGGATCGAGGGGTCGGTCGAGGTGGTGGTACCGCAAACCTCTCACGGGATTCGACGGGCGTTCGCTGACCTCAGCCGCGTTCAGGAAGTGGAATGGAGTGGTGAGGGAGCTCTCGAAGAACAGGCCCTCCATCGACGGATGGCCGTCGGACCAGTAGCCGAGAAGCATCAGCGCCATCGGCGTCCCGTAGCGGTTCATGTCCGAGTTCGCCTCCCACATGATGCGACCATCGTCGAGCCCATCGACGGTCTGCATCAACGCCTCGTACTCCGGCCAGTCGGTCTTCCCCTCGTACCCCTCGTAGTTCCACTTCACCCACCCCGGGAGGTCATGCATCGATGCCCCCGCCGCCCCGACCATCAGGACAATTGCAAGCCCTCCCATGACGAGGGCTGCCTTTCGGCGATCCGAGAACCGTCTCGCAACGCTGGCGCCGGTCAGGGCAATCGCGATCCCGGCGAAGACGAACATACCGAAGTACCAGTACGGGAGAAGGCGGGCGTTGTACAGGACCGTGAGATGCAGCTCGGCGATGGCGAAGTATCCGAGCAACGGGCCGATCGTGAGCCAGACCATCGTGCCGACACCGTCGCGGCGAAAGACGGTCCACAGCATGCCGATCACACCGATGACGAGGATCGGAACGAACTCGCCCGGAATCGGCGACCCGGGGCTTGTGTCTCCGACCACATTCTCGACAGGAGCCCATCCCATGTCTGATGTCATCCCGCCGAAGACCCTGACACCGAGCGCGAGGCTCCAGAATGCCGAGAGCCCGAAGCCGACCGCATAGCTCATTGCAAGCCCAACGGCTCCCCTTGCTGTAGCGCGGACCCGGTCGCGGTTGGTGATCAGCGCGGCAAGAGGTCCGGCGAGCATCGGGATGGTCGCAAACACGACGACGATGGTGGTGATCACATGCGATAGCGCCGTGAGTCCGAGGACGACGCCTGCCCACGGATCGAAGACGGTCCCCCTCCGGTAGTTTCGTACGGCCATCCCGACGAACAGGATCGAAAGGGCGAACGACCACGAGAACGAGAACTCGCCTGCAAGCGTCGACTTGATGTTCGCCCCAAAGATCGAGTAGCTCTCCATGAAGACAAAGAGCGACCCGGCCACGCCTCCGATCACCGCGATGTATCGCGTGAAGCCCTGCATCTTCACGAAGAAGTACGCACAGGTGGGGAGAGCGACGAGACCAGCGATGGTGACGACTTTGAATGCGACGCCGTACGGCAAGATGAGGTCCAGCAGGACGGTGGTCAGCGCCGGGAGAGGAAAGTAGAAGTACAGGGCCGGAAAGCCCGCGTACCAGTCCATGCTCCATCCGAGAATTCGCCCCGATGGCAGCACATCTTCGAGCAGGACCTTCGGGAGGAGCACATGGGCACCCATATCACCGCCGGTCGGGGTATTCGCGACGAGGAGGTATGGCACCCGAAGGAGCGAACTCGTCCCTTGGCCAAACGGTCCGAGCATGCCAGACATCGTGAGGAGGATGAGCGCGGTCGGGGCTGCGATGCCGGCAACCACGAACCATTTCGGAACCGCCCGCTTGCTCGATGGCGGTTCGACCGAATCCTCGACGACAATCGGAGGGGAAGGGGGTGCGTCAACGGTCACGGTGGCAGGTTAGGCGGGGCATTCCGACACCGGCCGCGAAGCGTACGGGTCCGGTTCAGTCCCCGACTCGGCCGATGATCCCACTGACATCCACCGTTTCGCCATCGCGATCCCACCAGCGAGCCTCGCAGATGTGGCAGGAGCAGAACAGGACTTCGGTTCCGTCCGGAAGCGACATCTCGATCTGGATCACGGAATTCGAGCCGCACGATGTGCAGGTCAAGCCACTACCGGGTGCGTTGTCCACATGCCCTCCATGCATCTGCGCCGTCGCCCAACGACGGGGCAAGTATGCCAGTCTGACTCCTCTAATCCGAGGATTCCGACATCTCGGGAATGTCGACGCTTCTCCCGAGATACTTGGATCGCCGCTTCCCGTCTTCGGTCCAGTACGCGTAGTAGTACGGCCCGTGGGGGCAGGTCGTGCACGAGTCCTTTCCGCAGCGCACCATCTGGCTGCGGACCCTGACATCGGGTCCTGTTGCCGGAAAGGAGTGGCCCTGTGACTCCAGTCTCGCCCTCGTGAGCATCAGTAGGCGTCGGAGTTCGGGTTCGTCCATCTCGCGGACGGCGTCGATGACATCCCGGTCGATGGCCATCAGCCAACGCTCCGAACCAAGCGCACACAGGCCTGCAATTTCGTGATCATGGGGTTGGCAAGGTAGAGCTCGGGTGTCCGCACTCCAAGGACCTCACCACCCGGTCACAGCCCCGCTTTGGCGCGCGCCCTCGAAAGCGCTCGCCGGGTCGGAACCCCCGTGAGGACCGCAACCGGGTCCGATTCGGCATCGATGAACACGGTCAGCGGAACCGCAACGACACGCCACTCGTCGAAGCGCGACGGTTCGAGGTCGTAGGTGACTTCCCGATATCGGAGTCCGGCGTCCTTGAGCGAAGCGATCGCTTCCTTGCAGGTCCGGCAGTCCGTTGAGGTGAACAGCACGACCCCGGGCCGATCCCCGAGATCGCCGACGACGACCGCCGGATGCAACGGCTTGCGCAACCGGTTGGCGAGATGGGCGATCACCAATGCAGCGGCGATGATCGCGGCCACGACCAAGATCCTTGCCAATGGGTCGCTCATAGGCCAGCGATACCGGCGGTGAGGGCGACCCCCCGCTCCCCGCTGATCTCCCATGCAACGGTGACCGGTGAGTCGGCCCGCACCGAGTAGCCGGAGATGCCGATCCCGACATCGACCTCGATCCCAATCGTTGAACCCGCGGGGATGGTCACAACGGCAGGGTCACCGTCGGTGTCGGACAACGGGAGAAGGGTGGCCGTGGTTGGTGTGTCGGCCGGGTTCATCACCCAAACGATGGTGGAGGCGTCGAGCAGCGTGTCGAGCGGCACCATCCAGGTCGTCGATGACTCCCGAAGCCCGACCATGCCTGCAAGTCCCCTGATGAACTCGGTTGTCGCCGTCTCGTCCGAGGGTTGGGAGGTGCCCTGACCATCACCGGGTTCACCCGCATCGTCCTCATCCGGAACCGGCACGGTGGCAACGACGGAGGCCGCGATGGGGCTCGACGCACGGACTCGAGCCCCGTATGGCGGCGCGGCGATATCCGACAGCGGGATCAGCGCGGGAGCGGATCCGTCGATGACGATCTCCCGTGCGGCAACGATGGGCCCGTTCTCGGTGATGACATCAACGGTGACGGTGACCTCATCGTCACCTGCGGACATCACCGCGAGGAACGGCTCGAGCCGACCGGGTGTCACGATTGGGAAGTCCCATGTCTGGGACGGGGCGGCCCCTGGCCACATGGCTACTCCCCGATCGTCCGAGCGGATGAGGGCGGGTATCACGAGCCCACTCGCGGTCTCGACCGTGAACGCAAGTTCGTCACGGAACGGAAGGAACGGCTCGAGATCGATCGTCGTCCACGATCGGCCCGCGACATCGATCGATTCGAGGTCGGCGACGAGGTCGAGGTTGAACTCCGAGTAGGCCGTCACGGTGACTTCGGCGTTGTCGGCGAATGGGTTGAAAAGGCGGATCTCGGTGTAGGTGCCGGTCTTGGTGGAACCGCCCGTGAGGTACCACACCTTTGGCACCGAAACGGCACAACGATCGCCTGCAAGAAATCCGTCTGCGTGTTGGAGCGTCGCGACGGCGGCGGGCCCGTCCGACACCTCGACGGTGGCAGGGGACTCGCCCCGCCGTACGACTCCTCCGACATCGATTGCCGTGGCACCGGGACCCACGATGTCGAAATCGAAGACGGTCGGTTCGGTGTTCGAGATCGGGTCGAGCAGGGTCAGCGAAACATCGGCCGACGGATCGGATGCGACCACGACATCGGTATCGGCGACATCACCGGCTTCAACCCACGGGCAGTACCACACGCTCGGACTTGCGGCCGCACCGTCCCCATCGGTCGTGTCGGTCGAGCCGAAGTCGGGTGGTGGCGCCGCGGTCGGACCCGTCTGGACGATCCCCACCACACCGATGATCACGGCGAGCGCCAGCAGCGCAATACCCCTCATCGTCGCCGCCTCGCCACGAGTCCGAGTGATCCGAGCAGGATCGCCACCCCGAGCACGATGAGCACTTGGAGTCTGCGCCCGCCATCGGCATCGAAGGTGACAACACCTTCGGCTGCCGAGACCTCGTTCATGTCGCCGACGATCTGGCTCGGGTCGGGCCCCCAACGGACATCGGGGTTCTCAGCGACAAACACCCGCGCTCCATCGGCGGCTTCGCCGCGGTACGACCAGCCCGTCCGGGCCCACGACTCCGAGTTCGAGGTCAGCGCCCGCCCGATCGGGGTGACATCAGCCACGAAGACCGCATTCCCGGGACTCGACGAGAGCGGAAGCAGGTCGAGTTGGCCTGCGAACACGCTCCGCCACGCCTCGGCTGCCCCCGGCGTGTGGACTCCCGAACTCCCCCGCATGACCACAATCCATCGAATGCCGAACGCGGCAAGCTCGCCGCCAGCTCTGCGGGTCTCCCCGTTGATGATCGACGCCAGCTTCTCCTCAAGGAGATCGTCGAACGCTCCCCGCGGCGCGAGGTAGGTCTCCCCGAGGTCGGGGCCCGTCGCTGAGACAACACGGTACGCACCCCCCTTGATCGACCGATGGTCACCCGGGAGGTCCTGCGCATCGCCGACGAGAAGGACACGGCTCGTTTCGGCCTCACCCTCGTTCGCCCTCGTGAATCCGAGAGCGTCGGCGTACACATCGCCGGGGAGGCCAACCCTTCCGCCGAGGACGATCGTCAACGATGCCACCACGAGGAGGATCGATGCGACCGCACCGATGCCGAGAAGGACCCGGCGCATCGAGCCGATACCGGATGCAAGGACCCTCTCGAATATCGCTGCGATCAGAATCGCAGCACCCAGTCCGACGATCGCGAGCGAAACCGACTCAGTTTCGACGCCCCAGCCGAAGTCGCCTGCTCGTGATCCAAGAAATCCGACCGCGGCAATGAGGGCCGCCCACCCGGTGACGACGCGGAGCTCGGACCTCGCCCCGCCCACGGCAGCGACGGCAACGACCACGCCGGCGACGCCGAACACCGGCGACACTTCCCAATACGAGAAGCCGACCCTCGCGATGGCGACGAGATCGACCTGCCAGATCCACGGCGAGAGCATCAGGCCGGCGATGGCGGTCCCGGCGAGGGCGAGGATGGCCCCCATCCACGCTCCGGAATCATTCATCCGCAAGAAGGCGTACACCCCAATGGCGGGGGCAAGGACGAGCAGGAACAGCGGCGACAACCCACCGACGACACCGAAGACGAGCCCGACACCGGCGACCCGCCCGACGCCGGCCCACACGCCGTCACGGAGCGACGCAAGGCACAAGCGGAGTGCCCACGGAACAAGGCCGACGGCGATCAGCGTCCCGATGTGGGTGTTGTTCGCGATCCCCTGCGCCGCGGGCCCTGCCACATAGACGATGCCGCCGACCAGCGCCGGTGCGGCGGGGATGGACCAGGTCCGAAGGAGCCGCGTCATCCCCCACAGTCCGGCGAGCAGGGAACCTGCCGTCAGCAGGTACTCGGCGAGGTTGCCGATGTGAAGCGTGAGGATCCTCGCAAGGCCGACCAGCAGGAGCAGGGGTCGAAGCGCCTCTGCGCTTCCCAACCCGGCGGGATTCCACCCACCGGCGTATCCCGCAACGGCGTCCCAACCGCTGACAGGGAACGGCATCGTGTAACCGACGGTCGGCAGACCGTCGGACCAGATGTTCCTCGCGGCAAGCAGAACGAACACCACCGCAAGGCCACCAACGACAAAGGCCGGCTGTCGAATGTCTGCGCCGATCGATTCGACCGTGAGCCGGTCGTCGCCGGGGAGACGCCTCCGCAGTGCCGATGCCACCGCCTGCGCGAGGTTGGCCATCTTGACGCTGCCCCTGCGCTGGAACCGAAACAACTCCGGATCGCCGCCGGTCCGGCCCCTGCGGGCGACCCGCCGCGCGGCGATGGTGCTCGGGGCCTTCATGAGGTTCCAGCCCCATGCCCTCACGAAGTCGAACACCAGCCAACGACCGAGGAACACCGAGACGACCGCCTCAACGATGCCGATCAGGAAGTCGAGGGGAATCGCCCACGCCAGCGTCAGGGGTCCGTACACCTTGAGCATCGCGCGAATCCTCGACGCCTCAGCCCGCCATCGGTTGCCACCCCTCCTCGTCCCCGCGTAGTCGACCACTGACGCCGGACTGATGATCGTTCTGGCTCCCTTGAGCCGTGCACGCTGCGACAGGTCGACGGCGGCCTCGAACGGCTCGAGTGCTTCGTCGACGCCGCCGAGACCCGCGAGCAGATCTCGCCGCACCATCATCGAGATGCCCGCCACCGCCGCGACATCCCGAACAACATCGTATTGGCCCTGATCCCGTTCCTCGGTGTCCATGCCGGTATACGGGACGCAGAATGCGTCGGTGACGAGCCCGACCGACAGCAGCTGATGATTGACGCCACCGACCACTTTGGATCCACCGATCGAAGCGTCGGTTCGCTCCATGTCGGCGATCAGGGACGACATTGCGTCAGGGCGGGGAACCGCTCCCTCACGCACGAACCACACATGGGTGACACCGGCGGGGAGACGGGACATGACCTCGGCGATCGTCGGCCGGCTCACCACCCGTCGACCACTGACGGTGGCGTCGGGAACTGCCGAATCCCCGACAACCACGACTCCGACCTGCTCGTACACTTGCGCATCGAGCGCATGAAGCGTCGCTTCGATTCCACCGTCGGGATCGGCGAGCACCACGGTCGCAACCGCGGCGTGGCGTGTGGATGTCATGGGCATGTGAGGTGCATTCTGGAGTCGAAGCGGCCCTACTTCAATCATCGGGTGGTTCTCCTCGCCGGCGGTGTCGGTGGGGCGCGCATGGCCCGAGCACTCCGGTCGGTCCTCGGACCCGGCCTTCTCACGGTGATTGCCAATGTCGGGGACAATGTCGAACGATACGGCGTGACGATCGCTGCCGACCCCGACACCATCCTCTACACCCTGGCTGGCGTCGTTGGTCCCGATGGCTGGGGTCGGGAGAACGACACCTTCCGGATCATGGACGAACTCGGCACCCTTGGGGTCGACACCACCATGCGACTCGGCGACAAGGACTTCGCACTGTGCGCGTATCGTACCGCTCGACTCCACGAGGGCGTTCCACTGTCGGTGATCACGACTGACCTCGGTCGCCATTTCGGAATCGACGATGTGACGCTGCTTCCCGCGAGCGACGATCCCGTCGCGACAAGTGTGCAGATCGCCGGCGGCGCGTGGCTCGACTTCCAGACCTACTTCGTGGACCGACGCCACCGCGACGCCGTGACCGCGGTCGCCTACATCGGCTCCGTCGAGGCTCGACCCGCGCCAGGTGTGCTCGAGGCCATCGCGGAAGCGGATCTCGTGATCATCGCCCCTTCGAATCCGCCCCTTTCGATCTGGCCCATCTCGGCCATCGAGCCGATCAGCGTTGCGGTTGCGGCACATCCGAACACGGCAGCGGTGAGTCCCCTGTTCGGTGGCAAGCCCCTCAAGGGACCCGCCGATGCCGTCATGGCCGGCCTCGGCCTTGCCCCGAGCACGGAGGGCGTTCTCGACGCGTACGATGGGCTCATCGACGCGCTCTTTGTGGACATCGACGACGCAGCCGACACGGTGCTCGGCCACGATCGGGGGGTCACCGTCCACGCGGTGAATACCCGCCTCGATCCGGTCGGAGGCCCGGAGGTCGCCGCAACCATCCTGACCCTGATGGTGTCATGACGCATCCCCCGGCGCCGCTGATGATCTGGCCCGTCGTTGGAATCGGCGAGATACAGCATGGCGACAACCTCGCCGAGATGGTGGTCGACGCCACGGAAGCCAACGGAACGCCGATCGCGGAGGACGACATCGTGGTCATCACGCACAAGGTCGTCTCGAAGGCGGAGGGCCGGATCCGCCAGATTCCCGACGAGGCGACCTACCGACAGCTCGTCGAAGCGGAGTCCGTCCGAATCCTCCGCCGCCGAGGCGACACCGTCATCGCCCAGACACGCCACGGATTCATCTGCGCGAACGCGGCGGTCGATCGGTCGAATGTTGCCCATGGCTACGCCGTGCTGCTCCCCGTGGATCCGGACCGTTCCGCCCACCGCATCCGGATCCGCATCGAGCGCGCAACGGGGAAACGCATCGGGGTCATCATCACCGACACCTTCGGTCGGCCGTGGCGGCGCGGCCTCACCGATGTCGCGATCGGCATCTCCGGCCTGCCCTCGCTTGTCGATCTGCGCGGCACGACGGACTCGCACGGGAACACGCTGCGGGTCACCGAAGTTGCTGCCGTGGATGAGATTGCGTCGGCTGCCGATCTTGTGATGGGCAAGGCTGCAGCAGTCCCCGCCGCGTTGGTGCGGGGTCTCGTGCTCGCAGGGGACGGGCGAGTGACGGACCTGGTGCGGCCAGCCGACGAAGACTTCTTCAGGTGACCGATGCCTGAACTCCCCGAGATCGAGGCGTACCTCCACGCGTTGCGTCACCGCATCGTGGGCGCGGTTCTCGAACAGGTCCGGATCGTGTCGTTCTCACTCCTCAAGACGGTCGAACCATCGATCGAGGAGACCGAGGGCAGGGTCGTCGAGCGTGTGCGCAGGATCGGCAAGCGCATCTCCATCGATCTCGACAATGCGCTGAATCTCGTGATCCACCTGATGGTCGCGGGTCGTCTCGGGTGGTTCGAGACCCGCCCTTCGAAGCCCAAACGGGGCACCCTGGCCGCCTTCGACTTCTCGACCGGGACGCTTGTCCTCACCGAGGCGGGCACAAAGCGGCGCGCCTCGCTTGCGGTTCTGCGCAACACCGACGACATCGATCCCGGTGGTATCGAGATCGCCGATGCCACCCGGTCCGAGTTCGCGGCTGCTCTCCTTACGAATCGGCACACGCTCAAGCGAGCGCTCACGGACGCCAGATACTTCTCGGGTATCGGTGGGTCGTTCTCCGACGAGATCCTCCACCGCGCCCGACTGTCCCCGACCCAGATCAACACCAACCTCACCGACGAGGAGATTACGACGCTGTTCGACGCCTGCCGGATGGTTCTCAGCGAATGGACCGACAAGCGCATCGCCGAGACCGGAAGCGGGTTCCCCGCCAAGGTGACGGCATTCCATCCGGACATGGCCGTGCACGGCAAGTTCGGCGAGCCCTGCCCGGCGTGCGGAGCGACGATCCAGCGCATCGTCGCGAAGGATCGCGAGACGAATTACTGCCCCACCTGTCAGACCGAGGGCCGGATCCTCGCAGATCGGGCTCTGTCACGCCTACTCAGGGACGACTGGCCGAGGCACGCAGCCGAGAGCTGAACGCCGCCACAGCGGTCACGACGAACTGGCTACCTCGCAGATCTGGCCCATGCCACGGTTTGGGCGATGCCGTCGGCGAGGCTCGTCCACGGTTCCCATCCGAGGTGGGCTTGGGCAAGCGACGGATCGAGACACGATCGGAGCTGCTCCCCGCGCTTCGGGGCAGCCATCACCGGCGCCACATCGACGCCGGTCGCGCCCGCGATGGCATCGTAGAGGCTCAGGATCGAGGTCTCGATGCCGGTGCCAATGTTCAGGAAGCGGGACCCGCCGATCCGGGATGCCCGGAGCATCGCATCGGCGACATCTTCGACGAACACGAAATCTCTCGTCTGGAGACCATCCCCGAAGATCGTCGGCGTTGTGTGCTCGAGCAGCGATCCGATGAAGATAGCGACGACACCCGCCTCGCCGTGGGGATCCTGTCTCGGGCCGTAGACATTCGCAAAGCCGAGCGACATGCAGTCGATGCCGTGCGTGCGGTCATAGTAGGCGAGGTACTGATCGGCGACGCTCTTGGAGACACCGTACGGTGACTCCGGCTTGCGCTCCTGGGTCTCGGGAGTCGGGAGGTTGAAGGTGTCCCCGAACACCGCACCACCCGATGAGGCGAACACAAACCGCTCGGTGTTGCTGTGCCTCGCCGCTTCGAGCATGTTGACCGTTCCGAGCACATTGCTGCGTGCATCCGCAACGGGATCGGCGACGGAGTATCGAACATCGATCTGGGCGGCGAGATGAAAGATTGTGTCGGGCTGGAACGACCGAACGAGATCGATGACTTCAGCCGAGCCGATGTCGATCTGGTGAAGCTTGGTCCGACCGCTGTCACGGGCGTACGAGAGGTTCGCGATCGAACCGGACGACAGATCGTCGAGCACGAGCACCTCGTGACCCTCGTCGACGAGCAGGTCGACGAGGTTCGAGCCGATGAACCCGGCGCCTCCCGTCACCACGGACTTGTTCATCTCAGACCCTCGGAGGCAGCTGCTCGGTGAAAAAGGCGATTACGCGATCGATGGTGTCGCGGTATCGGGCATCGTCGAAGGCATCCGTGCCCGCATCCCAGAAGCCCTCCTCCCCCGACGCATAGATGACCATGGCAAGGTGGGGGTTGTCGGCTTGCGCGTCGCGCGTGGCTTCGAGATCGACGGAGGCGTCCTTTCGCGACAGGATCGCCAACGCATCGATCCCGGCGCTATGCAGGAGCTCTGCGTCGGCGCCATCGATGGTCGCTGCGACGATCGCAGCCGCGACGCACCGTGGGTCCGCGTGCGCGAGTTCCACGAGGTCGCCAATGCCCGCTCCGAAGGCGAGAACGCCGTAACCCAGTTGGCCGTTGGACCACTCGCCCGATGGATCACCGACAAACGCGGCAGCAGCTCGCGAGACTGAGCGATTGTGTTCCCGGGAGTCGGTGAGATCGAGGGCGAGGGCAGCGATGCCGTGCCGGGCGAGAACCCTGCAGATGTCCTTGATCGTGCTCGTCGGCAGGGGTGCGGGCCCGTAGATGAGCACCGTTGGCCACTCCCCCGCTCCGTCGGGCCGTGCGAGATAGCCTCCAAAGACGCGTGGTCCCGCCGGCACGCTGGTGGTGCCGTAGATGATGTCGATGATGCCTTCGCCTGTCTGGACGGCCAAAGGTCCCTCCTTCCGGGCGCAGGCTAGCGGTGCCCGCGAAGGTGGACATCTCCCGCGTGGAGGGTGATCATGCCATCAGGTGTCTCCACGACGAGGGCGCCATCGATACCGAGATCCCTTGCACGACCCGATCCTTCATCCCACACAATGTCACGGCCGAGCGTCGCAGATCGTGATCGGTACTCCTCCTCCTGCCACTGCCCGGATGGGGCCTCCATCGCCGCAAGCAGCAAGGCAGCCCAGCGATTCGCGAGGTCCGGGGCGACGGCTGGCCCGGGGTCCTCGTCGTACAAAAAGGCTGCGCCGACGACGGGATTGCGCCAGAACAGATTGACACCGCAGCCAACCGTCACCGTGTCACCGTCGAGTTCGACCAGAACACCCCCAACTTTCCTCCCGGCAACGACGAGATCGTTCGGCCACTTGAGCTGAACACCGCCGAACCCGCGTTCTTCGAGGGCGCCGCACATCACGAGACCCGCCGTCAGAGGAATGAGCGTTCGATGTTCGGGGTCCCACCGGGTCCGGAAGGCGACCGATGAGAACAAGGCCCGGTCGGGCTGCTCCCACAACCTGCCCTGGCGGCCCCTTCCGGCTACTTGGCGGTCGGCAACGACCAGGGTCGGGCGTCCCGTTGCGGCGTGGCGCAAGGCCGCTTCATCCTGGGTGGTTCCCACCTCGGAGAGGTGCACGATGTCGTAGTGTGTAGCCATAACCGATCCGGGCAAGTCGAAGTCACTGTGGCCGAGGCGAGCCTACCGGGAGGACCGGTGAGTACGGAAGAACGAATTGAGAAGCTCCGGGCGCTTCGTGAAGCGTCGGTGCGGCCGGACAACCAGCGCGCCGTCGACCGTCAGCACGACGCAGGAAAACTGACCGCACGCGAGCGGATCGAGATCCTCGTCGACAAGGGTTCGTTCCAGGAGATCGACCCGTTCGTCCGACACAAGACCCAGGGATTCGGCCTAGAGGAAAAACGACCGCTGGGAGATGCCGTCGTGACCGGCTGGGGGACGATCGACGGACGGACCGTGATGGTGTTCGCGGAGGATTTCACGAGGTTCGGAGGATCCCTCGGTGAAGTCGTCGCGGACAAGATCTGCAAGCTGCTCGACCTCGCACTCGATACCGGGACACCGGTCATCGGCCTGAAGGACTCAGGAGGTGCCCGGATCCAGGAAGGCGTCGTCGGGCTCGACGGTTACGGTCGTATCTTCGAACGCAATGTCCGCGCATCGGGGGTGATTCCCCAGATCTCGGTGATCATGGGCCCGTGTGCAGGCGGCGCCGTGTATTCGCCTGTCCTGACCGACTTCATCTTCCAGGTCGAGGGCACATCTCACCTGTTCATCACCGGTCCCGATGTGATCAAGACCGTCACCGGCGAGGAAGTCACGATGGACGAACTCGGCGGTGCGCATGCCCATGCTTCGAAGTCCGGCGTCACGCACTTCGTCGTCGGCGACGACCGAGAAGCGCTGGAGGAGATCAGGTTCCTGTTGTCGCTTCTGCCATCGAACAACATGGAGGTCGCACCGTTCTTCACACCGACCGATGCACCCGATCGAACCGACGAGGAACTGACCACAATCATCCCCGACTCGGCGAATCAGCCATACGATGTCGTCGATGTCATCGAGAGCATCGTCGACAACGGCGAGTTCTTCGAAGTCCACGAACACTGGGCCGGCAACATCGTGGTCGGATTCGCAAGGCTCGACGGGTACACGGTCGGCATCGTGGCGAACCAGCCGGCCGTCCTCGCGGGAACGCTCGACATCGACGCGTCGGTGAAAGGGGCTCGCTTCGTGCGCTTCTGCGATGCGTTCAACATCCCGCTTGTCACACTCGTCGATGTGCCCGGATTCCTCCCCGGGGTCGATCAGGAGCATCGAGGCATCATCCGCCACGGGGCAAAGCTGCTGTACGCGTTCTCCGAAGCGACGGTGCCCCGGGTCACCGTGATTCTCCGAAAAGCCTATGGAGGCGCCTACCTCGTCATGAACTCCAGAGCGGTGCGGGCGGATTTCGTGTTCGCATGGCCCACGGCCGAGATCGCCGTGATGGGTGCCCAAGGGGCGGTGAATGTCATCTACCGCAGGGAGCTCGCCGGCGCCGCCGACCCCGACGCGACGCGCAGTGGTCTCGTCGCCCAGTATGAGGAGCAGTTCAACAATCCGTATGTAGCGGCCGAACGCGGGCTGGTCGATGATGTGATCGAACCCCGCGAGACAAGGCCGCGGCTGATCCGTGCAATGGAGATGCTCCGGAACAAGCGTGAGGCCCTCCCCCCGAAGAAGCATGGGAACATCCCCCTGTGACGATCAAGGGAGATGAAGGGCCCACCAATCCTCCCCTGCCGTGAGGGAAGCGGAGCACCGTAGGATGCAGGCCGTGGAATCCATCCTTATCGCAAACCGGGGCGAGATCGCGGTCCGTGTCATACGGGCGGCACGGGACCTCGGGCTCAGGACCATCGCGATCTACTCCGAACTCGACCGTGACGCCGTCCATACGGAAATGGCGGACGAGGCCTGGAATGTCGGGACGGCACCGGCATCGGACTCCTACCTCAACATCGAGCGGATTCTCGAGATCGCAAGGAAGTCGAAGGCCTCCGCCGTCCACCCCGGATACGGTTTTCTCGCCGAGAACGCGACCTTCGCTCAGGCCGTCATCGACGCCGGCCTGACCTGGATCGGACCACCCCCGAGTGCCATCGCGATGATGGGTGACAAGATCGAGTCCCGCGTTGCGGCCGAAAGAGCCGGTGTCCCCGGCGTACCGGGAACGCTCGAACCACTCACCACCGCAGACCAGGTAGGGGCGTTCGCCGCCGAGCACGGCTTCCCGGTCGCCATCAAGGCGGCTGCCGGTGGTGGAGGTCGCGGACTCAAGGTCGTACGATCCGCAGAAGGACTGGCGGAGGCGTTCGAGTCGGCTGGCCGTGAGGCAGCGTCGTGGTTCGGCAATCCGGCCGTCTATGTCGAACGGTACCTCGAAGCGGCGCGACACATCGAGGCTCAGGTGCTGTTCGATCACCACGGCAACGGGTTCTTCTTCGGTGAGCGGGACTGCTCGTTGCAGCGCCGACACCAAAAGCTCGTCGAGGAGGCGCCTGCACCGGGTTTCACCACCGAGCTGCGGACTCGTCTCGGTGAGCTGGCCTTGGCGCTCGGGCACGCGGCGGGCTACCAGTCGGCCGGAACCGTCGAGTTCCTCTTCGCCGATGGCGAGTTCTACTTCCTCGAGATGAACACACGGATCCAGGTCGAACACACCGTGACCGAGGAGGTCTTCGGCGTCGACCTCGTTGCCGACCAGATCAGGATCGCCATGGGAGAGACGCTCACGCCTCCGCGGTCGCTCGATCCGGTCGGGCACGCGATCGAGTTCCGTATCAATGCAGAAGATCCCTCCCGGGGTTTCTTGCCGACGCCTGGGACCCTCGTCCGGTATCACGAGCCTGCTGGCCCCGGCATCCGGATCGATTCGGGCGTTGTCCAAGGGTCGACGATCAGCCAGTACTACGACAACATGATCGCCAAGCTCATCGTGAAGGGAGCCTCCCGCGACGAGGCAATTCGTCGGGCGCGAAGGGCGCTGACGGAGTTCGAGGTCGGGGGCGTCGACACCACGATCGGCGCCCATCTTCGGGTGCTCGACAATGAGGCGTTCCTCAACGGCGATGTGAGCACGAGGCTCATCGAGGACTCGATCGACTTCTCGGACCTCGAGCGGCCCACGGCCCCGTCCCTCCCGGAGGAAGAGGAACTGGCGGAGCGTTCGATGACGGTCGAGGTCGGTGGCAGACGGTTCACGGTCAAGTACTGGGCGGCGGTGCTGACCGCTCCCGGGTCGGGCACGCGTGTGGCCCCAAGGCGCAAGGCCCCAAAGCTGGCGAAGCAGGCGGACACCGGTGGCGGCGAGGGGGCGGTGGTCGCCCCGATGCAGGGCACGATCGTCAAGATCCACCACAAGGCTGGCGAACATGTCGAAGCGGGCGAAGCCGTCTGCGTGCTTGAGGCCATGAAGATGGAGAACGAGATCAAGGCGCCGACCGGTGGGGAGATCGTGGATCTCAAGGCCCAGGTGGGCGACACCGTCTCGGCAGGTGCGGTCCTGATGGTGATCAGGTAGCGGCCCTTGCTCCGCGTGCCTTGACAGACTCGGCAATGATGCTTGACTCGTCGAACCCGACCGGGTCACGGAACCGGAGGAAGCGCTCGTGAAACGCACGATTCTGATATCGGTCTTGATCCTGGTCTTCGTGGCGGCGTGTGGCGGCGGCGACGATCCACTGACATCGAGCTCGGTTCCCGATGAGGGTTCGACGACGACCACCCCACAATCGCAGCCGGAAACGACGACATCGACTGCCACGGCCCCATCAGGCCCGATCGCGTTCGATACCCCGTGCGAGTTCGTTGATGACGATTCGATGGGCACGATCCTTGGCAAAGCAGTAGCTTCCGAGAAGCTGGGCAACGGCCTGTGCGCCTATTCCCCTACCGACGATCCGGGCAGTGGTGGCATCGAACTCCTCTTCCAGGATGTCACCGAAGTGGGTTGCGAGCTCGTGTTCAGCGTCGGCGGATTCGACGATGAGGAACCTGTTGACGGCCTCGGAACCGACGCCAAGTTCAAGAGCGGCGACATACCAGAGATCGCCGTCTGCTTCGATGATCGGATCTCACTGTTCGCCATTCTCTACGCGGATGTCGCAGATGCCAAGCAGGCGCTCATCGCAGTCGTTGAGGGTGCGGCTCCGAATCTGCCGTAGGACTCCTGGGTCGGGCAAACGCGATCAGGTGACCGTCACGGTCGAGTGAATACGCAGCATCGTCGCCCCAGTCCCTCGCGGTCAACGGCGCCACCTCGGTGGCTCCGGCACGGAGTGCCCGTGCATGCATGACAGCCGGATCGGTCACCAAGAGATACAGCTCGCACCGCGGCGCCCGGGATTCCCTTGGATCGGGTAGGTTCGGAAGGAGGGTCCGTATCCCGTCGATGGGCATCAGCCCGAGCTTCGAGCCACCCGGCAACGGAAACTCCGTCATTCCCACCACATCGAGTGATGGCTCGGCTCCAAGCACGGTCCGGTAGAAGTCGCGTGCACGCTGTTGATCGGCGACAAACAGGATGACCTGCGTCGATTCCAAACCAGCTCCTTGCCTTCCGAGTGCCTGTCCGGGTGTGGGCTGCTGCGTGACCTGACAGACGACAGCATAACCTCTTGGCAATCGAACATATGTTCGATACGATGGGCACCATGAAGGCACCGACCCCCACGGCGGGCGGGATCTTCGGAGAGGACGGCAGCACCACGGTGCTGGCCGAGGAACTCGCTCTCATGAAAGACGATGATCTGGAAGCATCGATCATCGAATTGAAGCAGCGCATCGATGCCCAACAGGCATGCCTGTTGGCTCGGGTTGCCGAGTACGACCGGCGTGCGCTGGGGCCGTTGCGACATCTGGTGTCAACGGTCAGTTGGTTGGTCAGTTGGTTGAAGGGCGCGCTACGGCTCACCTCGTCGGCAGCATCAACGATGGTCCGCACGGCACGGGGTCTTGCGGCAATGCCGGAGGTCGCCGACGCCGCCGCTACCGGTGCAGTCGCACCGGTAGGCTGTTCGTCTCCTGAATCAGGCACGGCGACGCCATCGAGTCGAGTTCGCCGTCCACGAGGCGGTGTTCCGAACGACCCGAAGAGATCGCGCAGAGCATGCCGCCGTAGGTGCCACTCGGGATGGCGTGAAGGCCCATTCGGCAGGTTGGCGATCGTGTCTCACTGCATCCGCAGCCTCGTGAGGTGGTCGAGGAGCACCCGAGCGCCCGAATGCTCCACATCCTTCGTCGCGGTGACCAGCACGACATCCCGCGTGCGCGCGATCTCCAACAGGTGCATCACAGCATCACGGGCGATTGGTGAGCCCTCGAGTTCCGTCTCGTAGCGTTGTGCGAACTCGTCGAAGAGCTCAGGCTGATGTCCATACCAGCGACGAAGGTCCGTACTCGGCGCCGCATCCTTGAGCCACTCATCCAGGGCAGCATCGATCTTCGACACACCACGGGGCCAGAGCCGATCCACCAACACCCGATATCCCTTGGCTCGGTCGGTGGCGTAGACACGGCTGATGGTGACAGTGGTACCGGCACTCACGCGGCATCTACTCCGCTGCTTCGGCGATGGATTCGGTCAGGGAAGGATGCACCATCAGCGTCTCGACGAGGATGTCAACACTCAGCCTTGCGTTGGTGGCGACCGCGATCGATCCGATGAGTTCCGAGGCGTGGTGGCCGACAACCGTGCCGCCGAGGACGATCCTGGTCGCGGGGTCCGAGACGAGCTTGACGAAACCCTTCGTATCCCCCTGGATGAGCGCCCTGGCGTTGGGAGCGAGCGGTACCTTCGTGATCCTGACCTTGCGCCCTTCGGCAGCAGCATCGACCTCCTCGAGCCCCACCGAGGCGATCTCGGGCTCGGTGAAAACGGCCTGGGCGACCTTGCGGTAGTCGATCGGATGGACCTCGTGTCCGAGGATGTGCCTCGCGATCTTGGTGCCTTGCATCGTCGCGACCGACGACAGCAGCATCTGGCCGGTCACATCACCTGCCGCATAGATATGGGGAGCCGAGGTGCGTTGGAACGGATCCACATCGATGAATCCCCCCGTGTGGGTGACACCGGCGAGCTCGAGTCCGAGATCGCCGCTGTTGGGGACCGATCCTACGGCGAGGAGGGCATGGGAACCCTTCACGACCCTGCCGTCTTCGGTCCTGACCGACACCTCGTTCCCGTTGCGATCGATTCTCGTCGCCCTCGAACCCTTCAGCAGTTCGACACCTCGCGCAAGGAAGTCCTCTTCGAGCACCGTTGCGACCTCGGCATCGCGATGTGGCAACACATGGTGTCGGCTCACGAGGAGAGCCACGGACGACCCGAGTGACGAGAAGATGTGGGTCATCTCGACACCCGTCACACCGGAACCAACGATCACCATCCGGGTCGGGAGCTCACCGAGGCGATACGCATGGCGCGTGGTGAGCACACGCTCCCCGTCGATCGGAGCCCAGTCAGGAATCCGTGGCCGTGACCCGGTCGCTATCACCGCATGATCGAATTGGATCTCGATCTGTCCGCCATCGGTCTCGGCAACAACGCTCGTAGCGCTCGCGAACCGTGCCCGGCCGCGGACAATCGTGACCCCCTGGGAGTCGAGGAGGTCCGTCACCGACGCGGCGATCGTGTTGGCGATGCGATCCGCACGATCCGACAGTCGCCCCATGTCGACGGTCACTTCGCCCGGATCGGACAAACCGAGGTTCGCTGCGTTTCTGATGGTCCGCATACGGATCGAGCTCGACACCATCGCCTTGGACGGAATGCAGTCCCACAGATGGGCCGCGCCGCCAACGATCTGGTCTTCGACGAGCGTCACCTTGGCGCCGAATCGGGCCGCCGTGGTTGCCGCTGCCTGACCACCGGGACCCCCGCCGATCACCACGACACGGGTCGGTACTTCTGGGTTGAACATCATCGACTCCGGATCAGCTTGCCGGACGGTAGCGACCGAAGACCGGGAGCAGTGCCGTCGTGATCTCTCCGATCGTCGCACCGACCATCAACGCGGCCTTCATCGGCTTGAGCAGGTTGTCGCCGCCGCGGGCGGTCGACTCGACCTCGGCCAGCAACGATGTCACCGCTTCGTCGTCGCGTTCGGACCGGTGGCGCTCGAGGGACGCAATCTGATCCTTCTCGAGTTGTGGATCGAGGGCGAGGATCTCGGGTTCCTCGTGGTTCGTGGTCACGAAGCGGTTGACCCCCACCACCGCTGAGGTCCCGGCATCGACGGCACGGGCGTGATCGTATGCCGCGCGTTCGATCTCGCCTTGCTGAAACCCGGCATCGATCGCCGCTACGGCCCCTCCGAGTTCGTCGATCCTCCCGATGAGTGCCCTTGCCTCGTCCTCGATCCGGTCGGTGAGCGACTCGACGAAGTAGCTGCCAGCAAGGGGATCGACGACATCACACACACCGGTTTCGCCCGCGAGGATCTGCTGGGTCCGAAGCGCCACGAGCGCCGACTCGTTGGTCGGAAGTCCGAGCGCCTCGTCGAATGCGTTCGTGTGCAGCGACTGGGTGCCGCCGAGGACCGCCGAGAGCCCCTGATAGGCGGTGCGCACCACATTGTTGAGGGGTTGTTGGGCCGTGAGCGACGACCCAGCGGTCTGGGTGTGGAAACGCATGCGCCAAGAGGCAGGGTCCTTCGCCCCCACCCGGTCACGCATCAGGTGAGCCCACAGACGGCGTGCGGCCCGGTACTTCCCGGCCTCTTCGAACAGGCCGTTGTGGGCGTTCCAGAAGAAGGAGAGACGCGGCGCGAGGGAATCGACCTCGATCCCTGCCGCCGCGGCGGCTTCCACATAGGCAAGCCCGTTGGCAATCGTGAATGCGACCTCCTGTGCCGCGGTCGATCCTGCCTCCCGGATGTGATATCCCGAGATGGAGATCGGGTTCCATTTCGGCAGTTCGGCTGCGCAATAGGCGAAGATGTCGGTGGTGAGACGAAGCGACGGCGCGGCGGGAAAGATGTAGGTACCCCGAGCGATGTATTCCTTGAGCACATCGTTTTGGATCGTGCCACGAAGCTCATCGGCTACGGCTCCCTGTTCCTCGGCAACGATCTCGTACATGAGGAGCAACATCGCTGCGGTCGAGTTGATCGTCATCGAGGTCGATACCTCGGCGAGGGGGATGCCGTCGAACAGGGTGCGCATATCGTCCACCGAATCGATGGCAACCCCGACCTTTCCTACCTCGCCTTCCGCGAGGTCTGCGTCGGAGTCCAGCCCCATCTGGGTGGGGAGGTCGAACGCGACCGAAAGTCCCGTCTGGCCCGCAGCGAGAAGTGCCTTGAACCGCTCGTTGGTCTCCCGTGCGCTCCCGAACCCGGCGTACTGGCGCATCGTCCACGGCCTTCCCACATACATGGTGGGATACGGGCCGCGCGTGAACGGGAATACGCCCGGTTCCCCGAGTCTTTGGTCTGCGTCCCACCCGGCGAGATCGGACGGTCCATACACATGCTTGTCGCCTGGTTCGGGATGCATCGCCTATCCGGGGTCGGTACCTATGCTCGGAATCGGTGCCGATAGTACCGCTGCACGCTGCAGCATCACGACCAAGGGCCGGGCTGGCGCGCATCGTGCCGCTTCGGCTCGACAGGCAGGACCATGGAACCTCCGATTCGACAGATCGAGCGTATGGAGCGATACCGCAGGCGTCTTCCCGCCCTCGTCGGATTGGGGGTTTTCGTCATCGCGGGGGCCACATGGGTCGGATTCTTCGGGTTCTTGTCGGCGAACACGGCATATGGCGCAGCTGATTCGCTCCAGGAGGAATACCTGTGTGACACCTCCGAGATCGATCTCGCATTCCCCGACCTGTCGCGACTCTCAACGGTCTATTCCCAGGACCGCGTCAAGATGGGGCAGCTGACGGAGCGCAACTCCCAGCCCATCAGCCTCGACGAGATGCCAGACCTCGTCGTCGCTGCGCTCCTTTCCGCGGAGGACAAATCCTTCTACCAGCACGAGGGCATCGACTTCTCCGCGATCGGACGCGCCATGATCGGACGCCTCGTCAACTCCCCTTCCGGTGGTGGTTCGACGATCACCCAACAGGTCGTCAAACAGAACTTCCTCTCGTCTGACCAGACCATCGAACGCAAGCTGTGCGAAGCGGTGCTTGCCGCCGAGCTCGAGCATCGCTACAGCAAGGATCAGATCCTCGAATTCTGGGCCAACTCGGTCTATTTCGGCTCGAACGCCTACGGAATCAATGCCGCCGCCGAGGAGTATTTCGGTAAGTCCCTCGACGATCTCACCCTCGAAGAGGCCGCCCTCCTTCCCGTCCCGATCCGGAACCCCACCTACTACCACCCGCGTTCGGGAGCAGACAACGCCCTCGCGGCAAGGAACCGAACCATCGACCGCATGGTCGTCAACAACTACATCACGCGCGATGAGGCCGCAGCGGCGAAGGCCAAACCGCTCGGTGTCATCCCAAACGAGACGAAGGAGATCTCGACACCCCAAGCCATCATGTCGCGGGTCAATCGCACCTTGCTCGATACCAACGAATTCGGATTGGGTGAAACCTACGAGGAACGCAAGCGTGCCGTGTTCGGATGTCCGGCCTCGGTGACCGACTGCGACGGCGGCGGGGGTCTGCGCATCGACATCACGGTCAACAACCGACTCCAGACCGAAGCGAATCGGATCCTCCGCGCCTGGTTCCGGCCCGGCCTCGATGGGCCGACGGGGGCGATCTCGACGATCGACAACGCGACGGGAGCGATTCGGGTGATGGCATCCGGTCTCGACTTCGGGGATGACATCGAAGCCGGCCAGCGGCCATACGACCTTGCATCGGGAGGCGCCCGTCATGCCGGTTCCGTCTTCAAGCCGATCACACTTGCCGCAGCGCTCGATTCGGGTACCCGGGACGGCATACCCATAACGCTCGGCTCGTACTGGAACGATGCGAGCCCGGCGCTCATTCCGTGCGACCCGTCCGCAAACTGTGAGAATGATGTTTGGACGGTCGACAACGCAGGTGGAAGCTCGGGCAACGACCTGCGGACCCTCGATTCGGCGACCTATAACTCGGTCAACGCGGTCTACGCGCGCCTCGTCGAGCAGATCGGTCCCGCGTCCGTGGTCGAGATGGCAACGAGACTCGGTATCAGAACGCCGCTCGCGGAACATCTGTCGATCACGCTCGGGGCCCAAGATGTCCGCCCGGAGGATGTCGCGGTCGTGTACTCGACGCTCGCGAATTACGGCGAATACCACGAGCCGTATCTCATCGAACGCATCACCGCGGCAGATGGCACCGTCATCTACGAGCACACACCCCAGCCGCGCTCGGTGCTCAACGGACAGGTGGCCGCAGCCGTCGTCGGGTCCCTCAAGAAGGTGGTGACCTCCGGGACCGGCCGGCGCGCTGACATCGACCGTCCACAGGCAGGAAAGACCGGCACCTCGACCGACAACGCCGATGTGTGGTTCGCAGGGTTCATTCCCCAGATGACAACCGTTGTCTGGATCGGGGACGCAGACGGCCGTGTTCCGCTCAAGGACTTCACCGTCTTCAACGACCTCGAACAGACCGAGCAGTATTACCGCAGTGCCGCCGGTGGAACGCTCGCGGCCCCCGTGTGGCGCGAATTCATGGAGTTCGCAACACTCGGAATCCCGACCATCGACTTCCCGCCCGAACCCGCCGGTACGGACATCTACCGCCAGACCCCGTTCACCGCGGTACCCGAGCCCGGACTGTCGACCAAGACGGTCATCTCCGATCTGTACGCAGCGGGTCTGTACGCCGATGTCGTCGAGATTCCCTCGCTTCTCCCACAAGGCACCTTCCTCGAAACGGTTCCCGTCTCCGGCACCCTGGTGCGCCAAGGGTCGAGGGTCGAGGTGCAGGTGTCGTCGGGTGTTGCCGAGACCGTCGGCCTTGTCGACCTGCGAGGCCTCACCCAACTCGAGGTGACGGCGAAGCTGTCGGAGTTCGCGGCAGAGACCGGTATCTCGCTCGGTTGGAGTCTCGTGGAAATCCCAACATCGAATGCAGAGCTCCACGGCATCGTCATCAGCACGAACCCTGCGCCGGGAGCCGCCGTGAGCAATGGTGCCATCATCTCGGTTCGGATCGGCGTGCCCGCGCCCTGAGCCGCGGTCCGTGCGATCCGTGGCCCGTCTCGGAGCACCGCCCCATGGTCCCTGTCCTCTGCCTACGCTTTGGTGATGACGACGGCGACCACACCGGCACCCCCGCTACGCCGTCTATGGCGCTACGCCGCCGGGTACCGAAAGCGGATTGTGCTCGCGACCGTGTGGTCCTTCCTGAACAAGGCGGTCGACATCGCCCCACCGTTCCTCATCGGTATGGCAATCGATGTCGTGGTGAACGGGTCGGACTCGCTGATGGGGCGCCTCGGGATCACCGAGCAGCGGAACCAGATCATCGCGATTGCGGTCGTGACCTTCGTCGTTTGGGGGCTTGAGTCGATCTTCGAGTACTTGCTTGGCATCGAGTGGCGCAACCTCGCACAGTCGATCCAGCACGATCTTCGCATCGACGCATACAGCCACATGCAGGAACTCGATGTTGCCTTCTTCGAGGATCGATCGACCGGCGATCTCATGGCGGTCCTCAACGACGATGTCAACCAGCTCGAACGCTTCCTCGACATCGGTGCCAACGAGGTCATCCAGCTCCTGACCACCGTTGTGCTCATCGGTTTGAGCTTCTTCATCATCGCGCCGTCCGTCGCGTGGCTCGCCTTCCTTCCGGTCCCGGTCATCCTGTGGGGGTCGTTCAAGTTCCAGGAACGCATCGAACCCCGCTATGCCACCGTCCGCGAAAAGGCGGCCGACATCAACAGTCAGCTTGCGAACAACATCGGGGGTATCACCACGATCAAGGCCTTCACGGCAGAGGCGCGTGAAGTCGAACGCATCGCCGGAGCATCCGAGGAATATCGGGTTGCCAACCGGGCGGCCATCCGCTTGTCATCGGCATTCACCCCGCTCATTCGCGTTGCAATCCTCGTGGGATTCAGCGCGACGCTCGTGTGGGGTGGCTTCCTCGCACTCGACGGTCAGCTCAATGTGGGCCTCTACTCGGTGATGGTCTTCCTGACACAGAGGCTGCTGTGGCCCCTCACCCGGCTCGGCCAGACGGTCGATCTGTATCAGCGGGCAATGGCGTCAACCAACCGCATCTTCGATGTCCTCCATACCGAGCCGACCATCGTCGACGGGCCCGTCCGGATCGACCCCTCCGACACCAAGGGGCGCATCGAGTTCGATGATGTGACCTTCAGCTACGACGAGGGATTTCCGGTGTTGTCGGGTCTCACGCTCAGCGTGGACCCAACCGAGACCACGGCCTTTGTCGGGGCGACGGGTTCGGGAAAGACGACGATTGTCAAGCTCCTGCTTCGGTTCTACGATCCCGACGCCGGGACCATCACGCTCGACGGGAACGACCTCCGCACCCTTGAGCGCGCGCATCTGCGCCAATCGATGGCATTGGTGAGCCAGGATGTGTTCCTCTTTCACGGCACCGTTGCGGAGAACATCGCGTACGGCGTCGCGAACGCCACCCGCGACGAGGTCGTCACAGCCGCCGAGATGGCCGAAGCGCATCAGTTCATCCAGCTGCTCCCGAACGGATACGACACGATCGTCGGCGAACGCGGGCAGAAGCTGTCAGGCGGTCAACGCCAGCGTCTGTCGATCGCGCGGGCCCTCCTCACGGATTCCCCCATCCTCATCCTCGACGAGGCCACCTCGGCAGTCGACAACGAGACCGAAGCAGCGATCCAGCGATCCCTTGCTCGCATCAGCCACCAGCGGACCATGCTCGTCATCGCGCATCGCCTATCGACGATCCGCAACGCCGACCGCATCTATGTCCTCGACGGCGGTTCGATCGCCGAGGTTGGAACCCACACCGAGCTCGTGAACGCCGGGGGTATCTACGCAACGCTGTGGGCCGTGCAAACCGGTGCCGAGTTGGCGACGGACCACCCGACCTGACGGGCTCGGACATCGGGACTTTTCGCGCATCTTTCTGATGCTACTTGTGCTCAGTTATGTGTATTTGATATCAATAGGGTATGGACCGCAGCACGATCAGTCCGAAGGCGTCCGGGAATTCGCCCCGTCGAGTCCGTCCTCCCTGCGACGGGAAACGATCACCGCTCCCGGGCGTCTCGGACCTTCCACGACGGACCGCCCGCTTGCGGCCCCTCGTGCGTCCCGTCACCGAGATCGGCGATCCGTCGTGGTACCCACTCACCGACCCGTATGTCAGACGGTATTGGGTTGCTGTGCTCGGTCCGGGGGCGGTCGCCGACCTGCTCCGACTCGCCGCTGCTGCACAACGCGGCCGTCCCCTCCCACTGCCGGTCTACCTGCCCTCATTGCTGCGGGAGCGCCTCGTTCGGATCACCTCAGGCAGGATCTCGGTGCCGGATCGCATCCCGCCGATTCCTGCGCCGCTCGCGGCGCGCCTCGCCCCTGCGCTGCGCCGCGAGCTCGTCGGCACAACCTCCGGGAAGGGGTTCGCGGCCCGTTAGCCTCCGATCGACATGACGGATGTGCCGATCGAGATCGCAGCGGCGGATGTCAACCCGGATGGGTACGACCGCATCTTCGACATCCGGCACGGGCGCGACAATGACCCCGCATTCCCCGCAGCCGAGATCATCGATCTCGACGACCTGACCGCTGATCCGCTCTCGTTCGTGCAACCCCTTCAGCGGGTTCTCGTCGTGTGTGACATCGGCGTGCGATCGAGGGTTGCGGTGGCCGCCCTACGCTCAAACGGCGTCACGGCGACATCGCTCGCGGGCGGTGCCGACGAGCTGCGGCGTCTTCGCGCCGCAGCGGGCCCTGCCGGACTCTCGCAGGAGGCGATCGAACGCTTCGACCGCCAGATCCGTCTGACCGGGTTCGGAGTCGATGGACAGCGGGCGCTCGGTGCAGCGACCGTCACCGTTGTCGGTGCCGGAGGGTTGGGGTGTCCTGCGTTGAGCTATCTGGTGACGGCAGGAGTCGGTGCGGTGACCATCGTCGATCACGATGTCGTCGAGCTGTCGAATCTGCAACGCCAGCCGCTGTACACAAGTGCCGATGTCGGAACCGCGAAGGTCGACGCTGCTGCGACGGCTCTGTCCCATCTCAATCCGCTCGTCACCATCTCGACGATGCGCGAGCTCGTCTCTGGCGACAATGCCGACGAGATCATCGGTGGCAGCGATGTGATCATCGACGCAACGGACAACTTCGCCGTGCGGTATGCGCTGAACCGTGCCACCGCACGGAACGGGATCCCACTGATCTACGGCTCGGTATATGCCTTTGAGGGCCAGTTCGCGGCCTTCGACGCGTCGACCGGCCCGTGTTACCGCTGCCTGTTTCCCTTCGGCCCAAGCCCCGACTCGGTGCTGGACTGCTCGACCGTTGGGATCCTCGGGGCGGTGACCGGGGTGATCGGATCTCTCCAAGCGGCCGCGGCACTCCAGATCGCTGCGGGCGTCGACCACAGGCTTTTCGGGTCCCTCACCATGTACGACGCACGGACCGGACGCTTCGATCGCGTCTCGGTTGCCAAGCGATCTGACTGCATCGACTGTTCCGGGCGCTCATAGCGCGAGGAACCATCAATCGATCAGGGCGACGGGGGACGGATTGCCGAATCTCGGGTAGCGAGCGATGAGTTCGAGCTGTGCAGCCATCGCATCCTCGCCGGGAACACCGTCAGCGCTGCGATACACCGTGGTGGTCGTCGGGGGTTGCGTTGTGGTCGTGGTCGTTGCCGGTGGCGCCGTTGTCGTGGTCGTTGCCGGTGGCGCCGTTGTCGTGGTCGTTGCCGGTGGCGCCGTCGTCGTGGTCGTCGTCGTGGTCGTTGCCGGTGGCGCCGTCGTGGTCGTCGTCTCCTCGGGATCGTTCAATCCGGGTGCGGCCTTCATGAAGATCACGGTGACCCACATGAACCCCTCGTCGTCGACGGTCACTCCGACACCGGCGTAGTTGTAGTCACCGAGGATGTTCTTGCGGTGGCCAGACGAGGCCATGAACGCATCGTGGAGGGACGCCACATCGAGTCCGACACCTACATTCTCCCCGAGCCGCTCCCAGCCGGTCGTCACACTCCCGAGGTTCGAGCTGTGGAAGAGCTCGCCCCGGTCGGCCATCAGGTTCGAATGGGCCCGTGCATCATCGGCGAGATCCCAGTAGCCCTCGAGCGGCGCCAGCCCCGCTGCAGACCGAGAAGCGTTGATCTTGGAAAGGAACTGACCCGCCGATCCCGCCACAGCCGGTATCGCCATGATGGCGACGAACATGGCCGTGACCGTGGCGAGAACGACCGATCGGCGTGCAGCCCGCATCGAGAAGACCCCTTACAGAAAGCAGTTGATTGACTTCTCTCTGTATCGGGCCTAGACGCGGATACCCTGAGCGATTCCTCACCTGAGGACTCGTGATTCTGAGAGCTACGCCCCTGGTTCCTCATCCAGGCTCTGTATGGCGCGCACAAGATCTGGTACGCCGACGCCTCCACCAATCGTGACGACCCGGTCGCCGACAACCCCCCAAGCATGGTTCACAGCTCCACCGGTGACCACCTCAAAGGAACCATGTCGCTCGATATGCGTCCCATAGCCGTCCCACGGGTAGGGATCCGTCCACACCCCGCGTGTTGCTGCGTCCCGATATGTCACGACGATCTCCCAAGCTGCCTTCCTGAAGACGAGTGCAACCACATTCTTGCTCCCGGACACATCGGATACGGGTGCCGGTGCAAACGCGACCTGCACAAGGTCGAACCCCGATGGGAGATCAGGAATCTCAACCGAGAACCCCGCCCTGGTAGCAGCCTCGTCGATCGAGTCCACGAGCTCGAAACCGAGATCGAGCTCCGAGGTGGGTGCCGCAGTCGTCGCGAACTCCGAAGTGGAGATGTCCTTGGTTCGGGCAGCCGAGCCCATACCAACCGGCGGGTCCATTCCCGGTTGATACTCAACGAATCGCAGCACCATGCCGTTGCCGACATCGACGACCATGTCCCGAATCGTTGTCAACCCCGTTTCCGGATCCTGAGGCAGCATCGTGACCACCCGCACCGCCGTATCGCCTTTGACCATTTCTCCATCCCCACGCTCGATAGCGAGGGCGGCGACCGACTGGGCATACCGCTGTTCGCGCAGGAATGGGTTGGGTCGGTCCGGGCCACCCGGGAGGGCGCCCGTATTGACAACAATGCCGAGCTCGCTTGATGACTCAAGGCGGAGAGCCTGGGCGTCGTAGAGGACATGGAATGCATCATCTCGCGCGAACTCCATCACTCGAATATCTCCGTCGTCTGAGATCAGCAGACTCACGATGCCTTCCTCCGATTCCACACCCGATGAAACGAACCCGCTCACGCGGTCTCGGTGCGAATCTCCCTTCAGGCGTGGAGTCATCGGGAGCGGCGCTGTCGTCGTAGTGGAGACGATGCTTTCCCCGACCGTCACCGTTGCGGACGGATCCGTGGTGGCCTGTTGGGTATCCGATTGTGCACCGCACCCAGATGCAACAACGGCGAAAGCCAGCAGAGGGGCGATGGCGGCGAATCGGATGGAGACACGCATCAGCTGCATCCTCCATACTGCGGGTTTCCCGAGTCCCAGTTGGCCGAGTGATGGTGGGGTCGCTGGGTCGTTGTGTCGGTTGTCATACAGTAGCGCACATGGACATGGTGGTGGTGGCTGGTTGCGTATCGCACGAGCGGATCACTCTGATAGAAGAACGGGTCATTGAAGTACATCACGGAGATCATCCCATTGGATCCGAAGTCGGCTCCGCGTTTGAGGGCGTCGATGAGCTCTGCCATTCCAGTGAGGTTGTACCATCCGCTTGTGTACCCCGTACCGCGTCCGGGGTTTCCTCCGGTGCAATGCTCTCCGCTGTCGAGGATGATGCCGATATCCACATCGAGACCGACCTCGTGGCTGCTGTGCCCGGAAATCTCGTAGCCGTGCTCCACCGAGGTGTCCCAGAATGGCAGTTCCTCGAAGAACTCGAGGTCGAAGTAGTAAGCGGCCTTGACCACGGCACCCACCGTGGATGCGTGCCCCCACTCTTGGCTGTCTTGAGATCCGATCTCGCAGAGGTTCGGCATCGAGCCCTGCATCTGGATGTAGTGCCATGCAAGGGCCTTCCAGGTGTTGTCTCCAACAATCCCATCTTGGACGAGACCAGTATGCTGCTGAAATGCGAGTACGGACGATCGGGTGGCTGGTCCGAACACTCCGTCAACAGTCAAGCCGGCACCGCGCTTCTTGTTCAGCAGGTGCTGAAGTGCCTTCACATGTGCCGCTATTGGGTACCCCTGTGACATCGTCGGTGCGAGACGACCCCATGTCGCGGCATCGATGCGACCAGATGCAGTGAGGCCCCGCGATGCTTGAAAGCCGGAGACGGAGTTTTGTGTGTTGCTTCCGAACACGCCATCGACGGTGATCGGCGAACTCGACCACCCGTTGAGAAGATGCTGGGCGGCCACAACATCCTCGCCGCGGTGGTTGTATTGCAGGAGTGGCCAATGGCGCTGGTTCTCCCGATGATTGGCCGCCGCGGGCGCCACCAGCCCGCTGCTTGTCAACAGAATCGCTATGGCCAGAATCATGAATCTGCGAGTCGCAACGCTCCAACCCATCACACGACGGTCCTCCTTCCGCTGCACCTTGACGCGCATCGGGCCAAGACAGCAGGGCCGCGCTCCATTCTCTCAAGGACCCCCCCCTGTCAAGCCCCGCCGCGCCGATCCGGGCATCCGGGATCACTCTCCAAACCAACCCGCATGCCCGGCGTGGTCATTTGGGGTGGAATACGCAGTACGGAGGAATTCTTCAAATTCGCGATTAACACCGGTGCCCGATTCGACTTCACCCAACGATCATCGTGATCTGCGAGCCGCGCGTGCCGAAGTTGCAGTTGCCATCAGCTCCGGATCGTGGTCCACCCGCTGGGTGAGTCGGATCCACGGAAGTGGAAAGGTGACCACGATGAACGGACACTCTCCGCTCGTTGGAAGAACAGGATCGGGAATCGAAGCCGAAATCTGGTCGCTCGACCACTGGACTCAGCGAGCGAGCCCTTCCGCAATCGCGACGAGGGTGCGGACGCCGAAGCCGGAGCCTCCCTTGGAGACATAGTGCTCGGCTTTGTCGGCCCTCGCCGGTCCTGCGACATCGAGGTGCACCCACGGAACCTCGCCCGTGAACTCGCGCAGCAACAGCGCGGCGGTGATCGTCCCGCCCCATCGTCCTCCCGTGTTCTTCATGTCGGCGACATCGCTTTCGATCAACGCGGCGTACTCGGACTCGAGGGGGAGCCGCCACAGCTTCTCCCCCGCTGCCTGTGCCGCGGCGGCCACGGTGTTCGCGGCCTCCTCGTCGTCGGTGAGGAAGCCCCCGATCGTCGGGCCGAGCGCCACCTTGCACGCACCTGTCAGGGTCGCGATGTCGACGATGAGATCGGGCCCCATCTCGGCTGCAAGCGAGAGGCCATCGGCGAGGACGAGCCGCCCTTCGGCGTCAGTGTTGAGCACTTCGATCGTCTTACCGTTGTAGGCAGTCAGCACATCGCCGGGACGCTGGGCGGACCCCCCCGTGAGGTTCTCCGTGAGGGGTGTGATCCCCACGACATTGACCGGCAGCCCCATGCGGGCGATCGCACGAATCGCCCCGAAGACGGCTGCTGCACCCGCCATGTCGGTCTTCATGGTCTCCATGCCCGCTGCGGTCTTGATCGAAAGCCCGCCCGAGTCGAAGACGATTCCCTTCCCGACGAAGGCGACCGTCTTTGCCGCATGCTGCGGGCGATACTCCATCACCACCATCCGGGCAGGTCGATCCGCTCCCCGATTGACCCCTATCAGACCGCCGAAACCGGCTTCGGCGATCGCCTCCTCGTCGTGGACCGTCACCGTGATGTTGTCTGCCAGCCCGGTTGCGATGTCGGCGAGTACCGCAGGAGCCTTGTCGATTGCGGGACGATTCACCAGATCTCGTGCGAGCACGACACCTTCGGAGACCACCTTGGCGTGCATCAGTTCGTCGGTGACATCGTCGCCGCCGACAAGCGTGATCCGCGCGAGGGCACGGGCCTTCGGCTCCGACTTGTACTCGTCGAACGAGTACGCACCCAGCCAGAAGCCCATCGCGACGGCCCCCGCCGCCCCATCAAGGCCTACCCGATGCATGGTCGTAACACAGGTCGTATAGCCGCCGATGGCCTTCGCCGCCGATCCCGCTGCCCTGCGGAGTGTTTCGAGGTCCACATCGTCGCCCAATCCGACGAGCAGGGTCTCTGGCGCCGCCGTACCGCTCGGAACGAAGACGCACTGACCTGCCTTCCCGGTGAAGTCCCGCGCCTCGAGCATGGAACCGAGGGCTCCGAGATCCGGGACGAACGGATCACCGTCGATGGGCACCACACCGGCCAGAACCGGGACCACCGCCACATCAACCGTGGTGTCCAGCTCGCTCGCGTGGGCAATGTCGATCATCGTGGCTCCTTTGCTTGAATCTCCGTTTGCGCCGCCCGAATCGTGGCGGCAACCCTCTCCGGCGTGAAGCCGAACTTGTCGGCGAGGACGGCTGCGGGCGCCGACGCCCCATACGAGTCGATACCGATCGAAGTTCCGCCGTTGGCAACGAATCGGTCCCAGCCCAATGTGGCTGCCGCCTCAAGCGTGAAGACCGGAAGGCCCTCACCAAGCACCTCGGCGCGGTAGGTGTCGGGCTGGCGAAGGAATCGTTCGACACACGGCATCGACACCACACGAACCGACAGGTCGTCTGCGGCGAGCAGGTCGGCCGTCGCGACGGCAAGAGGCACCTCGGATCCCGTGGCGACCAGCACGAGGTCGTCGCCGACACGACGAATGTGGCCACCGCGCGCCGCCGCGGCCGGATCCGACGGATCTGCGGGAACCTCGATTCCCTGCCTCGTGAGGACGATCGCGGTCGGCCCATCCGTCCGATTGATCGCCTCCTGCCACGCTACCGCGGTCTCGGTCGGGTCCGCCGGCCGCCACACGAACAGCCCCGGCATCGCACGGAGCGCCGCAAGGTGCTCGATCGGCTGGTGGGTCGGGCCGTCCTCACCGAGAAAAATCGAGTCGTGCGTCCACACGAACACCGAAGGGAGGCCCATCAACGCAGCAAGGCGAACCGCGGGCCGCATGTAGTCGCTGAAGGTCAGAAAGGTCCCACCGAAGGGCCTGACGCCGCCGTGTTGCGTCAGCCCGTTGATGGCAGCACCCATTGCATGTTCGCGAATGCCTGCACGGATGTTGCGGCCGATACGGTTCGTCACCGAGAAGTCCGACGAATCGTCGAACAGGCTGTTCGTGGAAGGAGCAAGATCCCCGGAGATGCTCATCAGGTCCGGACGCTTCTTCCCGAGATCCTGGATCACCGCGTGGGAGAGCTTGCGCGTCGCAACCGAGGTGCCGGGCTCAGAATCCGGCGCGTGGAGGCTGACGGGCCCCGGCTGCCACGATGCGTCCCACGCCGAGCGTGCCTCGCCGTCGAGCGCGTCGCGTCGCGATCTCCATGAGCGGTGCTGCGCTGCGCCGCGCGCCATGGCGCGTGCAAAATGCTCATGGACCTCCTGGGGCACATCGAACTCCGGAAGGGTCCAACCCATCGCCTCCTTGGTGGCAGTGATCTCATCCGGTCCGAGCGGGGAACCGTGAGCCGCCGCCGTGTCGGCCTTGGTCGGCGCTCCGAAGCCAATGTGGGTCTTGCATGCGATCATGGTTGGCCGCCCGGGTTCGGCAATCGCGGCGTCGATGGCATCCGCGACGGCAGCCCGGTCGTGCCCGTCGACGGCGAGGGTGTGCCAGCCGTATGCACCGAATCGAGCCGGGACATCCTCCGAGAACGACAGGTCGGTCGCCCCGTCGATGGTGATCGAGTTGTCGTCGTACAGGATGGTCAGCTTCCCCAAGCCGAGGTGGCCGGCGAGGGAGGCAGCCTCCGAGGAGACACCCTCCATGAGGTCGCCATCTCCGGCGAAGACCCAAGTGCGGTGGTCAACCAGATCCGAGCCGTGGATCGCCCTCAGGTGCTCCTCGGCGATCGCCATGCCCACGGCCGTACCGATTCCCTGCCCGAGTGGGCCGGTGGTCGTCTCGATGCCGATCGCGTGGTTGGCCTCGGGATGACCGGCCGTTTCCGAGCCCCATTGGCGGAAGGCGCGGATGTCGTCCATCGTCAGGGGGAACCCCGAAAGGTGCAACAGGGCGTACAGGAGCATCGACCCGTGGCCGTTCGACACGACGAAGCGGTCGCGGTCGACCCAGGTCGGGTCGCCGGGATCAACGGTGAGATACCTCGTCCACAGGACGACCGCGATGTCCGCCATGCCCATCGGCATGCCGGGATGTCCAGAGTTCGCCCGCTGGACCGCATCCATCGACAGCACCCTGATCGTGTCCGCGGCAAGCTGGTCGATGTCCCTTGTCATGTGGCCTCCCTACCGGTCCCGTGGGGCCGCAGGCTAGATCCGAAGCGGAACGAGGTTGTGGTCACGACACCACGCGGTAGGCGCGATCGCTCGTGTTCAGTGATTCGGAGCCGCCGTCCGTCACCGCAACGATGTCCTCGATCCGCATCCCCCACTCCTCTGGCACATAGATGCCAGGCTCGATCGAAAACACCATGCCGGTTGTCAGCACGGTGTCGTCGCCTTCCACCAGATAGGGCCGTTCGTGGACATCGAGCCCGATGCCGTGGCCGAGGCGATGAATGAACCGGTCCCCGTAGCCCGCAGACTCGATCAGATCTCGTGCATGGGCATCCACCTCGGCCGCCGTTCTGCCGGGCTCGACGAACGCTGTCGCCGACTCCTGCGCTGCTCGGAGCACGGTGTATGCCTCGCGGAACCCGTCGGGGGGTTCCCCGACAACGAAGGTGCGAGTCGTATCCGAGTAGTAGCCGTCGAGGGAACCCCCGAAGTCGACGACGACCGCGTCTCGATGCGTGATGATCCGCTTCGACGGCGTGTGGTGAGGCGAAGCAGCGTTGGGACCGCTTGCAACAATGCAAAACTCGACCGAGTCGTGACCTGCTTTCATCGTTCGCTCGGTGATTTCGTGCGCGACATCGACCTCGGTCCTTCCCGAGAACCGGACGGTTTCGAGTTCGGACACCACCCGATCAACCGACGATGCGGCGGCACGCAACCGCGCAATCTCGTCCGCGGACTTGACGATTCTGAGACCCGACATGATCGGCTCCGCATCGACCCACGAACGGCGGCCTGATCGCGACTGGAGCGCAAGCGTGAATCGTGACCAGGTCTGGCCACCGACGGCGACATGCCTCGCATTCCCGAGCAAGCCATCGATGATCGCGATCGGATCGTCTGTCTCGCCCCAATCGTAGAGGTCGAACACGCCGCCCGTGCTCGCGACGCGCGGCGCTTCGAGGGTCGGGATCACAAGGGTTGCGCCACCGTCCGGATCGAGGACCAGCATCGTGACCCGCTCCGACTCGGGTGCTCGGTAGCCGGTGAGGTACGGGAGGTCGGATCCCGACGAGAGGCACATCGCGTCGATCTCGGCAGCTTCCATGGCCGACCTCGCACGGTCGATCCGCTCCGCGAAGCTCGTCATACGGACGCCGCCATGGCGGCCTTCGCGTGATAGCTGGACCGTACAAGGGGCCCGGACTCGACATGGCGGATCCCGAAGGCTTCGCCTGCCCGCCGGTAAGTGTCGAAGGTGTCAGGGGCCACATAGCGCTGGACCCGCCGATGCCGTGCCGTTGGTCGCAGATACTGGCCGACCGTGATAATGTCCACCCCCACGGCGTTGAGGTCGGCGAGGGCTCCGACCACCTCGGAATCCGTTTCGCCCATGCCGACGATCAGACCCGACTTGACGATTCCGTCGGGTGCAAGCCACTTCGCCCTCGCGAGCAATGCAAGGGATCTGGCATAGCTCGCGGCGGTGCGGATCTCGCGCTGGAGCCGAAGGACGGTCTCGGTGTTGTGGTTGAGCACCGTCGGGTGGGCGTCCATGACCGTCGCGAGCGCAACCCGGTCCCCTTTGAAGTCCGGGATCAGCACCTCGACATCGCACGCAGGCAACCGCTGCCGGATCTCGTGGATCGTCCGGGCGAACACCGCGGCACCACCGTCCGGGAGGTCATCGCGGTTGACCGATGTGAGAACGGCGTGCTCGAGGCCCATCTGCTCGACGGCTTGCGCCGCACGAACCGGCTCCTCGGGATCGACCGCGCCCGGGCGCCCGGTCGTGACATCACAAAACGAGCACGCACGCGTGCAGACGCTCCCGAGGAGCATCAGGGTCGAGGTTCCCGCCGACCAGCACTCGTAGATGTTCGGGCATCCGGCCTCCTCGCACACGGTGTTGAGGTCGAGGGATGAATGGAGACGCTTCAGCGCGAGATATCGTTCGTTGGTGAGGTCGAGCCTCACCCTCATCCGGTCCGGCTTGTCGGGCTCCCCCACAAGCCGGCCCCCGATCGTCACCGGCGTCTCGGCCCGCACCGCCGGTGTGAAGGCTCCCGCATCGACCATGCGGTCCACCTCGAAGGACCGATCCGCCGAACCCCGCACGAACGCACCGAGCTGAACCTCCTGAGGCGACTTCGCCGAGAGCATCGGGGCATGGGGAACCAGGGCGTGAACGACCTCTTCGATCGAAACCCCGCGGCCGACGAGCGCAGCAATCGAGGTCACGGGTCGGTCCGGGATTCCACATGGGACGATGTGGGCAAAGTAGGACATGTCGGGATCGACATTGATGGCAAACCCGTGGGTCGTGACCCCTCGGGAGGTCTTGACCCCGATCGCGGCCACCTTCCCCCGCGCCGTCCATACCCCGGTGAAGCCCTCCTCGCACCATGCCTCGATGCCGAGCTCCGCGAGAACCGAGACGATCATCGACTCGATCCGACGGACATGCCCGACAGCGTCGTAGCCGGATCCGAGTCGCGGAAGGTCGACGATCGGGTATCCGACCAGCTGGCCGGGACCGTGGTAGGTGATATCCCCACCGCGGTCCACAGCAACGAGGGACGCACCAATCCCATCGAGGTCTCCGACCTCGATGGTCAGGTTCGAACCGTCACCGTTCCGTCCGACCGTGTAGGTGTGTGGGTGCTCGAGCAGCAGCAGGTAGTCGTCGTCGGTTCGGTGGGACGACTTGCCCTCCCAGATCGCCTTCTGGAGATCCCACGCCTCGGCATATTCGACTCGGCCGAGCCAGCGCGTGCGAAGCTTCGCATGGTCCGCGGGTGGGATCACGACAGTTCCTGCTCCCAATCCCAAGTCTCGAGGTTGGTCCGGATCCGATCGAGGAAGAGGACCGCGGTCGATCCGTCGAAGACCCGGTGATCCCAGCTGAGTCCGAGGTATCCGATGTGGTGAACCGCGATCGAGTCGGAGCCATCGGGAAGCTCCACAACGACGGGACGCTTCACCACCGTCTCGGTGCTGAGAATCGCCGAATTCGGGACATTGATGATCGGCACCGACATGAACGACCCGAACGGTCCCGGATTCGTGATCGAGAAGGTCGATCCTGCGAGGTCGTCTGGCGCAAGCTGGTTCGATCGTGCCTTGGTGGCAACGGCGCGAATCGCCCGCGCGGCGCCCTTGAGCGTCATCGCATCCGCATCGCGCACGGTCGCGACGACGAGTCCGTGTTGGTCGAGATCCACAGCGATCCCGAGATGCACCGACCGGGGAAAGGTGTGGGTCTGCGCTTCGAGATCGAAGAGGGAGTTCACGACCGGAAAGGCTCCGAGCGCGTCGACGGTTGCGCGGACGATGAAGGGCAGGTAGGTGAGCGAGAATCCTTCTGCTTCCTTGAACGAGTCCTTGTGCGCCTCTCGGACCCGTGCAACCCGTTCGTAGTCAACCTCCACCGATGTCCACACATGCGCGGCCGTCTGCTTGGCATGCACCATGTTGGACGCGATCCTCCCGCGGAGCCGCGAGATCTCCCTTACTTCTGCCGCTCCTGCGGATGGCACCGGCTCGGGTTGGGAAGCCGGAGTCGATGGTTCGACCACGCCAACCCTCTCGGGTTCTTCGGTCTTCGGCGGTGGTGCTGGCGCGGGCTCCACAGGCGGACGGTCCGGTGGGGTACGGTCCTCGATGAACGCCTCGATGTCCTTGCGGGTGATGCGCCCACCCTCACCGGACCCGCGGACCATCGCGACATCGACCCCGTGCTCGGCCGCGAGCTTGCGCACCACCGGGGAGAGCACGCTTCGTCGTGTCGTGTCGCCGGTCGAGCCTGCACCCGTTCCACCGGCGGCTGCCTCCGCGGTGGGTGGGGTCTGCGGCGTCTGCTCCGAGGTGGCTTCTGCGGTGGCTGCATCTCCGGCCGATTCGTCGTCGTCGGTGAGGACGGCGAGCGCGGCCCCGACGGCGACGGTTTCGCCCGCACCAACGAGGATCTCGGACAGCACCCCCGATGCCGGCGACGGAATCTCGGTGTCGACCTTGTCGGTCGAGATCTCGAGGAGAATCTCGTCCTCCTCGACCCGTTCGCCGATCTCCTTCACCCAGGTCAGAATCGTACCCTCGGTCACCGTCTCGCCGAGTTGTGGCATTGTGATCGTGACGGCCATGTGTCTCTCCCGTCCCCCGGGCCACCGGGGATCTCGTTGTCTATCAGTGCAGGTTGCGACCCGCGGATGCCATCAGCGCCTCACCGATGGCCTCCGAGATCGTCGGATGGGCGTGGATGAACGCGGCAGCCTCGTCTGGGAGGGCCTCGAAACCGACGGTATACATGAGTTCGTGGATCATCTCACCGGCTCCCGGACCGGCGACCGTTGCGCCGAGCAGCTGCCCATCGACCTCTGAGACGATCTTGACCATGCCGCCGGTCTCGCCTTGGATGATCGCTCGACCAACGCCTCGCATCCCATGGTCGGAGGTCGAGACGCGGTAACCGTCCGTACGGGCGGCTGCCTCGGTGTGTCCGACCCACGCGATCTCCGGATGCGTGTACACCACCATCGGAACGGCGTGGTAGTTCACCGGCGCGACCTCGCCGGTCGCGATGTGGGTCACGGCTGCGATCGCCTCTGCGAACGCGACATGGGCGAGCTGAGGCGTGCCAGCAACGATGTCCCCCACGGCGTAGACCTGGTCGGCGGTGGTTCGCATCGTCGCGGGGTCGACCTCGACATAGCCACGGTCGGTGGTGAGACCGACCGCCTCAAGGTTGATCCCAGCCGTCTGCGGCTGGCGGCCGACGGCGACAAGCACGACATCGACTTCGACTGAGTCATCGCCGAACGGCACGACAACAACGTTGGAATCAACGGTCGGTCGTCCGACCCCAACACCGAGGTGCATCACAACTCCCCGGCGTCGGAAGGCCCTCTCGAGCACCTTCGCTGCTTCTGGCTCCATCCCGGGAACGAGTTGATCCTCGAGTTCGAACAGGTGGACCTCGGTTCCGACCTCGGCGAGGAAGGACGCGAACTCACAACCGATCACACCGGCGCCGATAACCGCGACACGGTCAGGCTGGGAATCCCACGACAGCGCATGGTCCGACGACACGATCATCGTGCCGTCGAATGCGTAGCCGGGGATGGTCGCAGGTGACGAACCGGTGGCGAGGATGATTGCCCGTGCCTCGACCTCGGTTGTTGAGCCATCCCCGTGCGTGACCACGACGGTGTGCTCTCCCCCAAGCGAGCCGACGCCGTCGATGATCTCCACGCCTCGGCTCTTGAGGAGGCCACCGAGGCCGCTGACGAGCCCTTCCACGACCTTGGTCTTTCGCGCCATCGCGACCGACCAGTCGAAGGTCGGGTCGTCGGTGACCACACCGAACTCCGCGGATCCCTTCACCGTCGCGTAGACCTCACCGGATTGGATCAGCGCCTTGGCAGGAATGCAACCGCGAAGGAGGCAGGTGCCGCCAAGCCGGTCTCGCTCGATGAGGGCAACCGAGAGCCCGAAGTTGTGGGCATACAGGGCAGCAGCGTACCCGCCCGGACCCCCGCCGACGACGACAATGTCATACATGAAATCGTGCTCCAGCTGTTCGCGACCCTGCGGGCAAACGATAGTGGCGGAGTAGGCGCCAGTCCGCGGGAGTAGATACGATGGCGCGCGTGCAGACGCGCTATCTGATTCTTGCCTCACTCGCCGTTGGCTTGCTGATCCTCGCTGCAACCGGCATCTACTTCGTCACATTGTGAACGCGAGAGCACAGGCCCGTCTCGTGCCCTCCACGGGCGGCGTTGTCCTCGAAGTGCTCGTCGAATACCCGACCGACGGCTCCGAACGGGGAACCATCGTCGTCTGTCATCCGCATCCGACGCAGGGCGGGACCATGCGTCATCCGATCCTCGGGGCCATTGCGTTGCGTGCCCTTGCTGCCGGGTTCGTGACCGTGCGATTCAACTTCCGCGGGGTTGGCGAGTCGACGGGGGCCTACGACGACGGCATCGGCGAGACCTCCGATGTCGCATCGATCACCGACCTCGTCGATCGTGAGCTGCCGTCGTTGGCAGGCATCGCCGGATGGTCGTTTGGCGCGGTGATGGCGCTTCGCTGGCAGGCCATGTCCCACGCAACGGTGCCCTATGTCGGGATCGCACCGCCGGTGCGAAGCGCCTTGTCACCCGACCTCCCCGATCCCGGAGATCTTGCTCCGGCACGACGCCGGTTCATCGTCGGCGAGCGGGACCAATTCGTCGATGTGGACGCCCTCGAGGCGTACGCCGAAGAGATCGGTGCGGACCTGTCGGTGTACACGGGATCGGACCACTTCTTCGTCTTCAAACACGAACGCCTCGCCACCGAGGTCATCGGGGCCATCGATGTCTCCCCCGGCGCAGGCAGACGCACCTAATCGCCGGTTGCTCGGCGGAGCGCCCGGAACCCCCGATTACGGGCTTCGACGAGCGTGTCCGGTCCGAAGGATTGGAGCATCTTGCGGCGCATGAGGTCGTCTGTTTCGACGCGCTCAACCAGCGCCGCGAGCTGTTCGGCGTCCTCACAGTCGTAGACACGCATGTCGTCGCGGGTGCCGACGAATCGGTGTGCCTCGAATCTGGTCAACCCTGCCATGCCCGGTCTTCCTGTAAATGCATCATGATGTCTCGTCTGTCGAATCGATCGCCCCGATCGCAGCGAGATACGAGGCCTGACCGTCGAGGACGGCGAAGATCTGGTCGGGTTCGTAGGCATATCCGGCTTCGAGTGCATGGATCTGGACATACTCCGCCGATGCCTGACTGCCGACGACCGCGTTCCTCTCGGCCTCCCACAAGTGGGGCTGTTGGAGGTAATGCAGTTCCCACTCGAGGATCCGACGGATATCGGACTTGTCGAGTCCACGCCGATCATCCCCGAGCGACGCCCACACGAATTCGATCGAATCCTCCACACCGTAGATCGCCGCGTCCTCACGAACCCGTTTGGACTCCTGCCAGAACATCGCGACGCCGAACGCAAGAACGACGACCATCAGGACGGCGAAGAACAGGGGCCCGTTCATGTCAGCATCGTACCTTTGGCGTGGTACCGCCGAGCCGCTGGTAGCGTCGCACCACCGGAGAACGGAGAGGTTCGTGGACTTCAACACGATGGCAACCTTCTTTGCCCTTGCCGCGCTCACCGCCAACCTCCTCACGGTCGGGCTGATCGTCACCGGCGTTCTTCGTCGCTCCGGTGATCGGAGTCCATTCGAAGCACTTGAGGGCCTGACCCTCTGGCTGGCTGGGTTCGTCGCGCTCGCAGCAACCCTCGGGAGTCTGTACCTGTCCGAAGTGGCACATCTCGTGCCGTGCCGTTACTGCTGGTTCCAGCGTATCGCCATGTATCCCCTCGCCCTCATCCTGCTGATGGCGGCGTACCGCAAGGACTCCATGGTGCGGCTGTATGCAGCAACCATCGCATCGATCGGGCTGGGCATCGCCGCTTACCACCGAACCATCCAGGCCTTTCCCGACCTCGATGCCGGGTCGTGCGCGGTGACTGGGCCGTCGTGCAGTGCTGCTCTGATCGACAAGTTCGGCTTCGTCACGATTCCCTACATGTCGTTGAGCGCTTTCGCCCTTATCCTCACCCTCCTGTGGGCCGATCGAGTGAACGCAATCCGACCGAGCACCGACACCTCCACGATGTCTGCACCCTGAACCGAGGAAGTCCATGACGACGACAGCGACACCGAAGAGCAAGACCGGCATCATCGTCGGACTCATCGGCGGCGGCATCGTGCTGCTGCTTGTCCTCGCCGTCGTGCTCGGAACGAACGAGGTCGGCACCGAGTACGGAAGCGTGGAACTCGAAGGCACGGGCCTCCCCCTCATGCCACCGAGCAGTCCCGTCGATACCACCGCCAACGAGCTCCCCGCACCGAGTGCGATCGGTGAGGACTTCGAAGGATCCTCGGTCGTCATCGACACGGCGGATGGCCGTGCCAAGGCCATTGTGTTCCTTGCCCACTGGTGCCCCCACTGCCAGGTCGAGGTGCCGAAGGTCCAGGCATGGCTGAACGCCGGTGGAGGAGTCGATGGCGTCGACATGTACTCGGTCGCGACTTCGATGAACTCGGCACGCGAGAACTATCCGCCGTCGGACTGGCTCGAGCGCGAGGGCTGGACCGTTCCCGTGCTGCGCGACGACAAGAAGAACTCCGTGCTGACCGCCTACGGATCAGGAGGGTTCCCGTACTGGGTATTCCTGAACGCAGACGGCACCGTCGCCCTCCGCACTTCGGGCGAACTCCCGATCGAGCAGCTCAACGCGATCATGCAGGACCTTGTTCAGTAGCACCACACCGGACCCCATCACCGGTCCCGGGTTCGTTGTCAATCAAGCCGCTGTCGGCGCCCTCGACAACAACGCATACCTCGTGCGCTGCACGGGCACCAACCAAGCACTCCTTGTCGATGCGGCAGACGACATCGACGCACTGGTGGAGCTCGCTGCCGATGCTGATGTCGTCGCCATCGTGACAACACACGGCCACTGGGATCACCATCAAGCCGCCCAGGAGGTCGGTCGACACCTCGGTGCACCCGTGCTCCTCCACCCAGCCGATCTCACCATCGCGGCCAAGCCGTTCTCGCCCCTCGCCACCGGACCGCTTTCCTTCGGTGAAGTGACGGCGCAGATCATCCATACGCCGGGCCACACACCGGGGTCGATCTGCGTCGTGCTCGATGGCGTCGTGCTCACCGGCGACACGCTGTTTCCCGGTGGGCCGGGGGCCACCCGATTCGAGTACAGCTCGTTCGACACGATCATCGCCTCGATCCGGGACCATTTGTTCATCCTTGACGACTCCACCATCGTGCTCCCCGGGCACGGTGCAGGCACGACGATCGGGACCGAACGCGACCAGCTCCCCGTGTGGATCGAGCGCGGGTGGTGAGGACGGACGCGATGGAACTCGGCCTCTTCGTCGAGCCGCAATGCGGTGGGTCGTACGAGCGCCTCATCGAGCTCGCACGGTGGGCCGAAGCGACGGGCTTTGCGGCCTTCGCCCGGTCGGATCACTACCTCGACGGGGAGGACTCGAACGATGCGACCGATGCCCTTGTCTCATTCGGGGGCCTCGCACGCGAAACCTCGAAGATCCGACTCGTGTCGCTTGTCTCACCCATCACCTTCCGCCACCCCGCCGTCCTCGCCAAATCGGCGGCGACCATCGACGAGATGTCCGGCGGTCGGTTCACCCTCGGCGTCGGGGCAGGCTGGATGCGTTCCGAACATGAGGCATTCGGCGTCGACCTCCCCCCGATCGAAGAGCGGTTCGATCGGCTCGAAGAGGCGCTGGCAGTGATCGCCGCGATCACATCCGGAGGCGGTTCCGTCCCGGGAACCCATCACTCGCTCGACATCACGAGGGTGCACCCACGCGTCTCGGACGGGTTCGCCATCGTCATCGGCGGCGCCGGGCGACGCCGCACACCGCAGCTCGCGGGGCGATACGCCGACGAATACAACCTGTTCGTCACGGAACGCCACAACCTCGACGAGCGGGTCGAGACGATGCGCACGGCAGCTGTGGCCGCAAGCCGTGACCCGGACGCGATCCTCGTGTCGTTCGCGGGACCGGTCCTCATCCACGAGTCGGAACGCGAACACGCCGAGGCGCTCGAGACGCGGGGAGCACGGCGTGGCATCTCGGCCACCGATTACCGCGACCTGCTCGATGCTCGCGGCGTGCCACACGGGACTCCCGAGATGGCAAGAGCCGTCATCGACCGTCTGATGTCGTGGGGCATCGGTCGGTACTACATCCAGGAGTACCGGCCACTCGACGCCATCGACCTCGATCGGATGCGCCTCGTCTTCGAGGCCATCGGCACCTGACGACGCTCACGGCGGACCTCCTGCCCACCCAACCGTGTTTCACCTACCAGCATATTGGAAACCGCTTCCTTGGGCCATCTGACGGGGTATCCTCGCCCCATGACGACGATGCCAACGCCCCTCCTTGAGGTCAGCAACCTGCACGCCTCCGTCGACGGCACCCCGATTCTCAAAGGGGTCGATGTGACGATCAACGCGGGCGAGACGCATGCCATCATGGGTCCCAACGGATCCGGCAAGTCGACCCTTGCCAACATCCTCCTCGGCCATCCCGCCTACGAGGTCTCTGGTTCCGTTCGCTTCAAGGGCGAGGACATCACCGAGTGGTCTCCTGACAAGCGCGGGAAGGTCGGAATGTTCCTCGGCTTCCAGTACCCCGAGGAGATCCCCGGCGTCAGCGTCGTGAACTTCCTCCGCACCGCACTGTCGAACAAGACGGGGACCGATCTCACGGTCCTCGAGCTGCGCCTCAAGGTGATGGACGCCATGCGGGACCTCGACATGGATCCATCGTTCGCCGACCGCTACCTCAATGAGGGTTTCTCCGGCGGCGAACGCAAACGCAACGAGATCCTCCAGATGGCGGTCCTCGAACCCGAATTCGCGGTGTTGGACGAGACCGACAGCGGACTCGACATCGATGCGCTCAAGATCGTGGCTGAAGGCGTCACGAGGCTCCAGAACGAGCAACGGGGTTTCCTCATCATTACCCACTACCAGCGGATGCTCGACTACATCACGCCCGACTTCGTCCATGTCTTCGTGGACGGTACGATCGTCGAATCCGGCACTGCCGAGCTCGCGGACGCCATCGAAGAAGCAGGGTACGAGGCGTTCCGGCCGGAGGTCGGCGTCGGGTGAGCGACCTGCGGGCGCTCCGGTCGGACTTCCCGATTCTCGGACGCGAGGTCAACGGAAAGCCGCTCGTCTACCTCGACTCGGCAGCCACCACGCAGAAGCCACGGTCGGTGCTCGACGCCATGGACACCTACTACGAGACCTCGAATGCCAATGTGCATCGTGGCGCCCACACGCTCGCGGCAGAGGCGACCGAGCAGTATGAGACAGCCCGGTCGAAGGTTGCCTCCTTCATCGGCGCGTCCCCGGCGCACCTGGTCTTCACAAGGGGAACAACGACCGCACTCAACTACATCGCCTACGGGTGGGGTCTGAACCACCTTCGCGACGGGGACCGCATCGTGGTGACGATCATGGAACACCACGCCAACATCGTGCCGTGGCAGCTCGTCGCGCGCTACACGGGCGCCGAACTCGCCTATCTCGAGCTCGACGACGACTACGGCGTCGACACGAGCCAGCTCGACACCGTGATCGACGAGCGAACCCGGGTCATCGCCTTTTCCGGCATGTCCAATGTCACGGGTGCACTCGGCCCGATCGAGACCCTGTCGGCCGCGGCGCGCTCGGTTGGGGCCATCTCGGTCCTCGACGGTGCCCAGCTCGTGCCGCACACCGCGGTGGATGTCACGGAGCTTCAAGTCGACTTCCTTGCCTTCTCCTCACACAAGATGCTCGGCCCGACCGGGATCGGGGCCCTCTGGGGGCGCGCCGAACTCCTTGAGGAGATGGAGCCGACCGAAGGTGGCGGGGAAATGATCAACACCGTCGAGCGGCACTCGGCGACCTGGGCGCCGGTCCCCCACAAATTCGAAGCGGGGACACCACCGATCGCCGAGGCGATCGGCTTCGGTGCCGCCGTGGATTACCTCGAAGCCATCGGCATGGAGACCATCGTTGGGCACGAACGCGCCCTGACCCAGTACGCACTCGAGCGGCTGTCCGAGGTGCCCGACTTGACGATCTACGGCCCGAAGGATGTGTCGAGGCGCGGCGGCGCCGTGAGCTTCGAGCTCGGAGACATCCATCCGCATGACATCGCAACCATCCTCGACCAGGACGGTGTTGCGGTGCGGGCGGGTCATCACTGCGCGCGGCCGCTCATGAAGTACCTTGCCATACCCGCCACCGCAAGAGCCTCGTTCTACCTCTACAACACGCTCGAGGAGGTCGATGTGCTCGTCGAGTCCCTCCACAAGGCGCGCAGGATCTTCGGGCTCGCCTGAGTGCTCACCCCCCACCGGTATCCTCGAACCCAGCGGACCAGGACCTGAATGGCAGAACTCGACGAGCTGTACCGTGGTGTGATCCTCGATCACTACCGCAACCCGAGGCGAAGGGGCCGTATCGAGGCCGACCACATCCACGCCGAGGGAACCAATCCGTCGTGTGGCGACGAGTTCTACCTCGACATCGTCATCGAGGATGATGTCGTCACCGACGCCGCCATGCAGGGACAGGGGTGTTCGATCTCGCAGGCGTCGGGCTCCATGATGATGGAGTCGATCGTCGGGAAGACGACCGGCGAGATCACCGATCTCGCCCACAAGTTCCGAACCATGATGTCGATCGAGGAGGGCGAGAATCCCGTCGACGAGGAACGGCCCGGTTCGGTCCTCGGCGACCTCGAAGCGCTCCAGGGAGTCCGCAAGTTCCCTGTGCGGATCAAGTGCGCCGACCTCGCCTGGACCACGCTTGCCAACGCACTCGAACAGGCCGGCGTGACGACATGACCGCCGATCCATGATCACCTATGGAGAGACCACGGCGCTCATCGTCGTCGATGTCCAGAACGACTTTGCCCATCCGGATGGGTCGCTGTTCGTCTCCGGCGCACCGCGGGTGATGACATCGATCAACGAACAGGCCGACGCGGCAGCGGCAGCGGGATCCCTTGTCGTCAGAACCCAGGACTGGCACCCCGAATCCACCCCCCATTTCGCCAAGGATGGCGGGATCTGGCCGGTGCACTGTGTCGCAGATTCCTGGGGCGCGGAGTTCCACGCCGACTGCACGGCCACCGGACCGGTCGTTCGAAAGGGCACGAACGGGGAGGATGGATACTCCGGGTTCACCATGCGTGATCCCACCTCGGGTGATGAGATCCCGACCGAGCTTGGTGGCATGCTGACCGCTCACGGCATCGACACGGTGGTCGTCGTCGGGCTTGCCACCGATTACTGCGTGCTTGCTACCTGCCTCGACGCCGTCAGGCTCGGCTATGAGACCATCGTTGTTGCTGACGGTATCGCCGCGGTTGATCTCGAACCCGGCGACGGTGCCCGCGCCATCGCCACCATGGTCGACGCAGGCGTCACCGTGCGTTAGTGGTACCCGGCAAGGAGCCGGTCGCGAAGGTCGCGCACGCCATCGGTCACCGAAACATGGTATCGGTGGGGATTGACGAGGCGTCTGACACCGACATCGAGCCGGTCAAGGTCGGCGTCGCGGCGGGCACGGAGGGCATCGATGCTCCCATCCCGGTCCCGGCGCTGTCCCGTGTCGAACACGACGACATGGAGTTCCTCCACATCGTGGACCTGACCGGCGTCGAGGCGACGGCTGACGCCCGGCTGGTGCGGATGGTGCACCGTGATCGGTTCGTTCCGTGCCACAGATTCACCGGTGAGAGCAACCACATCGGCCGTTGCGAGGCCGCGCTGGTCATAGACGCGCCACAGGCGCTTGTCGCCCGGAATCGGCATCTTCGCAGGCGAATCAGAGACCTTGATTGCCGGTGCAAGTGCACCGTCGCGTTCGATGCCGACGAGCTTGTACACACCGCCGAGCGCCGAGTCGCCGTGGGAGGTGACGAGCCGGGTCCCGACTCCGTAGGTGAGCCTTGCGACAACGGCGTCGGGCTCGAGGCCATATGCGGGTGCCTCCTGGATGATCTGTTCCCGGATCTGCCACATCGCGAGTTCGTCGAGGTCCGAGGACAGCACGATCGCGACATCGGGGAATCCGGCATCGTCGAGCATGGCAGCGGAACGGACCGCGAGGTGCGCAAGATCTCCCGAATCGAGACGGATCCCTACCGGCTCGTGGCCCCGAGCTCGAAGCTCCCCGAACACCTCGATGGCGTTCGGGAGTCCGCTGCGCAAGGTGTCAATGGTGTCGACGAGCAGCAGACATTCGTCCGGATAGGTTGCGGCATACGCCCGAAAAGCCCCGATCTCGCCCTCACCGAGCGCCATGAACAGCTGCACCATCGAATGAGCATGGGTACCCATTGGGTCGGTCCCGAACACCGCCGATGCGCCCACATTGGAGCTGGCATGCGCCCCACCGATCAGCGCCGCGCGCGTGCCAGCGTTCGTCCCCTGATCAGGACCCCGACGCATCCCGAACTCAAGCACTACGGCACCTCGGGCCTGTTCGGCGATTCGGGAGGCCTTGGTTGCGATCAGGGTCTGGTAGTTGAGATGGTTCAGCAGTGAGGTCTCAAGGATCTGAGCGACCGCGAGGGGGCCTTCCACGACGGCGATCGGCTCGGCGGCATGGACGATTCGACCCTCGGCGATCGACCTGATCCGGAGCCGGTCGAAGCTCCCGTCCTCGGCGAGCCACGCCAGGAAACCGTCGTCGAAACGGCGCGATCCTGTCCTGTCGGTTTGTGCGCGAAGGGCCTCGAGATCCTCGGCGGTGATGCGGGTTGTCTCGATCCAGTCGAGGAGCCATCCCATGCCCGCGGTGACGGCGTACCCGGCCTGGTGCTCGCCGTAGTTCGGGTACCGCCTGAAGAAGTAGTCGAACTGGGCGGTGGTGTCGGCAAGTCCGTACTTCCAGTACAGCTGGGCCATTGTCAACTGGTACTGATCGGTGAACAGGAAACCCTCCATCATCGGATCCCGCGCGGGTCCCATGCCCGATGCCGGCGGCGGACTGAACCTCAACCCGTGATACCACCCTCGGTCATCGGGCGCAGATCAAGCGCAGCGTTGAGCTCCTCTTCGGGAAGCACTCCCATCTCGAGGGCGACCTCACGGACGCTTCGGCCCTCGGCAAACGCCTTCTTCGCCACCTCGGCAGAGGTGTCGTATCCGATCAGTGGAACGAGCGCCGTAATGATGATCACATTCTGCTCGAGGAGCCACTTGGCTCGCTCCGAGTTTGCCTCGATCCCGACCACCATCTTGTCCCGCATGACCGCCGCCGCCGACGCGAGGAGGTCGATGGACTCAAGCAGGTTGTGAGCCATCATCGGCATCATCACATTGAGCTCGAAGTTGCCGTTGGCACCGCCCCATGTGATGGCGGTGTCGTTTCCGATCACATGGCTCGCAACCTGCATCATCATCTCCGAAATCACCGGGTTGACCTTCCCCGGCATGATCGAGGATCCGGGCTGGAGCGAGGGAAGGGTGATCTCGGCGATACCCGTTCGTGGGCCCGATGAGAGCCATCGGAGGTCGTTCGAGATCTTGAACAAGGACACGGCAACCGTCTTGAGTGCCCCAGATGCGCTGACGACGGCATCTTTGGACGCCTGCGCCTCGAAATGATCCGCTGCCTCGACGAAGGGATATCCGGATCGTTCCGCCATGCGCCCGATCGTCCCCGACGCAAAACCTTGCGGGGCATTGATACCCGTCCCGACCGCCGTTCCGCCGAGCGCGAGCTCGTGCAGGTCCGGAAGGATCGCCCGAAGACGGGCAATGCCCTTGCGCACCTGGGCGGCGTAGCCGCCAAACTCCTGGCCGAGACGGACCGGTGTTGCATCCATCAGATGGGTTCGGCCCGACTTGAGCACATCGTCGAACTCGTCGGACTTGGCCTCGAGCGATTCGGCGAGGGCATCGAGTGCGGGAAGGAGCCGCTGCTCGATGCCGGCCACGGCAGCCACATGGATAGCGGTGGGAATGGTGTCGTTCGAGGACTGGCTCGCGTTGACATGGTCGTTCGGGTGGATCAACTTTGATCCGAGCTCCCCGCCGAGGATCTCCGTCGCTCGGTTTGCGATCACCTCGTTCGCGTTCATGTTCGTCGATGTGCCGGATCCCGTCTGAAAGATGTCGAGGACGAACTGGTCGTCGAGGTCCCCGTTCATGACTTCCTCGGCCGCCGCGATGATCGCGTCTGCCTGCCGCTCGTCGATCAGACCGAGCGTGAGGTTCGTTTCGGCGGCTGAGGCCTTGAGGAGGCCGAGGGCCCAGATGAACGAGCGTCCGAATCGGAGGTTCGAGATCGGGAAGTTGTCAACGGCCCGTTGGGTCGAGGCACCGTAGTACGCACCGTCCGGCACGGACACCTCGCCCATCGAGTCCTTCTCGACCCGCATCGTCTCCTCCTCACCGTCGACTCGTCCAAACGATAGTGACCCCGCGCGGCGTCACTTCAGCCGATGGCGGCCGCGACCACTTGTGGAAACACCTCGTTGACATCACCATCGATGCGCACCGTTACTCCGGTCCAGGTGTCGTGGTCGGTACCGCCCCGATTGACAATTGCGTACGGAATACCTCGACGAACCGCCGTCAGAGGAAGGTCCGCGGCGGGATACACGCTGAGCGAGGTCCCGAGTGCCACCACCAGATCGCAGCGCTCCGCCGCCCGATGAGCCCGATCGAGCACAAGCGGATCGAGGGCCTGCCCGAAACTGATGGTCGCCGACTTGAGGAGACCACCACACGCCGCACAGGTCGGCGCTGTTCCCGTCGCCACAAACCGCTCGAGATGCGGCTCGATCGGTGTGCGTTCACCGCACGACAGGCACCCGGCCTCCCGGCCGGTGCCATGCAACTCGACGAGCCGTCCGGGCGAGGTGCCCGCCTCGGCGTGCAGACCGTCGATGTTCTGTGTGGCAACCATCTCGAGCTTGCCAGAGGCCTCGAGCTCGACACACGCCACATGAACAGCATTCGGTCGTGCGTCCCGGAGGACCTCGGCGGCTCGTACCTTCTGTTCCCAGGACGCGATCCGGCGTTGCTCGTTGGTGAGGAACTCGTCGAACGGGACGGGGCGTTCGGCCTTCCAGATCCCGTTTGGTCCGCGAAAATCGGGGATGCCACTTGCCGTGGAGATCCCTGCGCCGCTCAGGATGAGAATGGCGTCGGCTTGGGCGACGAGCCTGGTGAGGTGTGACATCGAGCCGTCCATGGCACGAACCGTACTATGAACGCAAGGCACCGGACCTCACTCGGATCACACCGCAGCCGGCTGCCTGTGCGCTACCGAGCTGCTGCCTGCAATTCGGCGTAGCCGCCGGACTCGAGTTCCTCTGCGACCTCGGGACCACCACTTCTGACGATCTTGCCGCTCACCATGACATGGACACGGTCGACCGATAGGTAGCGCAGGATCCTGCTGTAGTGCGTGATGATGAGCACAGCGCGCTCGTCGCTTCGCATGGACTCGACCAGCGCTGCGACCTCGCGCACCGCGTCGATGTCGAGACCCGAGTCGATCTCGTCGAGGATCGCCACCTTGGGGTTCGCAACGCCGAGCAGGTACATCTCCGAACGCTTCTTCTCGCCACCGGACAGCCCGACATTCACCGACCGCTTCCGGAATCGATCCATCGACAGGGTCTGTGCGGTCGCATCGGCGCGCGCCCAGAATCCGTCGTCGTCGGGGTTCGACGCCGCCATCGCACCGACGAGATCATCGAGCGTGACGCCCGGAATCTCGGTCGGATACTGGAAGGCTTCGAACAGCCCCACGCGGGCCCGTTCATCGACGGTCATGCCCATGATGTCCACTCCGTCCACCCGAGCCGTGCCGGACGCCGTGTAGTCGTCCTTGCCCATCAGGACATGGCAGAGGGTCGACTTCCCGGAACCGTTTGGTCCCATCACCGCGTGGACCTCTCCGAACGGCACCTCCAGATCGACCCCCTTGAGAATCGCGAGATCTCCGATCGACGCGGTCAGATTGCTGACCTCAAGTGCGCTTGACATCTTCTTCCTTCGTTGTGATCGTGATGAGGACCTCACCGTCACGCACCTCCGTTGGGTACGACGGAACCGGCTTGGTCGCTGGCAGCGAGCAGACGGCACCGGTGGTGATGTCGAACTCGGCACCATGCCTCGGACACTCGACCTCGAGCCCGAACAGCTCGCCCTCAGACAGCGATGCCTCCGCATGGCTACAGCGATCTCCGATGGCATACACCGCCCCGCCGACACGGAACACCGCGATGCGTTCATCACCGAAATCGAAACGGGTCCCTTTTCCGTCGGGGAGCGCATCGATGGAGCCGAGGGAATGGATCGTCATACCCTGCCTTCTTCCTGGGCAAGGACATACTTGGCGTTGATCCGCTCGCGGATCCACGGTGCGAGATCCGCATGGGGGATCTTGGCGATGGCCTCCTCGAAGAAGCCCCGGACCTGCAGCCGGTCGGCGACCTCGGGAATCAGCCCTCGGCTCATCAGGTAGTAGCGCTGGTCCTCGTCGAGGGGACCGACGCTCGATCCGTGACCGCACTTGACATCGTTCGCGAGGATCTCAAGGTTGGGAACGGACTGTGCCGACGCACCGCGTGAAAGGATCAGGTTCCGGTTCGTCTGGAACGCCTCGGTCTTCTGGCCGGTCGTCTCGATCCTGATCATGCCGGTGAACACCGACAGCGCCTCGTCCTCCACGGCACCTTTGAGGAACATGTCAGACCGCGTGTTGGTCCCGATGTGGTTCATGAAGTACCGGTAGTCGAGGGTCTGGTTCTCCTCGCCGAAGTAGGCACCGTGGATCTGACCCCACGATCCGCGGCCGATGAAGTTGACATCGAGGTGCAAGCGACCAAGGAGTGCACCGAGGCCGACCTCCGACAGGGTCAGCCCCGCATCCTGCCCGAGATCGACGACGGCTCGCCCCATCGCCCTCGTCGCGTAGTTCCAGTCCTGGATGATCGTGAGTGCGAGCCGAGCATTGTCGCCGACCTTGGCGGTGAGGCGCGGCACGACCACGGCAGCGTCATCGGAAGCGGACCGGTAGCGGATCACCACCGAGGCATCGCATCCGGCGGGCGCGTGGATATGCACTCCCGGAAAGGTGGTTCCGGGGCCGGTCGCTGCGATATCGACGAAGACCGGCTCCCCGAGATGACCGGCATCCACGAGCGCAGCACCCGGGGCGAGCGCATCGTACGCTGTTGCGAACAGATCAGATCCGACACCGTCGTCGGTCGCCTCCGGCTCGGATACAACGGTGTGCACACCGTCGGTCGTAACGAACCCGTCGACGATCGAGATCACCGAGCCGACCCAGTCGTCCATCAACTGATCAGCGGAAGGGAAAGCGCCGGGCGCGAGCGGCGCCGAGCCGAAGTCGGGATCGAAGTCGAGGTCGAGGTAGCGCCAGACCTCCTCGCGTTCGGACGGCATGGTTGTGGTCGCGAGCCGTTGGCTCGCGTCCGAGCGCCGAGTCGCCATCCACGCGGCGTCATCGATTCCGATGGTTGCGGGTGTTGTCACGCCAGATGTCCTTGCTGGGATGCTCCGAGGTTACTGGATCCTCGGCGTTTCCAATACGACGATAGGTGAATTGCCCATCACGCCCCCATGGAGGACCCGGGCGTGCATGTCGTCGCTCACGACACGAGCCGTACGGCTCGCAAGAACACGGCATCGAGCATCTCGACCGTCAGCCTTCCCGTGAAGGTGTTCTGCTGGGAGACATGGAAACTGGTGAGAATCGTGAGGGGGCCGATGGCGGTCTCGAGACCGTGGGCGAACTTCGGCCGTGGGACCGGGAGGGGCTGTCCTGCACGAGCCAGGTGGGCCCACAGGGCGTGATAGCCGTACTGACCGAGCGCGACAAACACTCGGGCGTTGGCGAGCATCCCGAGTTCGGCATCGAACCACGACGAGCACGCATCCCGCTCTGCCGGTGTCGGCTTGTTCTGGGGCGGCGCACACCGCACCGGTGCCGTGATCCAGACATCTGACAGCGTGAGCCCGTCGGTTGTCGAGACCGAATGTGGCTGCGATGCCAGACCCGCCGTGTGCAACGCGCGAAACAGCCAATCACCTGAACGATCACCGGTGAACATGCGCCCGGTGCGGTTGGCCCCGTGTGCAGCGGGTGCGAGGCCGATGACGACGATCCGAGCCATCGGATCCCCGAACCCCGGTACCGGCTTGCCCCAATACTCCTCACCTTCAAAGGCGGCACGCTTGGTCCTTGCCACCTCCTCGCGCCATGCCACCAGTCGAGGGCAGCGTCGACATTGGATCAGCTCCTCGGTGAGGTTCGCTAACCGCTCGGCAGGTTCCCCATCGTGTATTGCGCGTTGTTGCTCCACAACAGCCACCCCATGCCATCGTTGCTGACCGCTGACTGTACGGCTCGCTGATCCGTTTCGCTGATCGCCCAGGTCTGGAGCCACGGACGCAGATAGGCAAAACCGACGAGCTTGCTGGCACCACCGTCGAGGGCCGTTGTGACAACCTCGACGGCGTGATCGTTCGGATCATCCATCCCCTTCCACCCGGCGCCGTAGTTCGTCGTGTAGAGGGTTGGCGATAGGACATCGACTGCGCCGGACATCGCCGACGGCTCCTGACCCACCCCCTCGTCGGTTCCTGACTCGAGCACGATGCCGAGAACGGTCGTCGACACGGCGCATCGTGGATGCAGTACGGTGTAGGCACGCTCAAGGAAGGCCGTGATCGACGCCACCCGAACCTCCTGGTTGTACTCGCCGTCGAAGACGGCGTTGTCGAGATCACCGATCGGCCACGAGACATAGTCGAACTGGATCTCGTCGAATCCGAGAAGGCATGCCTCCTCGGCGAGCGCAACCGAGTATTCGTAACCTGCGGGGTCCGAAGGGTCGACCCAGCCATGGCCGTTCGATGCTCGCCACAGCTCCCCGGTTGTGGTTGTCACGGCGTGGTCCGGCTCGGCCGTTGCGTAGAAGTCGTCCTGGAACACACCGATCCGACCGATCGTGTACAGGTCGTGCTCCTTGGCGTCCGCGACCACGGTCGTGGCGTCGAAGTAGCTGTTGATCGCCCCGATCGAGGCTGCCCTGGCCAGCGTCGAACCGTACACCACCGCCCCGTTCTCGTCCTTGAGGTCGATGACGACGGCGTTGATCGCGGTGCGATCCGCCAGATCGAGCATCCGATCCCAGGCCGCCGAGTCGCCGAGGTCTGCCGCCGATGCTCGGATCGCCCTGATGTCGAACCGCTCCATCGGTATGTCCACCTCGAGAATGGTCCCATCCCAGTCGTAGGTCCGTGTCTGCCATGCGGGCCGTGACAGGGTCATGGTGCCTTCGGTTGCTCGCTCGAGCGCGTACCGGCCCTCGTTGTCGGTCCGATCCGAGTCGCCGCCCAGTTCCACCAAGGCTCCGGGGAGCGGCCGTCCGTCGTGGGTCGTGATACGGCCGGTGAGCACGACCGGCTCGAGCCGGAACTCGACGACTCCCCCCTCCGGATATCGCTCGATACGATGATCGAGGGGGTGGAATCCACTTGCGGCGACAGACACCTCGATCGGCTCTCGCCGCCATGGGATCTCCCTCGTGCCTCCTGATCCCGGGAGCACCGCTCCGTCGAGGATCACCGTCGATGGAAGCTCACCGAGGTCGTCTGCAGCGAGGACGACGATCCGCAGCGTGGGATCTCCCCGTTCCGGTGGGATAACCGCATCACTGGGCCCGAAGCCGTTCATGCCGGTGCAACCGGTGACGACGAGCGCGACCATCGAGACAAGTGCTGTGAATGGCCGTTGCTTCATGCCGATCGCCCCGAACGGGTGCCTCAAGAGACTGCGAATGAAGCGTACAGCTCTCTTGCCACACTGACCGAAAGGTGATATCTTCCAGTTCCCGGCAAGGGACGCGGTTTCACAGCCAAGGGGCGGGGGTGATGGCGGAGGCAGCGAGAGTCAAGGGCACTGCCGATGCGATCGGCCTGTACCTCGACGCCGTGTCGGATCATGCACTGCTGACGGCCGAGGACGAGATCCGACTCGCCCGAACCATCGAACGGGGTCGTGAGGCAGAGGAGCGACTTGCGACCGCCGGGGGCCTCGATACGGCTGCACGGGTTGAGCTGGTTCGCCACATCCGACTTGCCGACCACGCCAAGCAGGAGTTCATCCGGTCGAATCTGCGGCTGGTGATCTCGATCGCGAAGCGCTACACGGGCCGGGGTCTCGATCTCCTCGACCTGATCCAGGAAGGGAATCTCGGACTGATTCGGGCCGTCGAGAAGTTCGATTGGCGCAAGGGCTTCAAGTTCTCGACCTACGCGACCTGGTGGATTCGCCAGGCAATCACGCGGGGCCTCGGCAACAACGGACGAACGATCAGGCTCCCGGTGCACATGGTCGACATCGTGCGAACCGTGCAAGAAGCCGAGCTGTCGCTCCACGAGCAATTGCGGCGGATGCCGACGATCGCCGAGATCGCGTCGGTCAGTGGGCTCGACGAGGACAAGATCCTTCTCGCTCTGAGCGCACCGGGAGACACGGTGTCGCTCGATCGGAGCGTCGGTGAAGACGGTGACGCCCAGCTCGGTGATTTCGTCGAGGACGAGCAAACACCGGACCCGTTCTCGGTCGTTGCGGACCTCGTGCAGCGGGCGGAACTGACCAAGGCGATCGAGACGCTCGACGAACGCGAACGCATCGTGATCGTGCTTCGCTACGGACTCGACGCGAAACCACCGCGCACCCTGTCCGATGTTGGGGCCGAACTGGGCATCACGAGGGAACGAGTGCGACAGCTCGAGACCAGAGCACTCGGGAAGCTCCGACATCCATCGTCACGATTCGATCTCGCGTCGCTCATGTAGGGTCCCGGTTGGGGACAAACTTCAGCCCGAAGTCGACCCATCTGAGATATAAATGTTCTAGACTTCGGAACTGTGAAATTCTCCATCCAGAAAAAGACAGGGCTTGCCGTTGATGCACTGCGGGTCCTGAGCCGGTCGAAGTCGTCGATGCAGTCGTCGGACCTTGCCGAAGCGATCGATACCACCCAGGCCTACCTCCCTCAGATCATGTCACCCCTCGTCCACATGGGGTGGGTCGATTCCAAGCGTGGGCCGACCGGTGGCTATCAGCTCGCCGCCGATCCGGTCACGATCAGTGTCCTCGATCTCATCGAGGCCGTCGAGGGGAAAACGGACACGGAGACCTGCGTCCTGAGGGGTGGACCGTGTGGGGGTGCCACGCAATGCGCGATCCACGAACCGTGGAAGGCTGCTCGAACGGCGCTTCTCGACGAACTTGCGGCGGTCCCCGTGCTGACCCTGACGAACAACGGCTCGTAGCGTCGCCTCGCCGCACGCGCGTTCGATCGCTGCCGGGCCTCAGAAGAGTCGCAGGATGTCTGATTCGGCACCGCGCAGGGCGTCGTAGTCGATCTCCACGCACTCGATGCCGCGATCCACAGCAAGGAGCCGAGCCTGCGGCTTGATGAGCTGTGCGGCCAGGATGCCCGTGACCGGGGCGATGCGGGTGTCGCGGTTCAGGAACTCGAGATACCGGGTGAGCTGCTCGACGGCTTGGATCTCGCCACGACGCTTGATCTCGACGGCAACCGTCGAACCGTCCTGTGCACGGCACAGCAAGTCGACCGGGCCGATCGGCGTCGGATATTCACGGCGTACCAGTGCCATGCCAGCACCGAGCGTCTCGGGTCGTTGCGCGATCAACCGCTGGAGTTCGAGCTCGACACCGTCCTTTTCGAGCCCGGGGTCGTCTCCCATGTCGAACGACTCCTCGAAGAGGACCTCTCGGAATCGAATGGTGAGTCGCTCCCCCTTGGGATTGACGACCGTCCACGAATCGTCGTCCTCGGTGATCGTGTTGGGTGCGTTCATCCAATTGAGCGGCTTGTACGCAGCACCGTCGGCATGGATCGCGACGCAACCGTCCGCTTTGACCATCACGAGCCGCGTTGCCTCAGGCAGCGACGCGTTGAGGCGACCTTCGTACCGTACGGTGCAGACAGCTACCCGGATGCGCATCGCCGCCCAGCGTAACGAGCGGCAGATCCGGCGATCCGTTCTGTGGGTCGGCAGCGACCATTTCGGTGGTCCGCGAACCCTGGGTACGCGTGGGTACGCGCAACCGCGGTCAGCCGATGGCGCCTTCCATCTGGAGTTCGATGAGGCGGTTCAGTTCGACGGCGTACTCCATCGGGAGTTCCTTGACGATGGGCTCGATGAACCCCGCCACCACCATCGCGGTCGCCTGTTCCTCGGTCAGTCCTCGGCTCATCAGGTAGAACAGTTGGTCCTCACCCACCTTGGACACGGTCGCCTCGTGTCCGATGTCGATGTCGGACTCCTCGATCTCCATGTACGGGTAGGTGTCTGATCGGGAGTCCTCGTCGAGCAGCAACGCATCGCACCGGACAAAGGCCTTGGCGTCCTCTGCGCCCTCCTCGACCCGAACAAGGCCGCGGTACGCCGACCGGCCACCCCCCTTGCTGATCGACTTGGAGGTGATGAGCGATGTGGTGTGTGGTGCCGCATGCACCATCTTGGCCCCGGCATCGAGAACCTGGCCGGTGTTTGCGAAGGCGATCGACAGCACCTCCCCGTGTGCCCCTTCGTCCATGAGCCACACCGCGGGATACTTCATGGTCAGCCCGGAGCCGAGGTTGCCGTCGATCCATTCCATGGTGGCGTTCTTGTAGGCGGTCGCCCGCTTGGTGACAAGATTGAGCACATTGTTCGACCAGTTCTGAATGGTCGTGTAACGACAGCGGCCACCGTCCTTGACGATGACCTCGACCACCGCCGCATGAAGCGAGTCATTTGAATAGGTTGGCGCCGAACAGCCCTCGACATAGTGGCAGTAGGCGCCTTCGTCCACGATGATCAGGGTGCGTTCGAACTGCCCCATCGATTCGGCGTTGATCCGGAAGTATGCCTGGAGGGGCTGGTCGACATGCACGCCGGGGGGCACATAGATGAACGAACCGCCGGACCAGACAGCCGAGTTCAGCGACGCGAACTTGTTGTCGTTCGGCGGGATGACGGTGCCGAAGTACTCGCGGACGAGGTCGGGGTATTCGCGCACGGCGGTGTCCATGTCGGAGAACAGCACGCCGAGTTTCTCGAGATCCTCGCGATTGCGGTGGTAGACGACTTCAGACTCATACTGTGCGGTCACGCCGGCGAGGTACTTGCGTTCTGCTTGGGGGATACCGAGCTTCTCGTAGGTGTCCTTGATCGACTCGGGAACCATGTCCCAGTCCTTGGCTTGGCCCTCGGTCGGCTTGATGTAGTAGTAGATGTCGTCGTAGTCGATGGTCTCGAGCAAGCCCGCACCGCCCCAGGTCGGGGTCGGCTTGCGCAAGAACCGCTGGTACGCCTTGAGGCGGAACTCGAGCATCCACTCGGGTTCACCCTTCATCTTCGACATGTCGCGGATGAGCTGTTCGGTCAGTCCCTTCTCGGGCTTGTAGACATAGGCGTCCTCGGAGTCGGACCAGCCAAGCTGATAACTACCGAGATCGATATCCACCGTGGTCATGACATCACCTCACGAATTGCACTACGCGGCTAGTGCGAATCCTAGTCCACCGCACGGCGCACCTCAACGAAACCGCTCCGAACACCCGCTTGGTGTCACGGAGCCCATGTTGCGGCTGGTCGGGCGACAGCGAGTGGGAGTGGGGGAAGACCGGCCGCCCGTCCCAGCCGCAAATAGGTACCCATACAACGAATTCAGCGGACGAATTGTTCCCTCGACGCAAGCGGCAGCGGCGGCGGGAAGCCGTCGGTTGACTCCCGATCGATGAGGTGCGATGAGATGACATCGGTCGCCGCATCCGTGGCACCGATCACCCGCGGCTCCGGGGGCTCGGGGCGCAGTACCCAGAACCGATCCACGGCGTCGTCCCAATCGTCAAGGAGAGCTTTCGCAACCCCGGATCCGGTCCGAATGTGGTGCTCAGCAACGAGGGCGTGCAGTCGCCTTCCATCGTCGGCTCCGAGCCGTTCGAGACGAGTTGCGCTGTCCGCGAGCCTGCCCTTGACCCCGAGGTCCGCGTCGTACAGATACAGCACGCCGCCGGTCATCCCCGCCGCGACATTGCGCCCAGTCGGACCGAGGACCGCGACGGTGCCCCCGGTCATGTATTCGGCGAGATGGTCCGAAGCTCCCTCCACGACGGCGGTTGCCCCCGAGTTGCGCACCGCGAAGCGCTGACCGACGGATCCAGCGGCATACAGCGCTCCACCCGTCGCCCCATACAGACAGGCGTTGCCGGCAACATGGGGAACCGACCGGGTACCCGGATAGGGTCGGATCGAGATCGATCCACCGCCCATGCCCTTCCCGACATAGTCGTTTGCGACCCCGTCGAGGTCGAGATCGATGCCATTCGAGAGGAAGGCTCCGAAGGACTGGCCAGCCGTTCCCGAGAGGCGAATCGTGAAAGTGCCTTCGGGGAGCCCCGCATCACCTTTGGATGCAGCGACATCTCCCGAGAGCCGGGTGCCGACCGAACGCTCCGTGTTCTTGATCGGAAAGGACACGACCGTGGGCCGTTCCGTTTCGGCGACCTCGCGGCCGAGATCGGCGAGGATGTCGCCGAGGGGCGAGCGCGCCGTGCGCCGGAACGGCCGCTCCTCACCGATGTCTGCCCGAACCAGCAAGCTGGCGAGGCTTGCACCGATCCCGCCATCGGTAGCGGTGAGAAGGTCACCGCGGCCAACGATCTCATCGATCGCGGTCGCACCGATTCGCGCGAGATGCCGCCTGACATCCTCTGCGAGCAGTCGGAACAGTTCGATCACCTGTTCCACCGAACCGGTGTACTTGGCTCGCAGGTCCTCGCGCTGGGTCGTGATCCCGACGGGACAGGTGTTGAGATGACACTGGCGGACCATCTTGCACCCGAGCGCAAGCAGTGGAAGCGTCCCGAAACCGAATCGGTCGGCTCCCAACAACGCAGCAATCACGATGTCACGGCCGGTGCGCAGTCCACCGTCGGTTTCGAGAGAAATCGAACCACGGAGCCCGTTCGCGACCAGCGCCTGGTGAGCCTCGGCGACACCGATCTCCCATGGAGATCCGGCGTGCTTGATCGACACCAGCGGGGATGCCCCGGTTCCCCCTCCGTTGCCCGACACGGTGATGCCGTCAGCATGGGCCTTGGCGACACCGACGGCGATCGTTCCGACGCCGGGACCCGACACCAGCTTCACCGACACCGCCGCCTTGGGCTTGAAGGTCTTGAGGTCGTAGATGAGCTGGGCGAGGTCCTCGATGGAGTAGATGTCGTGGTGCGGAGGCGGTGAGATCAATGTCACGCCTGGTTCGGTGTGACGCAGCGCAGCGATCTCGGCAGTGACCTTGTGCCCGGGGAGCTGACCGCCCTCTCCGGGTTTCGAGCCCTGCGCCATCTTGATCTGGAACTCCGCGGCAGATGCAAGGTATCCCGGCGTGACACCGAACCGGCCGCTTGCCACCTGCTTGATCGCCGAGTTGAGCTCCGTTCCGTACCTCGCGGGGTCTTCGCCACCCTCACCCGAATTCGATCGGCCCCTGATCCGGTTCATGGCCGCCGCGAGCGTCTGGTGGACCTCAGCAGACAGCGCGCCGAGCGACATCGCTGCCGTGACGAAACGCCGCATGACTTCTTCCGCCGGTTCCACGGACTCGAGCGGAACCGGTTCGCCGAGCGTCCCGATCTCGAGCAGGTCGCGAATCTCCATCGCGGGCGTTTCGTGTTCGATCAGGTTCACATAGCGGTCATAGGCCTCGGCATCACCGGAGCGCACGGCGCGCTGGAGGGCAAGGACATTCATGGGGCCGGCAGCGTGTGGAACACCGCCGCCGCGGTGTTTGTAGTAGCCCTCGATCTCGGTGTCACCCGTGCGGTAGCGAGCGTGTCGGACCAACACATCGTTGGCGATCCGCTCGATGCCGACACCTCCGACCCTGCGCTGCACATTGCGGAAGCAAAGGTCGACGACCTCGTCATCGAGGCCGATTGCCTCGAACAGCTCGGAGCTCCGGTACGACTTCACGGTGCAGATTCCCATCTTGGACATGATCTTGAGAAGCCCCTTCTCAAGGCTCGACCGATAGTTCTCTTGCGCCTCGACCACACCGTGGTCGACCATCCCGTCGGCAGCCATGCTTCGTACCTGCTCGATCGCCAGATACGGGTTCACGGCTGCGGCGCCAAAGCCGATGAGGCATGCAAGGTCGTGCGCATCGCGTGGCTCCCCGCTCACGGCAATGATGGATGCGTTGAGCCGTAGGCCGGTGTCGATGAGCCGATGGTGGACCGCACCGACCGCCATCAGGATGGGGATCGGTGCCAAGTCCGCGTCGGTAGCACGATCAGACAGCATGATGATCGATGCTCCCGCCCTCACCGCCTCCTCGGCCCTGTCACAGACCGCTGCGATCGCGTCGACAAGGGGCGCTGCACCCGGTGCTGGTCGGTACAAGATGTCGATCCACGCTGAAGCGAAGGTCGGATCGGACGAGGATCGGAGCGCCTCGACTTCTGCATCGGAAAGGACCGGTGACGCGAGCTCGATCATGTGTGCCTGCTGCTCGGTTTCTTCGAGAAGCGAACCGTGCTTCCCCACATAGGTCAGCAGCGACATCACGAGCTTCTCACGGATCGGATCCATCGGTGGGTTGGTCACCTGCGCGAACGCTTGATGGAAATATCTCGGCATGCGCTGGGGATGCGGCGACAATGCAGCAAGGCCGGTGTCGTGTCCCATCGACAGGATCGGTTCGACGCCATCGGTCATCTGCTCGAGCAGCAGCCGCCGCTCTTCGGAGGTGTAGCCGAACACCCGCGCGAGCGCGTCGGGATCGAATCGTTCGTCTTGAAGCTCATCGAACGGATCGTTCACATAGTTGGTCTGCATCGTGATCCAGTCGGCGTATGGGGCAAGGCGTGCAAGCCGCTGCTTGAGTTCCAACGACATGGTGTGGGTGCCCGTGGCGAGGTCGACTTCGAGCATCTCCCCCGGACCGAGCTGTCCCGTCTCGAGAGCAACCACCTCGATCTCGGGCGCAACGCCTGCCTCGGAGGCAACGACGATCGTGTCCGGCGAGATGGCCCAACGCGCAGGCCGCAATCCATTGCGGTCGAGTCCGGCGATGAGCGTTGTTCCGTCCGAGGCAGCAATCGCGGCAGGACCGTCCCATGGCTCGGTGAGGAACGCGTGGTATTCGTGAAAGGCCTTGAGCGACGGATCGAGGTCGGGGACATTCTCCCATGCTTGGGGTATCAGCATCTCCTTGACATGGGCAAGGGACCGTCCCGAGCGGACCAGCACCTCGAAGGCCTCGTCGAGGCTCGCTGAGTCGCTCCCGATGCCCGGCCGCACCAGCGGCGCAAGATCCGGTGTCCGATCCCCCCAGACGCTCGTTCCGAGATCATTCGAGCGCGCGGCCATCCAGGAACGATTGCCCTGGATCGTGTTGATCTCCCCATTGTGGGCAAGCATCCGGAAGGGTTGCGCGAGTTCCCACGCCGGTTGGGTGTTGGTCGAATAGCGTTGATGAAAGATCACAAAATCGGATTCGTACGCGGGATCCCGGAGGTCCCAGTAGAAGTCCTCGATGAGATCGGCGGTGAACAGACCCTTGTACACCACGGTACGCGCCGACGCCGACGAAACCGTGAACCCGGGAAGGTCGTCGCGTTGTTCGATCTGCTTGCGCGCGAGGAACATCGCCCGCTCGAAGGCGTCGGGATCCGCGATGTCGTCCGATGCAGCAACGAAGGCCTGGCGGATCTTGGGAAGCGTCCGCCGAGCGGTCGCGGACAGCACATTGCGGTCGATGGGAACACGACGCCACAGCAGCGTCTCGATGCCGTTGTCCGCGAGGACCGCCTCGATGATCGCCTTGGCGTCCGAGGTCGATCGTGCTCGCGGGAAGAAACCTGCGATGACGCCGATGCGGTCCCGGGGCGGAGGGGCGATTCCTGCTGCGGTGAGGTCACGCTCGACGATGCGGTGCGGAATCCGGGTCATGACCCCGGCACCATCACCGGTCCCGTCTGCTGCTCTCGCACCCCGGTGATCGAGGTTGTGCAGACATTGGACGCCGAGACGGACGATGCGGTGCGACACGGAGGCGGACCGATCCGCGATGAACCCAACACCACACGCATCGTGGTGCTGACTCGTGTCATATAGCGGAAACCGGCTCACCCTGTTCACACCTCTCTTGGCGGGCGAGCATCGACCTCAAGGGGCAGCTCTCGGGTCGGCGCCCGGCCCGAAACGAACGCACACCGTATCACTCGTGATCCAATTCACGAAATCCACCGTTCACGCGTACCCAGGGTTCCCGTTCAACGAAAGGGTCACTTATGGCCCACGGAATGGGGGTTTGGGTGAATGGGGAGCTTCTGTGGGCAGGAGAACACCTTTTCGTCGAACGCGAACCCTGGGTACGCGTGGGGGTAGGTTTCTTACAGGCATCAACTGAGGAGTCCAATGCACCGTGTTCGCGTCGCCGTTCAGCTCCAACCGCAGCACGCCGAGTACGCCGAGATCCGCCGCGCCGTTGCGGCAATCGAAGCCATGGGTGTGGATGTGATCTACAACTGGGACCACTTCTTCCCGCTCCACGGGGGTATCCCTGACCCGAATGTCGGAAAGCACTTCGAGTGCTGGACGATGCTCGGAGCGTGGGCAGAGGCGACCGAGCGGATCAGCATCGGCGCGCTCGTGACCTGCAACTCCTACCGGAATCCCCAGCTGCTCGCCGACATGGCCCGGACGGTCGATGTCATGTCGGGTGGTCGGCTGATCCTCGGGATCGGCGCTGGATGGTTCGAGAAGGACTACGACGAGTACGGGTACGAATTCGGCACCGCAAGGACCCGGCTCCGTGACCTTGCCGGGGCAATGCCGCTCATCAAGAAGCGCCTGGCCGCGCTCGATCCGCCAGCCGTCGGGCCGATGCCCATCCTCATCGGAGGCGGTGGCGAGAAGGTCACGCTCCGCATCGTTGCCGAGCACGCAGACATCTGGCACAGCTTCGGTGATGTTGCGATCTTCAGCCACAAGACCGGCGTGCTCGACGGCCACTGCGAGGCCATTGGAAGGGATCCATCCGAGATCCGCCGATCGATCGGGGTTGGCCCGACCAAGATCAGGACCGCCGACGCCCTCCACGCCGCGGGCGCAACCGAATTCACCGTAGGGTTGACCGGGCCGGTCTACGACCTTGCGCCCTTGTCGGAGTGGCTCGCATGGCGAGATGACATCAACACGGCGACCAGTTCAGGTGCGCGCTGAGCCGTAACGCTCAACGGACGGGGGGATCGCCACGCCGCGTTTGAGATCGGGGGCAGCAACCGGTGTACCTGGCACCACGGTCAACGGAATGACCCCTGCCCAGATGTCGAGGTCCATGTCCTCGGCGTCGTCACCGGGGGGGCCCGTCCGGATCTTGGCGGATGCCTCACCGATGTCGATTGCAAGCAGCTTCGTCGCTCGGTTCTCGGCGTCGTTGGGACGCCTTGCTTCTGCCCACCGGCCAGGCAGGACATGTTCGGTCACGGCTTCGAGGGCGATGATCCGCTCGGTCGGGTCGTCCACCACTCTCGGCACCCCGAAGATCATCACGGACCGGTAGTTCATCGAGTGGTGGAACGCCGATCGGGCAACCACGATGCCGTCGACGATCGTGATCGTCACACACACCTGCTGACCCGGTATCGCCCTGAGCATCCGCGACGCCGGTGATCCGTGCAGGTACAGCGTTTTTCCGACCCTTGCGTGGATCGTTGGGATCACGATCGCTCCGTCGTCGGTCTCGAACCCGACATGACAGATCGCAGCCGCATCGATGATCGCCTCGATCGTGTCGAGGTCATAGGCACCCCGCTCCGGGAGGCGGCGGACGCGTGAACGGTCGGTCGGCACGGACTGCATCCTACGCGAGCCCGACCTTCCAGACATCCACCAGCTCCTTGTACTCGACCGACGACCGCGCGAGCTCGTCGTGTGTGCCCTTCGCGATGACCTCCCCGTCGGCGACCAGCACGACGCGATCTGCACGCTCTGCCGATCGGAGCCGGTGGGCGATCACGACCGAGGTTCGACCCTCAAGGAGTGCATGGAGGGCCGAGTCGACCTTGACCTCCGTCTCGGGATCGAGGTTCGATGTTGCCTCATCCAATACGATGATCTCCGGATCGGCGAGGAACGCCCTCGCGAGCGCGACGAGTTGGCGCTCCCCCGCGGAGAAACGCGCGCCTCGCTCTCGGACCTCCGTGTCGAGTCCGTCCGGAAGCGAGGTGACCCAGTCGTCGATGCCCATGGTCGTGAGAACCCTCCACACCTCCTCGTCGGTCGCCTCAGGGGTTGCGTATACGAGGTTCTCCCTGAGCGTCCCCGCAAAGAGGAACCCATCTTGAGGTATCAGCGCCATCGCCCCGACTCGTGAGTCCCTTGTGACATGTGCCAGGTCGTGACCGTCAACGGCGATGTGACCGGCACTCGGGTCGTAGAACCGCATCATCAGTTTCGCGATCGTCGACTTCCCGGATCCGGTCTCACCGACGATGGCAATGCGCTCCCCCGGCGCAATCGACATCGAGACACCCCGCAGCGTCGGCACTCCGTCGAGGTACTCGAAGTCGACCTCATCGACCTCGATCGCACCTTGGATCGGCTCCGGAAGGTCGTAGGCGCCTTCGCGGTCGGAGATCACGACGGTCTCGTCGACAAGCGTGAACAGCTTCGCGAGCGCGGCAAGGGCCGACTGGAGGAGGTTGTAGACATTCGACAGGTTGATGATCGGCTGGAAGAACCAGTCGAGATACAGCGTGAAGGCGACGAGGGTACCCACCGACATCGACCCGTCGATCACCCGCACCGCACCGATGGACAGAGCAGCACCCATGGCGACGACGCGTAAGAAGGCAACAAGCGGGAAGTACCACGCGATGGCGCGGGCCGCTGCCATGTTCGCGTCGAAGTGTCGCTCGTTGACCCGGCCGAACTCCGATGCCTGGAGACCCTCCTGGGTGAACGCCTGCACGACTCGCACGCCGGTGATGCCCTCTTGGAGGGTTGACAGCACAAGGCCGATTCGCTCGCGGATGAGGTCATACGCACGCCGAGCCTGACGCTGGAAGACGACCGAGGCGATGAGCAGGACGATCACGACTCCGAACACGGCAGCCGCCATCTGCCAGTCGACGAGAACCAGCGCGATCGCCACACCGACGACCGTGAGGAAGTTGGTGAGCGCCATCACCGATGCGTCGGATGCGAATTCCTGGAGGGACTCGATGTCCGATGTCATGCGGGAAACGAGAACGCCACTCTTGGTTCGTGAGAAGAACCCCATGTCGAGGCTCAGGAGCCGCCCAAACACCACATTTCGGAGTCGAACGAGATACCGTTCACCGACATACGAAATCGCCCATTGGGCGATCCCGTTTGCGAAATACTGGAGCACAAGGGTGCCCACCCACAGGCCCGCGGCGAATAGAACGGCGGCCTTGTCGCCAGCCTCGATGCCCGCATCGATGCCGCCGCGGACGAACAGGGGACCCAGCAGACGCACAACCGTTGCGACGATCGCGATGCCGAGCGCTCCGGCAAAAGGCCACAGCAGATCGGGGGCGATACGGGCCGCACGCACGATCAACGCACCGGGGCGCTCAATGCCGCGGTTCCCTGCCTCGGCCATGTACTTCATGCGAAGGCACCGCCGGCGGTCGCGGCGAGCACCTCGCCATACCTCGGGACATCGCGAAGCAGCTCCTCGTGGGGACCGAATGCGAGGATCTTTCCGTCGTCGATGAACGCGACATTGTCGACGAGCGCAAGCGTGGAGGTCCGGTGGGCGATGATCACCGTCGTGCGGCCAGCCATGACCTGACGGAGGGCCGCTTGGATCTCGGACTCGACGACGGCGTCAACGGACGATGTGGCATCGTCGAGGATCAGCACCCGCGGGTCACGCACGACGCCCCGAGCAAGGCTCACACGCTGCCGCTGCCCTCCCGAGAGGGTGGCGCCACGCTCCCCGACAACCGTGTCATACCCGTCCGGGAGTTCGCAGATGAACTCGTGTGCCCGCGCGAGCCGGGCTGCGGCCCTGATCTGCTTGTCGGTCGCCATCGGATCACCGACGCGGATGTTGTCGGCGATCGATGCCGAGAACAGGAAGGTCTCCTGGAAGACCACCGCCACCTCGTTGCGCAACTCATCGAGATCGAGCCGTCGGACATCGACCCCGTCGATGGTGATCGTGCCGGATCCAACATCGTAGAAGCGCGGGATCAGGTGCCCGAGGGTCGTTTTGCCGCTCCCGGTGGTCCCGACGACACCGACGGAGGATCCCCCAGGGATCACCAGATTCATCCCGGTGAGCACCTGGGTACCGTCGGGATAGGCGAACTGGACATCGTCGAAGACGACCTCTCCGGGGCCGACCGGAAGACGCACGGGCCGTACCGGCTCTTCGATCTCGGGATCCTCGGCGAGGAGGGCATCGATGCGGGTTGCGGCAGCCGCAGATCTCGGCAGGTTGGCGAAGAACCACCCGGTGATCATCAGCGGCAGGACCATCACCGCGAGGTACTGGGTGAACGCCACGAACTCACCGAGCGTGATGGCGCCGTCGATCACCCTGATCCCTCCAACCGCGAGAACCGCAACGGTTCCGAGTGCTGGGATGATCTCGAACAGCGGACGATGGATCGCGCGCTCTTTTGCAAGAGCCATGGCAGCCCGATAGATCGTCATCGCGGTGGCGTTGAGCCGATGACGCTGCTGGGCTTCCTGGCCGTAGCTCTTCACGACCTCGATGCCGGTCACGGACTCCTCCACCACATGCGAGAGGCTCGACAACCCTGCCTGGATGTCGAACGAGTAGCCAACGACACGGATCGCGAAACGCGCCGATGTGTACAGGAGGGCCGGGATGATCAGCGCCGCCACACCACCAAGAACCGGATCGATGATGAGCAGGACGACGCCCACGACGAGGAACATCGCGAGGTTCGCGAGGGTGATCGGCAACATGGCGAGGATCAAGCGAAGCTGGCTCAGATCCGAGCTGGCCCGCGCCATCAGCTCGCCGGTCGATGTCACATCGTGGAAGCTGAATGCGAGGCGCTGCACATGGCTGAAGATGCGGTTACGAAGATCCGCCTCGGCGCGGTATGAGAGCTTGAAGCCGAAGTATCGCCTGACCGAGATGCCGATCGCCTGGATGGCGCCGGCAACGATGAGCGCAGCGATCAGCGGCCAGATCCGTGACGGGTCGCTCTCGGTTGTCGCCACATCGACGATCTCGCCGACGAAGTACGGGATCGCGACGACGGCTGCCATCCACAGGACGGCTCCCGAGATCGAAACCGACGCGACGAACCGGTACCGGTACAGGGTCGACCGAAGCAACCGGAATCCGTCGGTGAGTTCAGCGAGTCGTGAGGGTTCCGAAGCCACCACGCGAGGCTACCGCTGGCTTGAGTCCTCCCACGCGGAGAGAAAACTGAGGATCCCGATGGGGGCAGCGACGACCACGACACCGATGTAGTAGAGCCACAGCAGGGCGAGGCCGACCGATCCGAACACGGCAACTGCCTGTGAGGAGACATTGGGAAGCAGGTTCACGGCGATCATTGTTCCCAAGCCGAGGACTGCTGTGACGATCGCCGCAGTCAACCACGCGAACGACACCGGTTCCGGCGGCCCGTAGCGGTAGATCACCCACAGCAGGAGATACACCCACGCGAGCGCAAGGGCGATCGCGAGTGCCTGGGTGATACCGATGCCCGGCAAGCCGAGCCAGTCCGAAACGGTGCGCCACACCCCCCCACCGATGAGCATGACGAGGTATGCGGCCATCACCGCGACCCCGCCAGCAACCGTCACGACGATTCCGGTCGCCCGGATCCTCACATACCCGCGCTCGTCGACGGTTCCCTGGACGAGTCGAAGCGACTTCTGGATCGCATACACGGCGCGCGAACCCGACCACAACGCAACGAGAATCGACACCGCGAGGATCACGGACCGCTTGCCGCTGACGATCTCGAGGGATTGGGCGAGGATGTTGCCCAAGAACACGGCAACATCGGGCGGAAGGGTGCTTTCGAGGAACTCGACGAGGTCCTCGAAGAAGACCTTGGATCGTTCGAACAGGGTCACGATCGCCACGAACGCGATCGCGAGCGGCACCAGAGCGAACAAGGAGTTGAACGCAATGGCGGCGCCCATGAGCAACGGGTCTCCACGGCGCGAAAGCACCGTCCAATCCCGAACCCACCGTTTCACGAACGGGACGATTCCGTCCACGATTCCTTGCATGCCCGGCAGCCTACGGCCCGTACGCTGCGAGGTCATCGGACTACTGGGGGTCCGTCTCTACACTCGCGCGCGATGCGCATCCTCTCTCTTCTTGTTGTGTCGTTCGCGGTGCTCGCGTCAGGATGCGTGGCCGGTGTAGACAACATCGTGGCGGCCGAGCCGTCGATCACGGTCACCACCCTCCCACCGGCGGACACGACCTCCCCTTCGGATCCCTCGGGAACCACCACCCCCACCGAACCTGCACCAACGACCACGACGACCCTGCCGCCTCGTCCGCCGGGCGTGGTGACCCCCGACACGGTGTTCGAACCGTGGGGCTCGGTGGTCGGCCTGACGATGTTCAGGGGGAACCCGACCCGGACCTTCTACGGTACGGGCCCGATTCCCGATACGCCGCCGAAGCAGCAGTGGCGGTTCCCGGACGAACCCATGTCCGGGCTGTCGCCGGTCGGGAAGGAGGAGAAGTGGTGGTCGGGCACCGGCTGGACCGGACAGCCACTCGTCCACGAACTCGAGGATGGAACCACAGAAGTCATCTTCGGTGCATACGACAAGAAGATTCACTTCGTGGATGCCGCAACAGGGACGCGGCTCCGCCCCGATTACGACATGGGGGACATCATCAAAGGAACCCCCACACTGGACCCCGACGGCTATCCGCTCCTGTACACGGGATCGCGCGATCCCCGATTCCGCATCCTTGCCCTCGACGGCGACGAGGTGAGGGAAGTGTGGTCCCTCCATGCTCGATCCGTCGAGGGGATGTGGAACGACGACTGGGACTCAAATCCGGTCATTGTCGACGACATGCTGTACCAGGGGGGCGAGAACTCCTGGTGGTTCGCGATCAAGCTCAACCGCGGCTACGCCGACGACGGCACGGTGACCGTCGCCCCCGAGGTCGTCTTCCAGATGCCGGCTTGGACCGACGAACTGTACGACCTCCTCGGCCGCCAACAATCCGTCGAGAACTCCACCGCGGTGTTTGGCCAGAAGGCCTATTACGCCACAAGCGCAGGTCGCGTTGTGGGCGTGGACCTTTCTGACATCGAAAACGGCAATGCCGATGTCTTCTTCGACTTCTGGATGGGGGACGATGTCGATTCGACGATTGTGATCGACCGCGAAGGGTTCATCTATGTCGTGGCGCATGCAGACCACGAGAAGAGGAACAACACCGCCGCTCGACGCGTGCGAGAAGTTGGGCAGCTCGTCAAGCTGGATACCTCGATTCCCGGTGACGGGCTCTCGAACCTGGATCCGATCGTGTGGAAGGTCGACCTCCCCGCGGCGAGGGGCCAGGACACCGGAGCGTGGGCGACACCCGCCCTGCACGAGGACGGGTTGATCTTCGTCGCGGCCGACAGTGGTGATCTCCTTGCCGTCGACACCGAAACGGGCGAAGTCGTCTGGGATGACTATGTAGGAGCGAACGCCTGGTCGTCCCCACTGGTCGTCGACGACACTTTGCTCATCATCACGAACTGCCTGTCTGAACAGCGCAACCTTCGGGCCTATGACCTTGAGAACCCTCGCGCCCCCGTCGAGAAATGGGAGACCACCATCGCAACGGGGGGATGCATCGAAGCAACCCCCGCGATCTGGAATGGGCAGATATTCGTCGGTTCGCGCGACGGGTTCATGTACGCTTTCGGCTCGTGATTGCTTGGACAGACACCGGGACGGTTGCAGGCTTCCGCCTCTTCGTCATCGTCGCGACGATGATCGTTGGAGGACTCGCCACCATTGCGACGGTTGTCGGCTTCTTCGGTTCGGTGTGGTGGCCGTTCGACTATGTCGCCAACCTCCGGTGGTACCTGCTGTGGGTGCTCCTCATCGCCTCGGTGATCTACGCGCTCACGGCCAAGGGATGGCTTGTCGTCGCCATGCTCGTCGCCATGGCGGCCAACGCCTTCGTGCTCGCACCGCTTTGGCTCGGGTCACAGCCCGACTCGATCGGCGAGAGCAGCCTCGTGGTGATCCACCTCGATGCGACCGGCGGCTTCTCCGACCAGGAAGAGGCCACCGACTGGGCGGCTGCCTCTGACGCAGATGTGCTCCTCATTTCGGGTGCGACCACCGAGCTCGTCGACGAGATCACCGCGACCGACGGGGCCTGGCTTGTGCTGCTTGCACCCGACATGGACAACACCGCGGGCCAGGTCGTGCTTGCAAGGGAACGATGGGAGGTCGCGGTGACTCCGACCGGCGTCGGGAGCGACACGGTCACCCGGGTGACGGCGGACGGCAATGGGACTACCTACGACATCGTGACCGCACTCGGGCCGACGGCGTCGAATGCCGCAAAGGCAGATCGCCTCGCCGCACGCCTCGACACGATTCGCACGATCATCGACTCGGCGTCGAACCCGGTCATCGTGATCGGCAACATCGGCGCCACACGCTGGACGAGCGGCATGCGCGATCTGCTGTCGACGACCGACCTGCGAGACGCAACCGAAGGCTACGGGTACCTCTCGACCTCGTGGGCATCTGACCTTCCCCTCATCGGCGGCTGGCTCGGCCTCCCGCTCGATGTCGTGCTGATGACGCCCGGCGTGACCCCCGTTGAACTCGACACCGGGCCAGATGTGACAGCCCGGCATCTCCCCGTCCGCGTGCTGGCTGGGCCAGGGTCCTGACGGCACATCGGTTCATGGGTCACGACCTATCGACCGCGACGCCGACAAGCATCGCCGATGCCGTCGACCGTGCCATCGCCGCCGCAGAGCTGCTCGTCGAAGGGGCCTGTTCGGCACCGTCTGATGTCTTTGCAGACCGCGTGGCACCACTCGACGCCGCGATGGGCATCGTGCAAGACGCAAGCGGCTACGGGCCATTCCTCGCCAACTGCCATCCCGACAAGGGGGTGCGCGATGCGGGGAACGACGCGAGGGAACGCCTCGAGAAATGGGCTTCGGATCTCATCTTCAGGTCGGACATCAATGCCGCCGTACACGCCGTGGATCCCCGAAGCGTCACCGGGAACGAATCGCGATCGCTGTCGTGGTGGTTACGCGACCTCCGCCGTGCCGGCCACAGCCTCGACGCAGATCAGCGCGAGGAACTCCAGCGGCTCCGATCGCGACTCATCGAACTCGAGGTGTCGTTCAATCGCAACATCGCCGAACACACCGATCATCTCGATGTCGCACGGGATGATCTCGAAGGACTGCCAGCCGTGTTCGTGGAGTCGTTGTCGGAAGGCGAGACACCTGGCTCGGTGCGCGTCACCCTCGACTACCCCGACTATCAGCCGTTCATGCAACAGGCGGCGAACCGCTCCAACCGGCGTGTGCTTCAGCACAAATACTTGAATCAGGCGGTCGAGCCGAATCGACCCATCCTCGCCGAAGCCATAGCGATCAGGTCCCATATGGCCGAGCTTCTCGGGTTCCCGACATGGGCCGACCACCAGATGGAGATCAAGATGGCCGATACGGACGCGGTCAACGCGCTGTATGCAAGCATCACGCCGGGTCTCACGGAGAAGGCCCGCGAGGAACTCGCTGCCCTCGCGCGGCTGCTCGATGCCGACGAGCCCGGCGCCGAGCTGTCCACATGGGACTGGGTCTACTACGACACGCAGCAGGCCCGGAACGATTTCGGTGTCGACCACAACGAGGTGGCGCAGTACTTCCCGCTCGAGTTGGTCATCGACGCCATGTTCGACATCACCGGCCGGGTATTCGGCTTGATATACGAACAGGTCGACGATGTCCGAACCTGGCACGACGAGGTCCGCACCTACCGCATCATCGACGGCGCGACCAGTCGGTCGGTGGCCGTGTTTCATCTCGATCTGCATCCCCGCGAGGGCAAGTACTCGCATGCGGCGTGCTGGTCGCTCCAGAAGGGATGCCGTCTCAGCGACGGGACCTACCGCATGCCGAGCGCGGCGATCCTCGCGAACTTCACGAAGCCCACCGCGGATGCACCATCGTTGCTCCGCCACGATGAGGCCGTGACCCTGTTCCATGAATTCGGCCATGCCCTCCATGAGTGCCTCACCGAGGTGGACATGCAACGGTTCGCGGGTTTCGACACCGAGTGGGACTTCGTCGAAGCACCATCCCAGATCATGGAGAACTGGATGTGGAACGCCGAGATTCTCAAACGCTACGCACGCCATCACCGGACCGGGACCGAGATACCCGACGCATTGATCGAAGGATTGGTGAAGCTGCGCGATCACAACATCGCCCTCAAGACCCTCCGCCAGATCTACTACGGCACCCTCGATCTCGCCTTTCACACATCGGGACCGAGCCCCGACATGTCGGTCATCGATCGTCAAGCCCACGAGCTGACCCTGTTGCCGTTCCACGAGGACACCTTCTTCGCCGCGGGATTCGGCCACCTCCTCGGCGGCTACGACGCCGGCTACTACGGGTACCTGTGGTCGATGGTCTACGGAGACGACATGTTCTCCGTGTTCGAACAGCAAGGCGTCCTGTCAACGGAGGTGGGGGCTCGCTTCCGACGAGAAATCCTCGCTGCGGGTTCGTCACGAGACGCCATTGAACACCTGCGAGCATTCCTCGGCCGCGAACCGAACGCCAACGCGTTCATGCGCAAGATCGGGCTGTAACGCTTCGTTGTCTTCCGCTTGGGCTACAGCATCGTGCGCAGGAGACCCCCGTCGACCTGGAGGGTTGCCCCGGTGATGTACGAGGCCGCAGGAGACACGAGAAATGCCGCTGCCGCCGCAAACTCGCCGGGCTGCCCGTAGCGCCCCATCGGAAGTGCCGACTCGCTGCGCTCACGCGCGTCGTCGAATGAGATCCCGAGCCGGTCGGCCGCAGCGCGATCGAGTTCGTCGAGTCGTTCGGTCGCGATCCTGCCGGGGATGAGGTGATTGACCCTGATGTCGTCCGACGCCCATTCGGTGGCAAGGGTCTTGGCAAGGGCTGCAACACCGGCCCGGAAGATCCCCGAGAGCGCAAGCTGCGGGATCGGCTCTTTGACCGAAGATGAAGTCAGATACAGCATCGTGCCGCCCGCCCGCAAGTGGGGTCTCGCAGCGCGAGCGAACATCATCGCTGAGCGAAGAGTGAGCTCGTAGGCGGCATCCCAGTCATCGGGCGTCGTCGACGAGAACGCCTGCTGGGGTGGCCCGCCAGCATTGGGGATCACGATGTCGATGCCACCGAACCGATCCGAGGCGTCATCGATCCAGGCTTCGATCGCCGACCCGTCCCGCACATCGACCCCACAGCCGGTGACGACCCCCCGGGTGTCTGCGGTGATGGCCTCCGCCGTGGTGACGGCGTTGTCCGCTTGTCGTGAGCTGATCTCGACGATGCACCCCTCGTCGGCGAGTCGGCGGGCGATGGCGGCTCCGAGGCCCCTCGAAGCCGCCGCCACCAGTGCACGCTTCCCGGTGAGTCCGAGATCCATGCCGTGACCCTACCCTGCCGCGGCGATGGTGGTGACCGCGGCTCGATCGTGCTTCCCGTTGGGAAGGAGGGGCAGCTCGGACACGATGACCACCCGTTTGGGTTGCTCGTGCGGCGCAAGCACCGCGCGGGCGAACGCCGTCAGCTCGTCGATCGGCAATGTGGTCTCAACAACCACCGCGACCACCGAGCCCCATTCGGGGTCGGGAAGCCCGACGGCCACCGCATCATCCACGCCGTCGATGGCGATGATCCTCTCGGCGACATGCCGCAGCGAGATGTTCTCCCCGCCACTGATCACGATGTCGTCCACGCGCCCGACGATGTGAAGCGCCCCTGATCCATCGAAGTAGCCAATATCGTTCGTAACAAGGGGCATCAATCGTTCCGGGTCCCCGAGGTAGCCGGGGCTCACGATCGGGCCCTCGACGGTGACAGTCCCGTGCACGCCGACCGGCACCCCATCCCCCCGGTTGTCGACGATCCGAACAGCGATCCCTGGCAGCGGTAGCGCACCACCCGTCTCGGAACCCGGTGGCACCGTCGCCACCTGCGATGTGGTCTCGGTCATCCCGTAGGTTGGGAGGAGCTCGGCTCCCGCTCGGCGCCCGGCCGCAACAAGGGCACTATCGACGGCGGCCCCACCGACGAGCGAGAAGCGCAGCGACCCGAGACACTCCGGATTCGATCTGAGGAGGCGCCTCACCATGGTCGGCACGAACGAGCCGATCGTGGGGGCCGTTGCGGCGATGAATGATGGGAGATCCCGATCGAACGGAGCCATCGCAACGGAACCGCCGGCTTCGAGCGATCGCCATAAGATGGCGAGACCTGCAACATGGTTGAGCGGCAGGCACAGCAACCAGCGATCGGATGCACCGGTTCCGAGATGTTGCCGGGACGCCACCACGGAGGCTGCGATGTTGCTCGCGGTGATTCGCACCAGCCTCGCCCGGCTGACCGATCCCGAGGTCGGGATCACATAGCAATCGTCTTCATCGGGCGGGGCCGTCACCGTTGGCTCGTCCCCGATGAAGGGAAGGACCACCGCTCCGCCTTCGGTCGCGGCCAACAGGTCGACAACCGTCGTGTGATCGATCGTTACCCCAATGGGGGCAAGCCCAGAGCCCTCGGCGAAACGACCGACCCTCTCGCGCACAAGTGATCGAAGTTTCCCGTAGGTGAGCTCGATTCCGGGTGTGACCAGCGCGACACGATCCGGATCGATGTCCGCCCAACGGTTCATCCAGTCGACCGGAGAGTCGGGTTGCATGGTCGCTACAGTACCGCGGACCGCACGACCGGAGGCAGCGTGGTTTCGGACATCTTCGATCCCGAAGCATGGGAAACGGTTCCCGGCTTCGATTTCACCGACATCACCTACCACCGGGCGGTCGAGGGCTCCGCAGTCCGCATCGCGTTCGATCGACCCGAAGTCCGGAACGCCTTCAGACCCGCGACGGTGGATGAGCTGTATCGAGCACTCGACGATGCCCGCATGATGTCCGATGTCGGTTGTGTGCTCCTGACCGGGAACGGACCCTCGCCGATCGATGGCGGGTGGGCGTTCTGCTCCGGTGGGGACCAGCGCATCCGTGGCAAGGACGGCTATCGCTACGAGGGAGCCGACGGTGTCGACGCGACGCGGCTCGGGCGACTCCACATCCTCGAAGTCCAGCGACTGATCCGCTTCATGCCGAAGGTCGTGATCGCCGTCGTACCGGGATGGGCGGTGGGCGGCGGCCACAGCCTCCATGTCGTGTGCGACCTGACCCTCGCATCGACCGAACACGCGAAGTTCAAGCAGACCGATGCGGATGTCGCAAGTTTCGACGGAGGCTACGGATCAGCGCTGCTCGCCAAACAAGTCGGCCAGAAGCGGGCACGAGAGATCTTCTTCCTCGGTCGAACCTACAGCGCAGACGAGGCCGTCGCGATGGGCATGGCGAACGCCTCCATCCCCCACGCGGATCTCGAGACCGTTGCGCTGCGGTGGGCGGCCGAGATCACGGCCAAGAGCCCGACGGCGCAGAGGATGCTCAAGTACGCGTTCAACCTCCTCGACGACGGCTTGGTGGGACAGCAGCTGTTCGCAGGGGAAGCGACCCGTTTGGCATACGGAACCGACGAGGCGCGTGAGGGAAGGGACGCCTTCTTGGAGAAGCGCCCGCAGGACTACTCGCACTTCCCATGGCACTTCTAGTGGTGTGTCGCCCGAACGGGGGTCTTCGTTGTTCGTGCGACAGGCCACTGATGTTCCGGTGATGGCGAACCGGTGGGTTCTTGCCGCACGGCCCCCGACCCTCGTCGCCGGGATCGCGCCGGTCGTCGTGGGCACCGCAAGCGCCTGGCGTGATTCGGTCGCGGCGATCGTCCCGTTCTGCGTCATCATCGTGTGTGCCCTTGCCATCCAGGTCGGGGTCAACTACGCCAACGACCTCGCCGATGCGCACCGGGGTGCAGATACCGAGGCGCGTATCGGGCCCCTCAGGACCGTCTCAGCGGGGTTGATTCGGCCAGCCGAGATGAAGCTCGGAATCACCGTCGTGTTCGGCGTGGCAGCCATTGGAGGGGTCTACCTCATCGCGTACGCCGACTGGGTGATCGCTGCGATCGGCGTGGTGTCGATCATCGCGGCCCTCGGCTACACGAACGGGCCGATCCCCTATGGCTACTACGGATTGGGGGAGCTGTTCGTCTTTGTCTTCTTCGGTCTCGTCGCTACGGCAGGGACCAGATATGTGTACGACCTGACCGTTTCGTCCGAGGCGTGGGCCGCAGGTGTGACGATGGGTCTCTTTGCCGCGGCAATCCTCCAGGCGAACAACATCCGCGATCTCGACACCGACCGCGATTCGGGAAAACGAACGCTGGCGGTCGTCCTCGGTCGTACCCGCGCACGGCGGCTGTTCACCGTGACCCTATTCGGTGCGTACTTCGTCATTGTGGTTGCTGCCTTCGTCGGATGGCTCCCGACGATGAGCCTCATGGCAGTCGTGGTTGCGCCACTTGCCATCCCGCTTGTCCGGACGATCCACACGACAACCGACGGTCCTGAGCTGATCTCGGTTCTCAAGGGAACCGGTCAGCTCCAGATGATGACGGCGCTGCTGCTCGCTCTCGGGATCGCGTTCTGAACGGCGGTAGGCTCGTCGAGTGACCGCGGAAACGAATCCGACCTCGATTGGCTGCCGTGATCTCGTTTCCGGACTCGCCGATGCCGGAGTGACGATCGCTTTCGTGTCGCCTGGCTCGCGCCACACACCGCTTGTGCTCGCACTCGCCGCCGAGGAGCGAATCAACGACATCTCCATCCGGGATGAGCGATCGGCTGGGTTCATGGCACTCGGGTGGGCCAAAGCGACCGAATCCCCCGCCATCGTCGTGAGTACATCAGGATCGGCTGCCACCCACTACTACCCGTCCATCGTCGAGGCTGACCAGGCGGGCGTTCCGATGATCGTCGTCACCGCGGATCGTCCGCTGCGACTTCGGGGAACCTCCGCACCCCAGACCCTCGACCAGGAACACCTCTACACGACGCATGTCAAAGCGTTCGTTGATATCGACATCTCCGCCCCGGCGCTCACGGACACCGCGATCGCGGCCGTGGCGACCGCCACGGACGGGATTCCCGGCCCCGTCCATCTGAATGTCCCCCTCGATGAGCCGCTCACCCCCTCGGCGCTCACCGCTGCGCTCCCGGCCAACCCGATCCGACGCCCGGAGCAAGCCTCCGTCGTCGTCCCCGACATGCGCAACCTTGTGGAAGGGCGTCGAGTGCTCATCATCGCGGGCGGGGGGCAACCCCGACGGTTCCCCGCGGCGCTCGGTCGCTACGCGTCGGCGCTCGGCGCCTCGATCTTCGCCGATCCGCAGTGCCGGCCCGCCTCTGACGGCGCCCTCAGGGCAGGAGATGCCCTCGCCGGGGCTGGGATGCTTGACCGCTTGCCGCCCGATGTCGTTCTCCGATTCGGACCACTCCCGATCTCGAAGCCGGTCGCGACATGGCTGACGCACTCGGGCGTCCCGCAGATCCTCGTTGGGCGATCGAGGCTCGAGGATCCGCTGGTCCGGCTCGGTGAGACACAGCTCGACCATATCGATATCGACCCGCTCGACTTCGTCGCATCGGATCCGCGGTGCACCGCCGATCACGCATACCTCGCGGAATGGGTGGCCGCGGATCGTGCGGCGTCGATCGCGCTCGTGTCGGCTCTCGAAGGATCCGGGCTCACGGAGCCTCTCGTGGCACGGACCGTCATGGAAGCGGCGCCGTCCGGATCGATCGTCTTCGGGGCCTCATCGATGCCGATCAGGGACCTCGACCGTTTCGGGGTTGCACGACCCGATGTGACGGTGCTCGCAAACCGCGGTGTCAACGGCATCGACGGCTCGATCAGCACCGCCATCGGCTGCGCCCTCACCGGCACGCCGACCGTTGCGGTGATCGGCGACATCGCTGCGCTCCACGACCTTTCGGGGCTCTCCGAACTCGCCCGGCTTCAAGCACCTCTCACGGTTGTGGTCATCAACAATGACGGAGGCGGCATCTTCTCATTCCTTCCGCAACGAACGAGCGCAGTGCTTCCCGATGACCTGTATGAGCGCCATTGGGGGACACCACACGGGTTCACCCTCATCCCGATCGCTACCTCCCTCGGCGTCACCGCGGCTCGGGTCGAGCGTGTCGACCAGCTCCGCGACCGCCTCAACGATGGGCGCCAACCGGGCCTCGTCGAGATTCAAACGGACCGGTCGTTGAACGCCGCTGTCCACGACACCATCCAACAAGCTGTTTCAGTGGCCCTCGCCGAGCAGACGCCCTGATCGTCAGCAGGGGAACTCAGGAAGCGGTGAGCAGCTTGAGCAGGGGTTCGAGCTTGAGACGGGTCTCGCGTACTTCGGCGTCGGCGACCGAGCCTTCGACGATGCCCGCTCCCGCGAACAGGTGCGTTGTGGTGTCCCGAATCAGTCCACATCGAAGACCGAGGGCGACCACACCGTCCCCGTGCGCGTCGACCCACCCCACACCACCGGTGTACCAGCCGCGATCGATGGCCTCAAGCTCGTTGATGAGCGCGAGCGCCTCGGCGGTGGGGACCCCACCCACCGCAGGGGTCGGGTGGACCGCGTCGAGCACATCGAGCAGGCCATGGCCGGAATGCAGCGTGGCGTCGATCGTGGACGACAGATGCTGCACGCTGGACATCTGTTTGAGATGGGGCTCGTCCGAAGCGGTGATCGACTCGGCGAGAGGAGCGAGGCGCCCAGCCATGGCATCGACGACGAAGGCGTGCTCTTTTCGGTCCTTGATCGACGACAGCAACGCCGCCGCAAGCTGATCATCCTGAACGGATCCTTCTCCCCGCGGCGCGCTGCCGGCAAGGGGGTTGGCCCGCAGGTCCCGTCCGTGAACCGAAGCGAGCAGCTCCGGGCTCGCGCCCATAAAGACGGCGTCGTGGGATTTCCATGCGAAGTTGTAGCACCCCGGGTAGGTCCGAACGAGTTCCCTGAACATGCGAAGAATGGGGGGAGGTTCAGCCGAACGCACGAGAACCGACCTGGCGAGGACGACCTTGTCGAGATCGCCCCGATCGATCGCTTCGACGGCGAGCTCGACGGCTTTGGCCCAATCCGACACGGACGGGTTGGCTTCCGTGGCGTGGTTGCCGGGATCCTCGAATGGCCGCCACACCGGCTTACGCATCGACGCGAGGAGCTCGAGGGTCGGTTCGACCGCATCTGCTGTCGGTGCGGCAACGCGTATCCGAGACCCGCCGTCGACACCTTCGATCATGATCCTTGGAACGAACGCCTCGGCAGGCTCATACCCTCCCCAGATCGAGCCATTGCCTGCCCACGGCAGGAACGAGAAGCCGAGAAATGCTCGAACACCGAGACCGTCGAGTTCCTGAAGACGCTCGTTGAGGTCGACGAACCGGCTCGGTCCTTCCGAACTCGCTCGCCATGCCGTTCCGAGTCCCGCGACGCGGGTTCCACTCGGCCCTGAGAACGCGACGGCTCGATCGACAAGGGGAGCGCCGGTTCGCGCGAAATCGAACGGGTCGAGATCGACGATGATCTCGCCGATTCGCAGCTCTCCTCGCCCTCGGAGTTGGGAACGCAGCCCCGCGATGTGATCCTGCGTGACGAGCGGTGAAGGTGCGTCGGGAGGCATCTGCCGATGGTACCGACCAGGCTGTCGATCACGCCCGCGCGATGATCTCCGCGATCAGGTCTGGTGCTTCCATGGGGACGAGATGGCCGTGCCCCTCGGCAACCACGAGTGTTGCGTCGTCGAACCGTTCGACGATGCGGTCGAGGTGCGAGCTTGTGAGCGTGTCCGAGGTCTCCCCTGCGACGACCGTGACGGGGACTCGGATGTGCGGAATCAACTCCCAGACATCGTTGTTGAGTCCTTCCCGGTACACCTCAGCTTCGACCTCGGGAAGGCAACGCAGCACGAGGCCGTCGTCGGTGTGTTCGAACGCATGCTCGACATAGAGGTCGAGGACCTCCGGTTTCCACGAGGCGAATGGCTTCTCGAACCGTCTTCGTGCACGCTCGGCCGACGCGAAATGCACCCGCCGCTTTGCGGCACTGATCGACAGCGGGGTCTCACGCCGCGCGTACGGAGGTTCGATGATGATGGGTTCGATCAGGACCAGCTTCGAGAAGGTTCCTGGTCGGTGCGCCTCGACGCGCGGGAGCGCTGCCCCTCCGCTCGAGTGCCCCACGCCGACAACGGGACGGTCGATGCGGTCGACGATCTCGATGATGTCGCTTGCGATCGAAGCCGGATCGAACGGCCCCGGATGCGGCGTACTCTGGCCGTGGCCCCGCGTGTCGATGAGCAACGCTTCAACATCCGGCTGTTCACGCCTGAGTGCCGCGACCACGGGATGCCACAGCTCCTTGCAGAAGCCAGCGGCGTGGGCGAGGAGCATGGTCGCGTCTGCGGGGTCGGAGCCCGATGTTGCGATCGGCCCTTCGTGGTCAGCCCCTGAAGAGATCGGCATCTGTCTCGTCGGTGTCGTCGAGTCTCCAGGTGAGTTCGTTTTGCACATCAACGACGCCGTCGAGACGGCGGGCGAGCTCTTCGACGAGCCGTGCCTCGGTTCGGGTGCCGATCGATCCCGTGAAGGTCACAATGCCGTTCGTCACCGCAACATCGATCGTCGCCGGGTCGACGAACAGGACACGGCGGACGAGATCTTCCCTGATCTCGTCCTCGATGAGGTCATCGGGCCGCGTGAAGGCGGCAACGATGTCGAAGCGGGAGATGATGCCGACCATGATGCCGTCCTCAGCCACGACGAGACGCTTGACCTCCTGATCCTGCATGAACCGGGCTGCACCCATCACATCCATGCTCGGGGGGATCGTCTTGACCGTCGTGGACATCACGGCAGCAACCTGTTGGGGATTGGCCCCGGTCTCGATGCGTTCGATCTCCATCTGGAGGAAGTCGCCTTCGGTGATGATCCCGAGGAGCCGGTTCTCGATGTCGACGACGGGGAGACCGGAGATTCGGTACCGAAACATCAGGCGGGCGGCGTCGCGAATCGAGGTTGTCGGGCCCACCGCCACGACATCGGTGGACATCAGGTCTCGCACTTCCACGGTCCGTCCTCCTCACAGCCTCATCGGTTGATCCGACCGAGATGGTATCCATCGTCCTTCGATGGGGCGAACCTTGATGCGGGCATCGACGATCGTGACACCTTCACCGGGCCTTGCCACCTTCACGGGGTTGAGATCCATCTCCACGATCTCACGGTGCTGCTCGACGAGCGCTGACACGCGTAGAAGCGTCTCGACAACCGCGTCGACATCACCGGCCTCTCCGCCACGATAGCCATCGAGCAGCTTGCCGGATCTGACCTCCGAGATGAGGTCGCGGGCGTCGAGATCGGTCAGCGGATGGATCTTGAATGCGACATCCTTGATGAGCTCGACGAAGACGCCGCCGAGCCCGAAGCCGATCAACGGACCGAAGTTCGGATCCTCGAACATGCCGATCAGGATCTCGTGGCCGCCAGCGACGAACTCCTGGACGAGCACACCTTCGGCGTCGGGGACCGCACCGGTGACTTGGACGAATGCTGCCCGGATGTCGTCTTCGCCCGTGAGGTCGAGCGCGACCCCGCCGACATCGGACTTGTGGATGGCTGATGGGGCAATCACCTTGAGGACGACGGATCCACCGACACCTTCGGCGAACGCAACCGCCTCATCGGCTGTGCGGACCACGGCCGACGCAGGAAGACGCATGCCGTAGGCGCTCAGTACCGCTTCGACAGCGTCGGCATCCAGCCAGGTGGCCTCGTCGGCTCCGGTGAGGGCTCGGGTGATCACCGTCGCAACCGTATCGGGATCGAGGTCGTCGAATTCGACCGGGTGCCCGGTCGGCTTGCCAAGCCATTCGGCGTAGTCGACGGCCTTGCGCAGCGCCTTGGCCGCCCGTTCCGGAAACGGAAAGGCGGGGAAACTCGCGAGTTCGCTCGCGAGTTCCGACGGCGCTCCTGACGAGTTCATGTACACCGCGAGGAACGGCGTGTCCGGCGGGCCGGACTCGGCAGCCTGACGGATCGCAACGGCGGTCTCGATGACTCCCTCGATGGATGCCGGGATGTACAGCGCGATGACCGAGTCGAGCTCCGGGCTTTCAAGCATCATCGAGATGGCCCTGCGGTACTCGTCCGGCCCCGCCGAGGCGATCATGTCGACGGGATTCGCAACGGCGGCGTCCGGCGACAGGAACGACCGCAAGTTCGCCTGGAACTCGTCCGACAGCTGGGGGATCTCGAGACCCTGGGATTCGAGGGCGTCCACGGCGAGGATCGCTGGCCCGCCAGCGTTCGTCACGAGCCCCACCCTTCGTCCCTTCGGGATCGGCTGGTTGGCCACGAGCGCTGTCACATCGAAGAGCTCCTCGATGGTCGTGACACGGATCACTCCCGACTGGCGGAAGAGGGCGTCGACCGCCACATCGAGGCTTGCCAGCGATCCCGTATGGCTCGAAGCTGCACGGGCTCCAGCGCTGGTTCGACCGGACTTGACAGCGACGATGGGCTTGGTCCTCCCGATTCGCCGCGCAATCCTCGAGAATCGGCGGGGATTCCCGAACGACTCGAGATACAACAGGATCACATCGGTGTTCGGGTCGCCTTCCCAGAAGAGGAGGAGATCATTGCCGGAGACATCTGCCTTGTTCCCGACCGACACGAAGGTCGAGATCCCGATGTTGAGATTGCTCGCGTGGTCCAAGATGGCCAGTCCAAGGGCACCGCTCTGGGACGACATGGCGACATTGCCTCTCGGCGGGGTCACGGGCCCGAACTGGCCGTCGAGGCTCACGGCGGGATCGGTGTTGAGAAGCCCCATGCAGTTCGGACCGACCATGCGCATGCCCGCCGAACGCACGACATCGAGCAGCTCCCGTTCTGCAGCGGCTCCGGCGGCCCCCGTCTCGGAGAACCCGGCCGAGATCACACAGATGCTCCGGACTCCCTTCTGCGCGCACTCGCGGACCGTGTCGATCACCTGCGATGCGGGCACCACGATGAACGCAAGATCGATCGGAGCGTCGATGTCGAGGATCGACTTGAAGCTCGGGATCGATCGGACGACAGAGGTGTTCCGGTTCACGGGATAGACGGGACCGGTGAAATCGGCATTGATGATGTTGTTGAACAGTCGACCACCGATGGACAGCTTGTTACGCGACGCACCGATGACCGCGATCGCTGCCGGGTAGAACAACGGCATGAGGCTCGCGGCTGTTGCCCTTCGTTCGGCTTCGCCCTCGGCTTCTCGAACCGAGTCGGATTCCTCGGTCGGAATCGTCACGGTATAGACGCCCTCGTCGATCTCGCGGGTGAGCACAAAACCGGCATTGCGGAAGACGCGCATCATCGCGTGGTTGTCCGAAAGGACATACGCCTTGAAGGCGGTGATGCCAAGGGCTCGGGCGTACGCGGCGATGCGAAACACGAGAAGGGTTCCGATGCCCCGCCCCTGCATGTCGTCGGCGACAGTGAACGCGATTTCGGCGCCGTCATCTGCGTCCTTGAGGGTGGAATACCTTCCAACTCCCACGAGACGACCATCGGCGATCGCGATGAACGCCATCGCGGTGTGGTAGTCGAGCGTGGTGAACGCCGCGAGTTCCTCCTCGCTCAGTTCACGCTTGACGCGAAAGAACCGGAAGTAGCTCGTCTCGGTTGACATCTCCTTGACGAACGCCTGAAGGGCGATCCGGTCCGAAGGGACAATGGGCCGGATCCTCACCGTGGATCCGTCCTTGAGGACGGCGTCCTCCTCCCAGTCGCTCGGATATCCGACCGGGGGATCGTCGATCGAGACGCTGACTCGGGTTGTCGTGGTCAATGGCTCCTCCCAATCGGGACCATTGTCCCACGCGCGGGTCATCCGGCATCCGGAGCCGATATCCCACACCGGCTCGGTTCACACGGTGGAGTCCGGGAGGGGATTTGTCGGGAACGACAGAGTCCGGTCGTAGGTGGCTACGAAGTCGACAACCTCCTCTGGAGCAAGCGGCTTGGCCACAAGGAACCCCTGCACCTGGTTACAGCCGACCTCGGTGAGCCACGCGAGTTCGTCTGCGGATTGCACACCCTCGGCAACGACATCGATCCCGAGGCATGATGCAATGGCAACGATGGACGCAGCGATGGCCTGGGAAGCCTTGCGCTCATGAATCTTGTCGACGAACGAGTTGTCAATCTTCAGCGCCCTGATCGGGAGGTTCTGGAGGTGGCGGAGGCTCGACGAGCCCGTCCCGAAGTCGTCGATCGACACATTGACGCCCATGTCGGTGAGACGCTCGATAGCCCGACCGGCACGCTCTGCCTCCATCGTGATGGTTCGCTCGGTCACCTCGACCTCGAGGTAGCGGGGATCGAGGTCCGCGACCGCGAGCGACACCGCGATCGCCTCCACCAGGTTCGTGTCACGAAACATGCGGTCCGAGATGTTCACCGAAAGCCGCAGCGGGCGAATACCGTTCTGGACCCACCGTTTCATGTCGTGGCACGCCTCATCGAGCACCCACTGGCTCATCGGTGCGATGAGGTCGGACTCCTCGGCGAGGGGAACGAAGGTACCGGGCAACAGGAGCCCCCTCGTCGGGTGCTGCCATCGCACCAGTGCCTCGAGCCCGGTCACAGCACCGCGTACGGCATCGACCTTCGGCAGATACGCAAGCCGTAGTTGATCGCCTGCCTCGATCGCTTCCCTGAGGTCGTCGAGAAGCGCAAGGCGATCCGATGTCCGGTCCCGCAACGACCGGGTGTAGTACTGATAGGTGTTCTTGCCAGCCGTCTTGGCTTGGTACATCGCCGTGTCGGCCCCCTTCATGAGCTCCTCGTAGCTGTCACCGTCGACCGGGTACATCGAGATCCCGATCGACACGGTGATCACGAGCTCGCGCTCCCCCACCCTGTACGGTGCTGCCGCGGTCCGCAGGATCTTCGTCGCGACCCGGCCGGCATCCTCGACACGCCGACCACCCTCGAGGATGATGGTGAACTCGTCGCCCCCGAGCCGAGCGACGGTATCGGTTTCACGCAGGACCGAGATCAGGCGTCCTGCGATCTGGCGCAGCAGCTCATCGCCAACGGCGTGACCGAACCGATCGTTGACATCCTTGAACCCGTCGATGTCGAGAAACATCAGCGTCAGGAGACCGCCGTCCCGACGAGCGCGGGACAAGGCGCTTGTGACACGATCCTGGAAGAGCGTTCGGTTGATGAGGCCGGTGAGGGCATCGAAGTGCCCGATCGGGTCCGCAACCGGCTCGGGGCGGCGTACCACGGCAATGACCACCATGGAGGCGGCCGCCGCGACAACGATCCCGGCGACGACCGGGATCAGCATGGGTGGCTGGTGGGAACCATGCAGTCCTATCGGCAGGACGGACGCCTGAGTGAAGGAGTCGTCCTTCGCGGGGCGATTGCCGCGAACCGAGTACGATGGATGAACCATCCACGACAACGGAGCGGACATTGACCTTCTGGAACCTCTTCTTCATCCTTTTGATCTACATCCCACTCATCATGCTGTGGGTCTTCACGCTCCTCGACCTCACGAAACGGGACAATCTCTCCGGCGCGGCGAAGGCCCTCTGGGCCATCACCATCGTGCTGCTGCCGCTCATCGGCATGGTGATCTACTTCATTGCGAGACCACCGAGTCCGATGGAAGAGGCAATGCGGAGTGTCCCTCCCGCTTCAACGGTCGCGAGCTCGTACGCCGATCAGGTGGAGAAGTTCGCCACCCTGCGCGACGCGGGCGCCATCAACCAAGAGGAATACGAAGCGTTCAAGGCCAAACTGCTGAGCTGACCTGTGTCGCTTCTCGACGACAACAGCAGCACCGTGCTGTGGATCGCCCTTGTGGTTCCTCTCGTCGCGCTGTGGATCGCCGCTTTCTGGGACCTTGCCCGCGGGCCCGATCTGGGGGTCATACCAAAGGTCCTGTGGGGTGCAGCAATGGTCATCACCACCTACATCGGCATTGCCGCCTACTTCGCCGTCCGGCCCATCCCCGACCCACCGGGGAAGGCGGAGATGGGCTCAACCCCACGCGCGTCGGCGATCGTGTCTGGCCTCGAGGACCTCGTCGAGCAGCGTTCGAGGGGAGCCATCGACGATGGCGCCTACGCCGAGCGAAAGGCGGAGCTGCTCGGTCTTCGGTCGTGACAGCGAGCCGCGCGCTGCAACCCTCTCCGGCCACTCACCGGTAACTGAGGGCATGGTGCCCGGGGCGGGATTTGAACCCACACACCCTTTCGAGTAGCGGATTTTAAGTCCGCCGCGTCTGCCAGTTTCGCCACCCGGGCCCATCGGAGGGTACCGTGTCCGACTCGTCGTGGCGTTCCGCGACTGCGTAGGCTGTACGGACTCGATCAAGGAGATGGTGGGTGAAGGTCTTCCCTCCCGAACGGATTCGCAATGTTGCACTCGTGGGCCACACGGGGTCCGGGAAGACCACTCTCGCCGAAGCATTGCTGTACCGCGCCGGAGCGGTCACGCGCCTCGGCAGAGTCGAGGACCGCAATACCGTCACTGACTACGACCCCGAGGAGCACGATCGGGGCATCTCGCTCACCCTGGCCCTCGCTCCGTTCGTCTGGCGGGACCACAAGATCAACCTGATCGATACCCCCGGCTACGCCGACTTCGCAGGCGATGTGCACGCCGCACTTCGGGTCGCGGACCTCGCCGTCTTCGTCGTTAGCGCCGTTGACGGCATCGAGGTGCAGACCGCCTATGCGTGGAAGGTGGCCCACCAGCTCAAGACGCCTCGCATGATCTTCATCAACAAGCTCGACAAGGAACGCGCGTCGTTCGACCGGACCCTTGCCCAGCTACGCGAACGATTCGGCGCGGGGATCGCTCCCATCGAGTTGCCGATCGGCATCGAGGATTCCTTCCGCGGGGTCGCCGACCTGTTTCGGAACAAGGCACATGTGTACGACTCGGGGCAGGCGCAAGCCGCAGACATCCCCGAAGGGCTCGTCGCCCGCGCCAGCGAGGTGCACGACAACCTCGTTGAAGGGATCGTCGTGGCCGACGACGACATGCTCGAGCAGTACCTCGAAGGAACCGTCCCATCGGTTCAGGAACTCGAAGACACCATGGCGAAGGGTGTCGCAGACGCCACGGTCTTCCCTGTGGTCTGCGGATCAGCGGTCGGCCCCATCGCGGTGGACCGGCTTGCCGACTTCATCGTCGAACTCGGCCCTTCCCCACTCGACCGCCCCCCAGCCGTCGTCGTCGCCGGTGGTGAACAGGTCGAGGTGCCGAAGAACCCCAACGGCGACCCGCTTGCCTTCGTGTTCAAGACCTTCGCCGATCCCTATGTGGGGCAGATCTCGGTGTTCAAGGTGCTGTCGGGAACCCTCAAACCCGAGACCCAGCTCACGAACAGCCGATCGGGCCAGGATGAACGCCTCGCGAAGATCGCAACGATGTTCGGCAAGGAGACGACGCTAGTCGACGCAGCGCCCGCAGGCGACATCGTCGCAGCAGCAAAGCTCCAGGACACCCAGACCGGCGACACGCTTGCACCGAAGCACAAGCCCGTGATCGTGCCACCGGTCGACCGTCCGGCGCCGGTGCTCGCAACCGCCCTCGTCCCGCAGACTCAATCCGATGATGACAAGATGGCGTCAGCCCTCCACCGGATCCTTGAAGAGGATTCATCGCTCAGGCTCGAACGGAACGACGAGACGAAACAGACGCTGCTGTACGGAATGGGCGAGATGCACCTGTCAATCGCCCTTGAGAAGCTCGATCGCAAGTTCGGTGTCAAGGTCGACCAGGAGCCCGTCCGTGTTCCGTATCGAGAGACCATCACCAGACCTGCCGATGCCGAAGGGAAGCACAAGAAGCAGTCCGGTGGCCACGGCCAGTTCGGTGTCTGTCACCTGATCCTGCGACCCCTTCCGCGGGGGGAGGGTTTCGTGTTCGTCGATCAGGTCAAAGGGGGGGCGATCCCTCGCTCGTACATCCCCGCCGTGGAGAAAGGTGTCGTCGAGACGATGGCACAAGGGGGCAACCACGGCTACCCGGTCGTCGATGTCGAGGTCACGGTCGACGACGGCAAGGCACACACCGTGGATTCGAGCGAGATGTCGTTCAAGCTCGCTGCACGCGCCGGGTTCAAGGAGGCATTCGACAAGGGAATGCCGGTGCTGCTCGAACCCATCTCGAGGGTTTCCATCACCGTCCCGAGCGAATACCAAGGGGATGTCATGGGCGACATCGCCGCACGACGCGGATCGGTGCAGGGATCGACGGCGGCGAGCGATGGCACACAGACGATCACCGCGATGATTCCCACATCCGAGATCGTGCGGTACGCCATCGACTTGCGGTCGTTGACACACGGATGGGGAAGCTTCAACGCCGAGCACGACCACTACCAGGAGATGCCTGCTCACCTCGTCGATCGCGCCCTCGCCGAGGCGAGGACCTGACCTCAACGGCTGTTGTTTGTGAGCAGCTCGAGGACAAGCCCGTCGAGGAGATCCGATTCGCTCACGGTGACCACCTCGGCGCCAACAGCACGAAGGGCGCCCGCTGCGACGATGGCGCCGCCGACGATGACGGGCGCCCTTCGAGGATCCAGCGGGCCGATCGCTTCGAGTTCCGCGAGCGTCATCACCGACAAACGCTCCACGAGCCCATCGATCTGGTGCAGGGTCAGCGACGATCCGTCGATCACCGTACGGTCATATGTCGGGTGACCCGACGCGATCGCCGAAAGGCTCGTGAAGGTTCCGGCAACGCCGACGACGCGTGCCCCATCGGCTTTCGGAACGGGCGCAAACAGCTCTTCGGCAAGCGCCCGAGCGACCCGAATCTGGCCAGCGGTCGTGGGGTGATCCGGCAGACATCGGTCGGTGATGCGGACCGAACCGATGTCGATACTCACCGACATCTCGGGTCGGGTAATGCCCTGCATGAACTCGGTCGATCCACCACCCACATCGATCACAAGCGTCGGCTGCTGCGCCAGGTTCATCATGGCTCCACGAAACGACAGCTCGGCCTCACGCTCCCCGGTGACGATGGCAGGTGTCACGCCGATCCGGCTCGCGACCGCACCGACGAAGTCGTGACCATTGACCGCGTCCCGGGTCGCCGAAGTCGCAACCGCGCCAAGGGTGCCGGAACCGAAAGCGTCGACCTTCGACCGAAATGCCTCCATCACCGCGAGGGTCTCTGCAACCCGCGAAGGCTCGAACCGGCCCGTCGCATCGACACCCGTCCCAAGTCCGGTCACGACGACCTCGCGGTGGAGCTCATCGCCCCGATCGGACACGATGAGAAGCCTCATGGAGTTGGTTCCGATGTCGATCGCGGCGACGGTCATACCGGTTCCGACCATTCCGGGTTCGGAATCGCCACACCGTCGCCACCGTCGACCACACACCCAACCAGACAGTCCAGTGGTTCGATCTCCACCGCGACCTGTTCCCCGATCGGGTTCTGATTCCCTGCGACCGTGTCCGCATACTGGGCGTGAAGGCACTTGACGCCGCCAATCGACCCAGCAACACCACCGGAGGGAACGGGGCCATCCCAGTCAGCGGGAAGTCGCGAGTCACGCTCTGCTGCGTATCGTCGATGGGTCGCTGCCATCGTCTCAGCCATGTCGGGATCCGAGGCAAGCAGCTCGGAGGCGGCGCGAACGCCACCGTGGGATTCGATCCGGCTGATGCGGGTGACGGCGAGCGGGCAGGTCAGCCAGTACAGGGTCGGGAACGGGGTCCCGTCATCGAGCACGGGAGGAACTTCGATGGCGACCGGCAGCCGGAGGTGACATCGCGCCCGCACCGTCACCGCCGAACGCGGGGGACGACCGATCTGAATCGCTACGACGGATTCGTCATCCATCGGTGACGACATCGTCACCGGTGAGAAAGCGCCAGATGCGCTCGAAGAAGCCGGGTTCGTCGACCGGCGTATCGGTGGCGGCAGGTGACGGCGCCGTGTCGTCGATGTCGGGGGTGATGACCGCGTACCCGATCTCCCCTGGGCGCACGAACCCGTACTGCTCACGCGCAACACGCTCGATCTCCTGATCGGTGAGGAGCGCGTCGACATCGGCGGAGAGCCTCGCGTTCTCGTCCTCGATCACCCGAAGCTCGTCTCTGGCCCCGTTCACCTCGTTCTCCCGATTGAGGTACTGCTGAAGGGGCAGAACACCCGAGGCGACGAGACCGAGCGATACCACGAGCGCGATGAAGAGCACCGTTGGCCACCGCGAACGCTTCCGGCGCCGCCGCGACGGCTGCGCTTCCTCTTCCTCACGAATCAGCGTGTCGGTCATAGGTACTTCCGGAATCGATCCCAGCCGGCGTATCTCGCATCTTGCCCGAGATTCTCCTCAATGCGAAGCAATTGGTTGTACTTCGCCGTGCGCTCACCTCGCGCCGGTGCGCCGGTCTTGATCTGACCGGCATTGGTCGCCACCGCAAGGTGGGCAATGAAAGAATCCTCGGTTTCGCCTGAACGATGGCTGATCATCGTGCCATACGACGCCCGCTCCGCAACATCGATCGTGTGCAGCGTCTCCGAAAGCGATCCGATCTGGTTGACCTTGATGAGAATTGCGTTCGCGACATCGGCGTCGATCGCTCGTTCCAAGAGGTCCACATTGGTGACGAGAAGGTCGTCCCCGACGATCTGGGAACGAGTGCCGAGTCGTTGCGTCAGTTCCGTCCAGCCATCCCAGTCGGCCTCGTCAAGGCCATCCTCGATCGAGACGATCGGATACGATCCGACGAGCGCTTCGAGATGGTCGATCATCTGCGACGACGAAAGCGAATCTCCCGACAGGCGATACCGGTCGTCGTTGTGGAGCTCGGATGCCGCAACATCGAGCGCGATGGCGATGTCGGAGCCCGGCGTGTATCCGGACCGCTCGATCGCCTCGATGAGGGTCTCGAGGACATCGGTATCACTCTTGAGGTTCGGTGCAAACCCACCTTCATCGCCGACATTCGTGTCGTGGCCGCGGCTGGCGAGTACGCCCCGCAGCGTGTGATACACCTCGACCCCGGCCCGAAGCGCCTCCCGGTAGCTCGGGAGCCCGCCGGGGACGAGCATGAATTCCTGGGTGTCGATCGAGTTCGCGGCATGGGCACCCCCGTTGATCACATTGAAACACGGAGTTGGGAGGACCCTCGCGCCGGGCCCGCCGAGGTACCGATACGCCGGGAGCCCAACGGCGCTCGCGGCGGCACGGGCGCTCGCTAGTGAGACCGCGAGGATGGCGTTCGCCCCGAGATTGCCCTTGTTGGGCGTCCCGTCGAGATCGATCATGAGCTGATCGATCTCTTGCTGGCTCGTCGCGTCGACCCCTGCGAGACGATCAGCGATCGGTCCGTTGACATGGTCAACGGCCGTCAGAACTCCCTTGCCTGCATACCGCTCGCCGCCGTCGCGCAGCTCGACGGCTTCGAGTGCACCCGTTGACGCGCCCGATGGAGCGATCGCTCGCCCGAAACCACCGCCATCAAGCCTGACCTCGGCCTCGACGGTCGGGTTCCCCCGTGAATCGAGGACCTCCCGTCCGTGGACTCCGGTGATGCGTGTGGAAGCTCTCATAGGGCTCAGAGGGTAGACGCCGGTTCGCTTCGTTCAGGACTTTGTCGTCGGATGGTCCGCAAGGGACTGCTTGGCGCGATCCCACTCCGCGTCGAGGTCGCTCATCGGAGCGTCGCTCATCGTGCGTCCCGCAGCGGCGAACCGCTGCTCCATCAGGCGAAAGCGTTCAATGAAACGATTCACGCTCGACCGAAGGGCTGTTTCGGGGTCGACGCCGTTGAGCCGAGCCACATTGATGGCTGCGAACAGGATGTCACCGACCTCGTGATGGACCTCGTCGTCGGAGTCCGCTGCGACCAACTCGTCGATCTCGCTCCGGAGGTCGTCGAGCACCGCAACCGGGTCTTCCCAATCGAACCCGACACTTGCGGCGCGGAGCTGCACCTTGTGCGCCCTCCCGACACCGGACATGCCAACGGGGATGTCATCCATGAGGCTCTCGCGGTGCTTCTCGTCGACCTTGAGACGCTCCCAGTTGGCCCGAACCTCGCCTGGGGTTTCGGCAACGACATCCCCGAACACATGGGGATGCCTGGCAACGAGCTTTCCCCGTATGGTCTCTGCGACTTCATCGATGTCGAAGGCCCCGGTCTCGGACGCGAGCGTTGCATGGAACACGACTTGGAGCAACAGGTCGCCGAGCTCTTCTTCGACTTCCGCATAGGCACCGAAGTCCGGGGGGCCATCGGGCGCATCGAGGGGCAGGAGCGCGATCGCGTCGGCGGCCTCATATGCCTCCTCGAGAAGGTGGCTCAACAGGGTGTGATGGGTCTGCTCGCGGTCCCACGGGCATTCGCGACGGAGGACCCGGTTGGTGGCGACGAGGCCGAGCAAGCCAACGGGTGTCGCTTCGATGAACACCGATGTCCTCGACCCCGCCCGGTAGTTCGCGAGGTCCGACACCGTGATGCGCTCAACGACCTGATCGTCGTCGCCGAGGCGGTCGAGGACGACAAGCTCGTGGTCCGGCGCGAGGGTTCTCCCGACAGCGACCGACACATCCGCAGCCCGAAGCGGCGTATCGACCTGGGTGATGACCGTCGGCAGGTGCAAGGGAAAGGGATCCGGCAGCATTCGTGCATCGACGACCTGGAGGCCGTCGGCGATAGGATCCACACCCGCTTCGAGGTAGACGAGGTCGAGAAAGGACGAGCCCGGCAGCACGCGGATCGGAATGCCTTGGTCGGAGCATCGATCGCGCAGCATCGAAACACTGCGCTCCCCCACGACGGCGCTCCCGGGAACGCCATACACGACATCACGATCCCGAGCGATCTGGAGCACCCTCGTGACGATCGCGCGGTACAGCTCGTCGTAGTCATCGTGGGTGTCGTAGAGGTCATCACAGGACTGCACTGGGCGGCGCTCCGCCAGCTCCGCGGCGGCCGGGTGCTTCACGGTTCGCACGACAACGACCACCTCGGGATCCAGGATCGCATCGAGTTGCTGTGCACCGCACCGGTCGAGACCCGCTGGCCCGATTCCGACGACGGTGATTGCCATCAGGGAGAACCGGGCGGCGGGCTGATGGCATCCGCCTGTGGGTTCCAAGTTCCGATCTGGGACCTGACCATGATGTCCGCACGCGCGAGTGCGTCGTTGTACCAGGCAGTCAGTTCGGTTTCGATAACGCCTCTCGGCACCCACCGATCGGGATCACCCGTCAATTCGATGAAGGTCCCCGGCGTGTCCCGTGAGTCGACGACGATGATGTGGTAGCCGAACTCGCTCTCAACGGGACCTGTCAACTCGCCGACCGCTACCGATGCGAGCACCGGTCCGAGCGTTTGTCCGAATACGAACGGAGAGGCCGGGCACGGCAACGCGCCTCCCAGCGACTGGGTGTCGAGGCTCGTTTCGCCCGCAACGGCACCGAAGTCCTCGCCCGCCTCGAGCCTCGTGAGGACCTCGTCCGCCTCCTCTGCGGTCGCCACGAGGATGTGCCGGGCGCATACCATCATCAGCAGTTCGGGGCTGTTGGTGAAGACATCGGACAAGAACACGGGATCAGCCATGATCGCTTCTGACACGGCCGTCGCAATGTGCTGCTGGGTGGTCACATACGAGCGTGTTGCGGCGGGATCTCGCCCCTGGGAGACACCGGCGTCGATCGCATCGTTGATGGCGTTGGCCTCGCTCGGTTCGAGATCATTCATGAACGCCTCAAGGGCGTCGGGTTCCGACAGGTCCCCGAGACCATAGGTTTCGTCAGCGGCTTCGAGCAGAGCTTGCTGGATGATGAGGAGCGAGAGTGCATCTCGGAACTCGCTCCCGGACACGGTGTCGGCTTGCGCATCGAGCCCACCGAGTGCGTAGACGCTGGAGTCTTCGATCGAGACGCCGTTCACAACCGCCGCTGCTCCCCCGGTCGAACTCCCACAGCCGGCGGCGACCAGCACCGCGAACGCGGCAATGGCGGCGAAACGACGAGGTCGGGCTGGTCGGATCAAAGGCATCGAATTGCTACCTGGTGTCGTGCGAGTCGGGGGGTGCATCGTCGGATGCAGGCCACATTGTACGGAGGAAGCCGACAATCGCACCTGCGGGATCGGTCGTGCCCACAAATGATGCCGGGAGGTACACGGTGCCGTTGCGGAACAAACCGTCCCGTGCAATTCGCTTGAACCGAACCTCCTGGGATGCCCGCATAGCCACGGGTTTGATCCGGACCTCGTCCCGCGTCTGGAGGATCTCGGCGATCCCGAGCCGTGCCGCTTCGACCCGGAGCTCGGCGACCGCGATCAGGGCCTCGGCCGCCGCCGGCAGGTCGCCGAAACGATCACGCCATTCGGCAACGACATCGTGGACATCGTCGAGGCTCCGAGCCGCAGCGAGACGCCGGTACGCTTCGAGGCGGGTCTCAACACCGGACACATAGCCGTCGGGGAGATGGGCGTCGAGTGGGAGGTCGATCCGGATCGGTGATGGCTCCGGAACCGGTGGTCCCCCTCCCTGCAGTTCAAGGACCGCGTCGGCAACGAGCTCCGTGTACAGGTCGAACCCGACCGCTGCGATGTGGCCCGATTGCGTCTCGGACAGCACGCTGCCAGCCCCCCTGATCTCGAGGTCCCGCATCGCGAGCTCGAAGCCGCTCCCAAGGTCGGAGAACTGCCCGATCGCCTCGAGACGCCGGTAGGCATCCTCGCCGATGCGTTCCTCCGGCGGATGGAACAGGTAGGCGTATGCCCGCTGGTTCGAGCGCCCGACCCTCCCACGGAGCTGATAGAGCTGCGCCAGCCCCAACCGATCGGAACGCTCAACGATGAGCGTGTTGACCTGCGGGACATCGAGCCCCGATTCGATGATGGTTGTGGCCACGAGAACATCGTATTGGCGGTTCCAAAAGTCGAACATCACCTGCTCAAGTTGGGCTTCACCCATCTGTCCGTGGGCGACCCCGATCCGAGCGTCCGGCACCAGCGCCGCAAGTCGGGTGACGGCGTGGTCGATCGACTGGACCCGGTTGTGCACGACATACACCTGGCCCTCGCGCAGCATCTCGCGCCGGATCGCGGCCGAAACGGCCTGCTCGTCGTATGGTCCGACATAGGTCAGGATCGGATGCCGGTCCTGTGGTGCGGTCCGGATGTTGGAGACATCGCGGATCCCGGTGAGCGCCATCTCGAGCGTCCTCGGGATCGGTGTTGCCGTCAGTGTCAGCACATCGGTGCTGGTACGCAGCTCGCGAAGCGCGTCCTTCGCGGCCACGCCGAAGCGCTGCTCCTCGTCGACCACCACGAGACCGAGGTCGCCGAACGCGATATCGGAGGACAGCAGTCGGTGCGTGCCGACCACGATGTCCACGGTGCCGTCGGCAAGGCCGGCGATGACCTCCCGTTGCTGGGCGGGTGTCAGAAAACGGGACAGCATCTCGACCCGAACCGGGTACGGGGCGAAGCGGTCCTCGAAGGTTGCGAAATGCTGCTGGGCGAGAAGTGTGGTCGGCACAAGCATTGCGGCCTGCTTGCCTCCCTGGACGGCCTTGAACATGGCTCGGATGGCGACTTCGGTCTTGCCGAAGCCGACATCACCGAAGATGAGGCGGTCCATGGGCCGCTCGGATTCCATGTCAGCCTTGACATCGAGGATTGCCTGCTGCTGGTCCGGAGTTTCCTCGTACGGGAACGCGGCCTCGAATTCGTGCTGCCATGGTGTGTCGGGTCCGAAGGTGTGCCCGGCGGCGGCGGCACGCTTGCGGTGCAGCGCGACGACCTGGTCGGCCACCACGGCGACCTCCTTGCGTATCCGGGACCTGACCTGGTTCCAGTCGGCACCACCCATACGCGATAGGCGAGGCGACTCTCCACCCGTGTACCGTGTGACGGCGGCAAGCTGATCGGTCGGGACATAGAGGCGGTCTCCTGCTGCGTACTCGATCAGCAGGTAGTCCCGTTCCACGCCTGCCATCTCGCGATGCACGAGGCCGGCGAACCGGCCGATCCCGTGATGGTGATGCACGACGAAGTCGCCCTCGTTGAGGTCGCGGTAAGCATCCCTCGGAACTCGTCCGTGGCCGGGCCGGAGGCGGCGATGGGCCCGGCGTCTCCCAGCCACCTCCCGCTCGCCGACAACCCCAACGCCCGCGGAGGGAAGGATGAACCCCGCGTGGATTCCGGTCGGGGTCACCGCCTGACTGATCGTTGTGAGCTCCGACATGACCGGGAGGTCGGCTCCCCCCTCCAAGAGGACCTTTGCCGCCCGGTTGGCGGCACCCTCACCATCCATTGCGACGATGATCGACACGCCGCGAGCGGACCACCGGTTGATCGCTGAGGCGATCGACTCGGGATCACCCGGGGTCCCGTCGAGGGCACCGAGCGAGTATCCATCATCACCGGGCCCGGCGGCGTGGGGAGCCGCCTCGAGCAGGTGGTCGCCGACCGAGTCAATGTCGAGGGGGAGATACAAGGGAGGATGATCGCTCGGGGCGGGTTCCCCCGTTCCCCATGTCCCCGACAGTGCCTCTGCGAGATCGGCTTCCTCGCGAATCAGTTCCTCGAGGCGCTCGGCGCATCGCGAACGATCGAACACGACCACGGTCGGAGTCTTGGCATCGAGCAGCGTCGCCGGTTCCGACAACCAGGGCAGCCACGATTCCATGCCCTGGAATGCGACCCCTTGGGCGATGCGCTCCCATGTCGCGGCTGCCCACGGCGCTTCGACCATCAGGGCCCGCGCCCGGTCGCGGACTTCCTCGGTGAGGAGGAGCTCGCGGGCAGGGAACACGGCAACGGTGTCCTTGCGCTCATCGGAACGCTGTGTGGAAACCGAGAAGGTGCGGATCTCGTCGAGGGTGTCACCAACGAAGTCGAGCCGGATCGGGGTGTTTGCCTCCGGCGGAAAAAGGTCGATGATGCCGCCCCTCACCGTGAAGTCACCCCTCGCTTCGACCCGATCAACGCGGTGGTACCCGATGTGGCTCAAGGTGGTGACGAGATCATCGAAATCATGGGTGGAGCCCGCCTCGAGGAGCACCGGTGCCGTGCGCGTCGGCGACAGGCGCTGTGACACCGCGCGAACCGAAGCGACGACGACGCCCTTGTACGCTGCGTCGAGGGCGTGGCGGGCAACGACCCTTCGACCCATCGTGACGATGTTGGGCGACACATGTTCGAAGGGGAGCGTTTCCCAGGCCGGGAGATGATGGACCTCGTCCGTGAACAGCTCGATGTCCTCAGCGAGCTCCTCAGCCTCGCGATCTCCCGCCACGATCGCCAAGAGGGGCCGATCGGCCGTTTCGAGCATTCCTGCGAGCATGAACGCCCTGACCGCCGGTGGCACGACGAAACGCCCCGGAACCGGCGGATCAAGGGCCGGGCGCCAAGCCTCGACGAGCGCGCGGAGCGGAGCAGACACAAGGCCGGAGGCTAACCCTGGGTAGAGCCCAGGGCTGCCAGTCGGCTCAGACCGAGTGGGAACCCAGGGTTGCGCCGCGCAGCCGCGCGCCGCTACCCAGCGCGGTCCTTCCGTGACAACACGGACCGGAATCGGGAGAAGTAGTCACCTGCTGACAGCAGCGTGACCCCGACAGCAACCCACATCAGCCACTCATCGAGACGCAGCGGGCCGATCTCGACATCGAGAAGCAGGATCGCGAAGAAGATCGCAACGAACTGGACCGTCGCCTTCCACTTCCCCCAGATCGAAGGAGGAACCGAGAAATGATCGAGTGCTGCGACGGATCGGAGCCCCATCACCGCCACCTCCCTTCCGATGATCAGGAAGGCGGCCCAGGTCGAAGTCGCCCCGATCGCCACGAGCGCGATCAGGGACCCGGTGATGAGCACCTTGTCCGCGACGAGATCCAAGAACGCGCCGAGTGTGGTCGTGATACGCCACCTCCGGGCGAGATAGCCGTCAGCAAAATCCGTTGCGGCGGCGACACCGAACACGATTGCCGCGGCGTACGCGTAACCACGCCCCTGTGGCGAATGGAGGATCAGCACCATCGCGACGGGGGTGAGCACGAGCCGGGTCACAGCGAGGAGGTTCGGGATCGACATGGTCCCGGAGCCTAAGCGATTCCGGCACCGTGGGCAGGGTGCCCGTCGCGCCCGCATCCGGCTGTCCGCCTGTTGCATCGCCGGCGATGGGTGCTGGTCGGGGACCACTCCGCCATCATCACGCCGACGGACGGTCACCCGTTGAGCCACAACGGCCTGGAGTGCCTCAGGCCCAGCCAAGGGAGCGCTCGACGGCCTTTCGCCACCCCCGATCGAGTTCGGTTCTTCGTTCGACCGTCAGACCAGGTGTGAACCGTTCCCGTTCCGTCCATCGGTCGCGAACATCATCAGCTCCCGACCAGATCCCTGCGGTGATTCCCGCCCCATATGCGGCTCCGAGGACCGTGGTCTCGATCTGGGTGGGAACCACGACATCCATGTCGAGGATGTCCGCCTGGAACTGCATCAGGAGCTCGTTGGCAACCATTCCCCCGTCGACCCGGAGTTCATCGAGGCTCGTCTTCGTGTCGTTGCGCATCGCCACGAGGACATCCTTGACCTGGAATGCCGTTGCTTCCAGTACGGCGCGAGCAACATGCCCCCTGTTGCTGAATCGGGTGAGACCGACCAACACCCCTCGCGCGTCGGGACGCCAGTGCGGTGCGAACAGCCCCGAGAACGCAGGAACGAAATACACATCGCCGTTGTCGGACACCTGCCGAGCCAACTCCTCGACCTGGGCCGAGTGCTCGATGAGACCGAGATTGTCGCGCAGCCATTGCACCGACGACCCCGCGACGGCAACCGATCCCTCAAGGGCATACCGCGCATCGTGCCCTTGCCTTTGATATGCCACCGTCGTCAGCAGCCCGGCGGTGGATGGCACCGGCACGGTACCTGTGTTGGTCAACAGGAAGGCGCCGGTGCCATAGGTACATTTGGTGTCGCCGTGAGCGAACGCAGCCTGCCCGAAGAGGGCTGCCTGCTGATCGCCGAGGATGGCACGCAGCTGCGTGCCCGCGAGGACACCATCACATGGCCCGTACTGCGCGACGGACGCCTCGATCGTCGGAAGCATCGACGCGGGAACCCCGATCGCGTCGCACAGATCCGCATCCCACTCAAGTGTCCGGAGATCCATCAACATCGTCCTCGACGCATTGGTCACATCGGTGACATGGCGGCCGGTCAGCCGGAACGCAAGCCACGAATCAACGGTCCCGAAGGCCAGCTCTCCACGGGACGCCGCAGTTGCGATCGCTGGATCCGAGTCGAGCAGCCACCGGACCTTCGGCCCCGAGAAGTAGGTTGCGGCGGGAAGGCCCGTTCGATGTCGGAGGACATCTTCGCCAACCCGCTCTGCGATCGAGCGGCAGAGTTCCGCCGTCCTCGTGTCTTGCCACACGATCGCGTTCGCAACGGGTCTCCCGGTCGAGCGGTCCCACACGACGGTGGTCTCACGCTGGTTGGTGATACCAACGCCGGCAAGGTCGGACGCCACGAGACCGGCCTCGTCGAGGGCCGTCGAGATCGCCCACTCGGTGTTGCGCCAGATCTCGGATGGGTCGTGCTCGACCCATCCGGGTCGCGGGAGGATCTGGGCATGCTCCGTCTGGGCTCTCGCAACGATCGAGCCTCGATCATCGACGACGACGAATCGCGAGCTCGTGGTCCCCTGATCGATCGCCCCGACATATCGAGTCATCGTTCTCCTCAGATGTTGAGTTCGCCCGCATGCTGCCGTGCCCGTTCCCCCCCGTCGACAACGAACGACTCGATCACCTCGGCGCCGCGGTACGCGGTCACCGTGATCGATTCCCTCTCGTCGGGACGGAAACGGTCGAGGACGAAATCGGCAGGATCCACACCGCTCGGAGGTCTCCCGACACCGATCTTCAGGCGCCAGAAGTCGTCGAATCCGAGGGACCCGATGATCGACCGCACGCCGTTGTGCCCGCCGTGGCCCCCACCATCGGTGACTTTGAGCTTGCCGAACGGAACATCGATGTCGTCGTGGACCACCAGCATCCGCGCCGCCGCGATACCGAAGTACTTCACGAGCGGAGCGACCGCCTGCCCCGATTCGTTCATAAAGGTCCGCGGGACCGTCACGACGATTCGATTCCCGCTGAGGTTCGTCTCGGCGATGTCCGCGCGGATACCTTGACGGGCACGCTTGAGATCCAGACCGTGTTCATCGAGGAACCTTGCGACCGCCACGGAGCCGATGTTGTGGCGCGTCCTGTCGTAACCGGATCCGGGGTTGCGGAGCCCAACGATGAGGCGTGCGGACGACTCTGTGGTCAACCCTCTTCGTCTTCGGCTTCCTCGACGGCGTCGGCAGCGGCCTCGTCGCCTTCTTCGCCCTCGATCGCCTCTTCGCCTTCGAGCTCGTCGACTTCCGGCTCTTCGACGATTTCCGCGGCGGGCGTGACAACGGTGAGCAGCGGGTGTCCCTCGTCTGCGAGATAGGTCACACCCTCCACCTCGGGGAGATCGGCGACGGTCAGCGTGTCGTGAAGTCCGAGATGCGTCACATCCACCTCGATCGAGGCCGGGATTGCGTTCGGAAGGGCACTGATCGTGATGGAGGCGGCAAGCGTCTCGGCAATGCCGCCATCGTCGACCACACCGACGGGAGTACCCGTGTATTCGATGTGGACTTCGGCCTCGATCTCGACATCGAGCGAGACCTGAATCAAGTCGAGGTGCGAGATCGTCCCTCTGATCGGGTCGCGTTGGATCTCACGGGCGACCGTCAGGACTTGAGCGCCTTCGATGTCGACCTCGATGATGGCGTTGAGGCCGGCATCGGTGTGGAGCACACCGTACAACTCACGACGGTCGACATGAACGGCTTCCGTCGTATCGAGGCCGGACCCGTAGACCACTGCCGGCACACGACCCCGGTCCCGAAGCCGGCGTGAAGCACGGCTTCCCGATGTCGTGCGCTTGGTCGCGCGCAGGGTCTCCTGCTGCATGAGTGATCTCCTCGGATTCGGCTGAGGATGCAGACAGCGAGTTTAGTGGCGTGCCGGTTGAAGCGTCCGGACGCCTCTACGAGTCGTCTGTCGTGCCATCATGGTCCCATGTCGGATCATGCGCTGGTGCTCGCGACCTGTGGGGACCGCAAGGAGGCGGATGCCATCGCGCGTCGCCTCGTGTCGGACGGCCTCGCCGCCGGGGTCCAGATCGTGACGGTCGCCAGCGTGTACACATGGAAGGGCGAGGTCGTCGACGATGACGAGTTCCTCCTGATCTGCAAGACCCGCACAGGTCTCTACGACCGAGTGCAGGCTGCGATCGCATCGATGCACTCGTATGAGGTTCCACCGATCCTGATGCTTCCGATCGAGCAGGCGAGCGAGGGATACCTCGCGTGGATCGACGAGGTCACCGAATGACCGGGGTTGCCGCCTCACAAGGTGCGGGACCGCCGGTATGGAAGGATCTCGATCGTCTCCCCTGACTCGATCCTGCGCTGCACATCGAGCCAGAACTCGGGTTCGAACAGGTCGGCGTGTCGGTCGTAGAATGCCCTCCGTAGCTCGTCGTTGAGCCCAAGAAACCGGGGAAGCTCCTCGGGGAACACATCGTTTGGTCCGATCCCGAACGAAGGTGTCGGGGCGAGGTCGTCGAAACCATCACCAGAGGAGGGGAACCGTCTGAAACGGCACTCGGTGAGCTCGGTGAGCTCGTCGTAGTCGTAGAACACCACCCGACCGCGACTGGTCACACCGAAGTTCTTCAACAACATGTCACCAGGGAAAATGTTCGATGCGGCGAGGTTCTTGATAGCAGCGCCGTAGTCGATGATCGCGCGCTCGGCCTCAGCAGGGTCCGACACACGGATGTGGATGTCGAGCGGCGTCACCCTCCGCTCGACATAGATCGTCGCGAAGTTCACCTGATCCCCCGTCACGGTCACATTCCGGGACGCCTCGCTCACGAGCTCATCGAGAACATCGGATCGGAACCGGTCCGCCGGAAGGCGAAGGTCGTGGAAGCGTTGTGCTTCGACGAGGCGGCCGGCTCGGTCGTGTCGTGCCACGAGTTGATACCGCTGCGCGACCTGGCTCGGGGTAACGGACTTCTGGGGCGGAAAGTGGTCCCTCACCACCTTGAAGACGACCCCATACCCCGCAAGCGTGAACACGACCATCACGAGTCCGGGCACGCCGGGAGCAGGCTCGAACACATCGTCTGATGTATCGAGATACCGCATGATGTCGCGATACCGCTCGGTCTTGGCCTGTTTGCGGTATCCGATGGCGGCCCACAGCTCGGCGTCTGCGCGGTGCGGGAGCAGCTCCGACAGGAAATCGACGAGATCGCGGGGGGCGTCGGACGCAACCTGGAAGGCCGCTCTCGTGTAGGAGAACAGGATCGACACATCGGCTTCCCCGATCATGACGGCTGCGATGCGAATCCCTCGGGCGGCGTGCCGGATGGCGAACGCGAAAGGAACGGTGTCCTCACCGTCGGTGAAGGAACCGACGAGGTAGGCAGCCCGACCGCGAAAGAAGAGCCGGTTCACGATCTCGACCTCAACCGGTTGGAACGGGAATCGCTCGATCGCAGCTACGACATCGCGGTTCATGTCCGCCCACGACACATGGAACCGGCAGTCCCGTGCAACCTCATGGATCCAACGGGTCGAACCCGTGGTCGCGTCATAGATGCGGGTGACGGGCATCGCCTCACGGCGGGGGTCATCGGGATCCGAGAGGAACTCGAGCATCGGATCGATGCCTGCGGTCGTGAAGATCTTCCGCGCGAGCGAGTTGAAGTAGGTCTCTGCGATGTCGACGAACGGGTCATCACGATAGATCTCGGCGAACGCATCCCGCGCCTTGGACCATTCGCTGCGTTGCGCGGTCGTGAACCCCTCGGCCTTGAGGCGTTCGATGGTCTGGTCGAGGCTGATCCCATACGCATCGATGCGTTCGAGCGCGTCCTTCCGGCCCGATGCCCAGTCTCGTGCCTCGAACCGAACGAACGCCCGTGCCGTCAGTGCCCGTTCGCGACGCTGGTAGGCGCGGAAACCTTCCTCAACGATGTCGGTGATCCCTGCAGCGTCGATGCTCATCAGCGCACGGTTGATGGGCTCAGGTGTTCTCGCCCTTGAAGATCTCGCTGACCGAACTGTCGTTGAAGATCGCCTCGATGGTTCCGGCAACGATCGGAGCAATCGACAACACGGTCAGATTCGGCAGGGACATGGCTTGTGGCAATACCGGGAGCGTGTTCGTGATGACGATCTCCGAGAACGGAGCGTCTTTGAGCCGGTCGATGGCGGGGCCGGAGAGCACGCCGTGGGTCGCAAGCACTTTGACTGATGCGGCGCCTCGGGCCATGAGGAGCTCTGCACCTGCGACGACGGTTCCCGCCGTGTCGATGATGTCGTCCACGATGATGCAATGGCGGTCCTTGACATCGCCGACCACATGGCTGGCCGTCACCTGGTTTCGTGCGTCGGTGCGGCGGCGTTTGTAGATGAACGCCACCTCGGCGTTGAGGTGATGGGCGAAACGAGTTGCCCGCTTGACGCCGCCCGAGTCAGGCGATACGACGGTCAGCGGTCCGTCTTCCCGGTTCTTGAGGTAATCGGTGAAGAGCGGCAGCGCGGTGAGGGAGTCGAACGGAGCATCGATGAACCCTTGGACCTGCCCCGTGTGGAGGTCAACCGCTGCGAGCCGGTCCGCCCCCGCCGCGATGAACAGGTCGCCCATCATGCGCGCCGTGATCGGCTCCCGGGGACGCCCCTTCTTGTCCTGACGGGCATAGCCATAGAAGGGGACCACGGCAGTGATCCGTTTCGCAGAGGCACGCTTGAGCGCATCGATCATGATCAGCTGTTCCATGATGTGTTCGTTGATCGGCTTGGAGTGGCTCTGAATCACGAAGCAGTCCGCGCCGCGAACTGACTCGGTGAATCGGATGTAGATCTCGCCATCGGCGAAGCGCGAACGCTCGACTCCGCCGAGTTCGACATCGAGGAGCTTTGCCACTTCCTCAGCAAGTTCCACATTTGCCGACCCTGAGAACACCAGCATTCGCTTGAGTCCGGGACGCTGCATCTACCTTGCTTCCTTCTCAGCTCGTTTCCGGCGCTTCTCAGCGTAGCCCTCGATGTTGCGCTGGTCATTCCGTTCGATGCCGAGCGCGCCCGGCGGCACATTTCGGGTGATGACCGACCCGGCCCCCGTGGTGGCGTCGTCACCAACCGTGACCGGTGCAACGAGCATCGTGTCGGACCCGATCCGGACTCGGTCCCCGATCATCGTGCGGTGCTTCTCGAACCCGTCATAGTTGACGGTCACCGTTGCTGCGCCGATGTTGGAATCCTCGCCGATGTCGGCATCGCCGATATAGGACAGGTGCGGCACCTTCGAGCCCTTGCCGATCACCGACGCTTTGATCTCCACATGGGTCCCGGCCTTGGCCCCTTCCTTGAGGACTGCCCCCGGCCGGAGGTAAGCGTATGGGCCGACGCTCGCGTCGGCCCCGACGACCGCGGTATCGAGCACCGCATACCGCACGCGTGCCCCGGCACCGATCATCGAATCGACTGCCTCGACCGACGGTCCAACCACCGCACCGGGCCCCACCGAGGTGGCGCCGAGGAGGTAGGTGTCCGGAAGGATTTGCGCCCCGGATGCAACATCGGCCCCGGCATCGATGTACACCCGTTCCGGATCCATCATCGTCACCCCCGCGTCGAGAAGTCGTGCGTTGATGCGCTGCCTGAGGATGTGCGACACCTTGGCGAGCTGTGCCTGGGAATTGACACCGATCCCCTCCTCGGCAGGCACGGTGACGGCACCAACACGGTGGCCAGCTTCGACAAGGATGCCGACGATGTCGGTCAGGTAATACTCGGCCTGGTCGTTGTCATCGGTCACGCCGCTGATCGCGCCAGAAGCGATGGGGCCATCGAAGACATAGACCGAGGTGTTCACCTCGCGGATCGCCCGCTGCTCGTCGGTGGCGTCGCGCTCTTCGACAATGGCCGAAACGGATCCCTCCGACCGAACGACGCGGCCGTACCCGGTCGGATCATCCATCTCGACCGTCATCACCGTCGCGGCATTGCCCGCCTCGGTGTGCTCCTCGATGAGCGCTTGAATCGATGCCGGCGTGATGAGCGGCATGTCGCCCGGAACCACGATGATGGTGGTGTCGAGCGTCGCGAGGCCGGCCAGCCCGACCTGGAAGGCGTGACCGGTGCCGAGCTGTGGTTCCTGGGTCACGACCGTGACATGGTCTGGACACGCAGCGTCCACAGCGGCCCCTTCGTATCCCACCACCACGCTGATCTCGCTCGGTTCCGCTCCCCTTGCGATGTCGATCGCCCAATCAAGCAGGGTTCGTCCGGCTGCCATGTGGAGCGCCTTGGGCCACCCGGTCCGCATGCGGGTTCCTTTCCCGGCGGCCAGGATGATGACACTCGTGCTCATGGGTCCACGACTCTCACTCCTCGATTACCGGCTGGGGGGACAGGACTCGAACCCGTTCCCGATGGACCAAAACCATCTGTGCTGCCAATTACACCACCCCCCATCGCGTGATGCGACGCCGAAGTGTAGGGGCGGGGCAAGGGTGGGCGCCGTACGGGTCAGTCATCGATTCGCCTCCACCCGCGCTCCACGAGATCACTCGCCACGGCGGCTCGCGCCGGGATCGGTACCTCCGCGACCGCAGCGGCCGCTTCATCGAGGGACGGGAAGAATCCGAACAACGCCGAACCCGAACCGGTCATCGCGACCGGTCCATGCCACAGCGACGCCAGCTCGTCCCGCCACTCCGCGATCCTGGGATCGAGGGATCGCGCCGCTGGGTACAGGTCGTTGCGGATCGGTTCACGACCCCGGAGTGCCGGAGGAAGGCCCGAATCCGGGATCGCGTGGTCCTCGGGCCCGCCGAGCCGGTCCCACTCGGCGAACACCGCCGGAGTCGCCAATGAGAAAGGCGGGACGACGAGACCGAGGGCGAAGCCGGCAAGCGGCTCGATCGGGTCGATCATGTCACCCCGCCCGCGAACGATCGCCGACCCCCCGGTGAGTGCAAACGGCACATCCTCTCCAAGCGCAGATGCGAGCTCGATGACGAACTCGCGGTCGACCGAATAGCGGTCACGGAGCAACCCGATCGTGGCTGCTGCGTCGGCGCTTCCGCCTCCAAGCCCGGCCCCTGACGGAATCCGCTTGTCGATTCTCAACACGCACGGCCTCGGATCACGCCCCGCGCGCCGAAGTGCCTCGAGAGCCCTCCACGCGAGGTTCGTTTCGTCTTCGGGGGCTTCGCCGTTCGAGACCTCGATCTGGTCGCTCCTCGCGGGTTCCACCGTGACGATGTCGCACAGGTCGATCGATTGGTAGATGCCCCGCAGCGGGTGATACCCGTCCGCGGCACGGGGGCGGACGATCAGCGCGAGATTCACCTTGGCATGCGCGAGGGCTCTCATCGCTCCGCCTCTGCCTCCGCCTCTGCCGCGGCCATGGCGACGAAGTCACCCGGTGCGAGGGTCTCGGGTCGTGCGGTGGGGTCGATGCCTGCGCTGACGATCACCGACTCGTCGAGACTGCTCGTAAGGCTGCGGCGGAGCATCTTTCGGCGCTGGCCGAACGCGACCGACGCGATCTCGACGGCTCGGTCGGCGTGGTCGGGCGGGACCACATGATCGATGACGACAACGGACGAATCGACGCGGGGTTCGGGCTCGAAGACATCCCGAGGGACTGCGAACGCCTTACGGGCCGATCCGTACAGCGCCACGATCACGGACGGAATGCCGTAGGTCTTCGAACCCGGCGGTGCGACGAGGCGGTCTGCAACCTCGCGCTGGACCATGACCACGCACCGCGTGATCTTTGGCACGGTTTGGAGGGTGTCGAGCAGGATGCCGGTACCGATGTTGTATGGAAGGTTGGCGACCATCGTCCACGGGGACCCTTCGAGCGATCGGTTGAAATCCACGCGGCTTGCGTCTGCGAAGCGGAGATCGACATTGTCGAGACCCGAAAGCACCTCGTCGAGGATCGACTCGAGGCCGTGGTCGACCTCGTACGCCACCACGCGGCGTGCCGCTGCCGCGAGCGCAAGGGTCAGGGCACCCGTCCCTGCGCCGATCTCGACGACATCGGTCGTGGCACCCACTCCCGCCGCTGCCACGATGCGTGCAACGGTGTCGGGATCCCCGAGGAAGTTCTGCCCGTAGGCCTTGCGTGGCCGACGGTCGTGATCGACGAGGAGCCTGCGGATCTCGCTTCGCACCTGCATCCCGTCGTCGAACATCTCACCCATGGCCGAACACCCCGGTGGCCACTGCGGTCGTGGAACGCGCCACCTCGGCAACCGTGGTCCCCCACACCTCGGCAAGCACCGCCCCGGTGAGGTGGACATGGGCGGGCTCGTTCGGCATGCCACGCAGCGGTTCGGGGGTCAGATACGGGCTGTCCGTCTCGAGCATCGTGCGTGCCGGGGGTGCATGCTTCGCGCCGAGTCGGAGTGTCTCGGCGGTGTCATAGGTGAGCGGGCCCGCGTACGAGAAGGTGACGCCGAGCGCCGCGAACCGTCTCGTCCACTTCGGGCCACCGGTCCAGCAGTGCAGCACCGCTCGCGCACCGAGCTGGGCCCCATCGAGCAGGTCGTAGACATCCGCGAACGCGTCACGGCAGTGGATGATGATCGGCTTCCCCAGGTCTCCCGCCAACCGAAGCTGGGCACGGAAGGCGACTCGCTGGTCTTGCACAGGTGACAGGTTTCGGTAGTAGTCGAGCCCACATTCACCTACGGCATCGGCCCTTGCTGCGAGGTCAGCAAGCGTGTCGGCGTCCTGGGGCCAACGGGTCGCTTCGTGAGGGTGGAGCCCGGCGGACCACCGGACGCGTCCGGGATGGAGCCGGGCAAGCGACTCGCTGGCCGCGGACGACGCTGCGTCGACACCGGGGCACACGACCCAGTCCACGCCGCGGTCGATCGCACGCCCGAGGACCGCATCGGTCGGACTGTCGATCATGAACAGGTGTCCGTGCGTGTCGACCCAGCGGAGATCCTGATCGATCGAGGGATCCGACACGATCTACTCCTCGGGTTCCAGTTCGACCTTCCCGAACAGCGGAGGCAACTCGGCGAGGTTCGTCCCGGGTGTGACGCTCGGCTCCTCCCACAGGATCGGTGCGTCAGCATCGAGAACCCCGAACGCCTCGAGCACGGTTCGCGAGGTGGCAGGGAGGTACGGATACAAGGCAACGGCGTTCGTCGCGATGATCTGGAGCGCGACCCACAGGGTCGTGCCGGTCCGCTCGAGATCGGTCTTCGCGGTCTTCCACGGTGCGCGCTCGTTCAGGTAGGCATTGGCCGCCTGGGCACCCTGCATTGCCCGTTCGATTCCGGCGCGCAGCTTCACCTCTCCGATCAAGGCGCCGACCTCGGTGAGGGTCGCAGCGGTCGCGGCAATCGCTGCCTCGTCGAGGACATCGAGGTCGCCCGGATCGGGCACGACACCGTCGAAGTACCGGCCGGTCATCGCTACGACCCGGTTCACGAGATTGCCCCATGTTGCGAGGAGCTCATCGTTGATCCTTCTGACGATCTCGTCATCGGGCAGTTCACTGTCGTTGGTTTCGGGAAGGCTCCGGGCGATCGCGTACCGAAGGGCGTCCGGTTCGAAGGTGTCGAGGTACCACGACAACGGTCTCCCGACACCGAGCGACTTGGATGCCTTCCGGCCCCCGAAGGTGACATACTGGTTCGCGGGGACATTCGTCGGGAGGTTCAACCCGCCGTGGCCCATCAGCAGTGCGGGCCAGTAGATGGCGTGGAACGGGATGTTGTCCTTGCCGACGAAGTAATACGACTCAGCCGCAGGATCCTCCCACCATGCCTTCCATGCGTCCGGCTCGCCGTGGATCTCTGCCCATTCCTGCGGAGCCGACAGGTACCCCATCACCGCCTCCCACCACACATAGATCGACTTGCCGGGTCCGATGTCGTTCACCGGCAGTGGGATGCCCCATTCGAGATCGCGGGTGAATGCCCGATCGTGGAGACCCTCGGTCACCATTCCGATGGCAAAGTTGAGTACATGGGGCCTCCAGCCTTCCTGCTCGTTGAGCCAAGCGAGGAGGGGCTCGTTGAATGCGCTGAGCTTCCAGTAGTAGTGCTTGGTCTCACGAAGCACGGGGGTCGAGCCCGACAGCCTGCTACGGGGGTCGATCAGCTCCGTTGGGTCAAGCGTCTTCCCGCACTGGTCGCACTGGTCCCCTCTCGCTTTGTCGTAGCCACAGTTGGGGCAGATCCCTTCGACATATCGATCCGGGAGGAACCGGTGTTCCATCTCGTCGTAGAGCTGTTCGGTGGTGTCGGTGTACAGGTAGCCGTTGTGGAGGAGTGTCAGAAAGAAGTCCTGGACGACGCGCCGATGGGTGTCGGTTCCCGTCGTTGTGAAGAGATCCCATTGGATGTCGAGGTCTTCCCAGTAGCCGAGGAACTCCGGGTGGTACCTCGCGACGATGTCCTCTGGCGTGACACCGAGCTCGTCGGCCTTCACCGTGATCGGGGTTCCGTGCACATCGGATCCCGACACCATCAACACATCGTCCCCGATCGCACGCCGGTACCTCGCGAAGATGTCGGGGGGCAGATAGGCACCTGCAATGTGGCCGAGGTGGAGAGGTCCTTGCGCATACGGCCACGCAACGGCCACAAGAACCTTCGCTTTGGCGTTCTGCGTCATGAGCTCGATGCTACCGGGGCGACGATTCGGACGGGTTCCAGCCGTCACCCTGCTCGCGCTGCGCGGTGATCCGAGAGTCGGTACTATGGGTTCGTCGCGCCCCCCCCAACACTCCGCGACCGATGGTGAACGGAGGCCCCCACCTTGGACACTCTCATCGTCAGGAAGATCGACGACCTCGGCCGGATCGTGGTTCCGGCCGAGACGAGGCGACTCTTCAACATCCATGAAGGCGACGAACTCGCCATCACGGTCGAAAACGGTGGCATCGTGCTTCGGAAGCTCGAAGCGACCTGCATCTTCTGCGAGGGGACGGCAGACCTTCGCGAGTATCACGGCAGAGGCGTCTGCCTTGATTGCCGGACGAATCTCCAGCCCTGAGCCCGGAGACCCTCGAGATCACACGCCGGCGTCGAGCACCGCGTCGTACAGCTCACCCCGACGGACCCCGTGTTCCGTCGCGATCTCCCGCACCGCTCGGGACATCGATGTTCCCTGTTCGATGCGGGCCACCGTCGCTGCGACGGCTTCGGTAAGGCTCGGCGTCGCCGAGGCAGCCCCTTCGATGACCACGGTGAACTCACCGCGGGGCTCCACGGAATTCCAGTGCCCGGCCGCGTCCCGTATCGTGCCCCGCCAGATCTCCTCGTGGAGTTTCGTCAGCTCCCGCGCCACGACGACCCGTCGGTCGGGATCCATGGCTGACACGAGGTCGGTCAGGTCGGCACCGACCCTCGATGGGGCGCAGAACACGACCGTCGTTCGTGTGTCGTCCGCGATCGAACGGATACGGTCTTCCCGTTCCCTCCCCTTCCTCGGAAGGAACCCTTCGAACACGAAGCGGTCACCGTCGAACCCCGACACGCTGACAGCGGTGGCGGGAGCACTCGGACCGGGTATCGCCGTGACCGTCGCCTTGCAGTCCACCGCCACCGCGACCGCAGAGGCACCCGGGTCCGAGACGGTCGGCGTTCCCGCATCCGAGACCACCGCAACGGTGGATCCGGCCGTGAGCAGCTCGACCAGCTCGGCACTTCGGGAGCGCTCGTTGCCAGAAAAGTAGCTCCGCATCGGCGTCTCAACACCGATCCGGGCAAGGAGCTTTGCGGTTCGGCGTGTGTCCTCGGCGAAGATGACATCAGCCGAGGCGAGTGCCTCAACGAGGCGTTCGCTGATGTCGGCCAGGTTGCCGATCGGTGTTGCGCACAGAATGAGGGTGCCGGGCATCGATCGGGCATGGTAGAACCGAGATGCGGTCCCCGACGGACGGTGCGTCCTCACCGTCCTTGATCTCGACGAGCACCGTGCCGGTGCGTCGACGGTAGATCCGGTTGGGCCGAACCACGGTTGCAGCCGTCACGACGCCGAAGATGGAGGTTTCCACGACGGTGACTGGGCGGCGCATACCGATCGTGTGGATCGTGCCGCAGTCGATGACGATCCCTGCGAGCGTCCGCGACCTGAGACCAACGAGCCGAGCGAGGAACGACGACGCAACACCGACGGGAGCAACCGATCCGGATGCCCACCTGAGACTGAACCGCCGATACATCGACTCTCCGGGTACCCTCAAGCCACCATGGCAAAGGCAAAACGACGCAAACTCCGCGCTCGCCGTTCGAAGGCGAATCATGGTCGTAAGCCCAACGCCGGCCGCGGCTGACGCCAACGGTCACACCCTACGCTCAGCATCAACACAGCGGTAGGGGTCTGCGGTATTCGCCTTGCTGGCTGCGCCCTACACGCCCATCTGGGAACGCAGCGAACCACCCGCAGCGGCATCGGTTGAAGCGACGAACACGAATCGGTCATCGATCCGGTCGATGAACACATAGATTCCGCTGCCTTCGAGCAGGAGACCACCGCCCGACTCCTTGGACGAGGTGGCACCCATCCGGTCTCTCGCGTGGGCGATGAGGGCATTGACGAGGTCCTCGGCGTCCTCTTCGCTCTCGGCGAGGTAACTCCACGCCATCGCGACCTCGTCGCCGTTGAGCAGCACCCGGTACGAGTCGTTCCCCCACCCGGCCGCTGCCTGGGTCACCATGCCGGGTGACACCGTGTCGGTGAGGATCATCCGAACGCCCCATTCGCCCCACGATGCATCCTCGTGGATCTCCCATCCGGGAAGCGTGACCGTGACCGGATCGAGCGGCTCAGGATCCTCACGGCGGAGATACTTGCGTGGTTCGAGAATCTGCTCGGTCGTGTCGGGAGGATCCTGGTACGCCTCGTCGACCGCCTTGAGGCCCCCGTCTGAGATGACCTGCTGGATGAAGATGAGGCCCTGCTCGTAGGGGAAGGCGAGATCCATGCCAACCCAGCGAGGTGCGGCATCGAGTGTCGAGGACTCGAACGACAATGCTTCGAGGGCCGCCTCGATCGCCTCGGCGGGATCCATGTCCTCGATGTACAGGAACTGCTGGTAGGTGGCATCGCCTTCGACGAGAGCGAGGAGGGCGGCCGCATCGTCGATGTTGCCTTCGGTGTCACGCCGCTCGAACTCGGGGTCGAACTCGAAGTGCTGGTCGGTCAGCGCATGGACGAGTTCGTGCACCAGCGTGATCCGTTGGTATGCCGAGAAGCCGTCGGGAGCGGAAGGAACGACGATCTCCTTGGTCGATCCGTCGTAGAAGCCGAGCACCTGTTCGGTGTACAGATCGATGAGCAGCTCTCCGAGGTCGGTGTCACCGTCGAGCATCCCCATCAGTTCGAAGAGCGCCTGGTCACCCGATATCTCCGCGGGGTCGAGGTCCTCTGAGACCTGTTCTGCGACCCGGGAACGAAAATCGGCCTCGTCGAGGATCGTCACGGTGGGCATCTGGAGGAACGGGAGTGCCCGGGACTGTTCGGCGGCGAGGATCAGGTCACCAATGTCGGACCGCATCCGGGTGTCGAGCTCGTCGGTGATCGAGGCCGAATGTGTGCCCGGTATCTGGTCGGGCGGGATGGAGGTGATGGTCGGGACCGTTGTCGTCGTGTCCGGCCGGGTCGGCGCGGTCGTCGATGCACCCGGCGTGGTGGTCTCGGGCTTGGCACCGTTGTCGCACCCTGCGGTGACGACGAGGAGGGCGCCGATGGCGAGCGCGACGATCAGGCGATGGGGTGTGTGGTTCATGGCGCCGCTGAGGCTACAGCGCCGAATCCGGAACCGGAGGTGATGCGCTGTCTCTCCGCGTCGGGGCCGATCGAAGGGCGAAAACACTGACTTCTGGACGGAAAACGGTCTATCGTCCCCCCTACGGGAGAAAGCTGGGTCCCGTCCGCAACCCAAAGGAGTCCGGTGTGAACAAGACCGAAATGGCGAAGAAGCTCGCCAAGCAGACCGATCTGTCGCAGGCGAAGGCCGCCGAGGTCATCGACGCGATCTTCAGCTCGGAGTCGGGCCACGGCATCATCGCTGTCGAACTCGACGCTGGCCGCGATGTCTCGATCGCAGGGTTCGGCAAGTTCGAGACCCGTCGTCGGAAGGCTCGCACGGGTCGCAATCCCGCCACGGGAGCGACGATTCAGATCGCCGCGGCGACGGTGCCGGCTTTCAAGGCCGCCAAGGGCCTCAAGGACCGCGTCCGCATCTAGCCAAAATCCTCGCCCCGACCGGAGCGTGTGAACACGAGGAAGGCCACCCGCAGGGGTGGCCTTCCCTGTTGCGCCCGCCGAGCATCACGGTCGGGTGATCGCCACCCGCAGTCTCCACGCGGCGAGCCCCATCAGCACCGCGGCATACCCGACAAGCACGCCCAACTCGGGGAGGATGTCGAGTGTCGTCCCGTCTCGGCGTACGAGCGGGGTGTTAGCGGATGCGGATGTCGAGGATCAAGCCCAGAACCTCCCGGATATCTGCCAAAGCGACCGGCCCGATGTTGCCAAGGACCTGTTCCACCCGCTCAGCCGATACCGACCTGATGTGTTGGCACTGTGCGGCTGAGTCAGCGGACAGACCGTTGGTCTGGTCAGCAGAAACGAATACCTCCGAGCCAAAGGAGCGAATGCTCGTTGTTAGGGGAACGACCTGAACCACGCTGGCTGACTCGTCAAGGATCTCCTGCGACGAAACGACCACAGCCGGACGCCTCAAGCCAGCTTCCCGACCGGACGGAACTCCCAAGTCGAACTCGACGACATCACCCGAGGTCAGCATCGAGCCAGACGGCTTCTTCTTTGGTGAGCGGAGTTCTCAGCTCGACCCCGATTCTGTGTTGACGCAACCGACGGGCGGCGATTGCAACTGCCTCACCGACAGTGGTCCCGAGCTCCTGCGCCAGCTTCTTCAGTTCTTGGTGGGTGTCCTGATCCACCCGGACACTGGTGCTTTGCATGCAATGCAGCATATAAATCTGCATGCGAACCTGTCAACGCGCATGCACCCCGAGCATCACGGTCGGGTGATCGCCACCCGCAGTCTCCACGCGGCGAGCCCCATCAGCACCGCGGCATACCCGACAAGCACACCCAACTCGGGGAGGATGTCGAGCGTCGTTCCGCCTCTCCGTACCAGCTCGGCGTAGCCGTCGAGTGCCCAGGCGTGGGGCGTGACATGGGCAATGCGCTGCATGGTGGCAGAAAACAGCTCGGCCGGGAACATGGCTCCGCCGAGGGCCGCAAGGCCGAGCGCAACGATCACCCCGACACCTGCGGCTTGCTGATCGTTGTTGAATATCGACCCGAGCAGCATGCCGGCACCAGCCCCTACGGCCGACAGTGCCATGAGGATGAGGATCGCCCCGACCGGATCGCCCCAGTTGACCTGGAAGACGATCAAGGTGAGCACCATGATGTAGACGCCCTGGATGAGGGTCGTTCCGTAACGACCAAGCGACTCCCCGAGGATGATCGACGAGATGGGAGTCGGGGTCGAGAGCATCCGGCGGCTGATCCCGAGCTGTCGCGTGAGGATCAAGGCCGACGAACCCGCGAGCGCTGTGAGAAACACGAAGAGCACGAGCTGGGAGGATGCCCCGAGGTCGAACTGACCGAGCGTGTCGGGGAAAAGCGCTTCTCCCACGGCGGTGACCTCCACCGTGATCGGTTCGACCTGGTTCGACAGCCGGTCGGCAAGCGCGAGCGCTTCATCGAAGTCCGAGCCAGTTTCGGCCACGGCGAACTGGGCCGCACCGACTGGGGCCATGATCGCGGCAACCGACGACGACACGATGCTTTGCAGCTGCGCACCGGACCCGTCGGGTCGGCCGAGGTAGCCGATCTCGACGGTCTCGCCGCTTTCGGCCGACGCGTCCATGCCTGCGGGAAGGACGACACCCACCTGCACCGTCCCGCGCTCGACTGCGGTCAGCAGCTCGTCTGAGGAATCGAAGGTCGTGACCGTCACGGACTCATCGGCCTCGAGTGCCGCAACGATCTGCGATGCGAGGTCGCCGTCGTCTGCCGTGGAGATCCCGAGCGCTGGCTCGAACCCGCTCCCGAACTGCACACCGATCAGGAGCACCAGCGCGATCGGGAACACGAACACGAAGAAGATGTTCGATCCCTCACGCAACATTCGTTTCACATTGACCCATGCGATGGCGAGGGGTTTCACAGCGCCCACCTTCGCCGGATGAGGATCCCGGCAAGACCCCAGGTGACCGCGGCAAACACAAGGATCGCAGCGACCGCGGGGAGTGCGGCGGTCCACGGCGCCCCCGAGCTCAACTCGCCGAGTCCACGGAGAAACCATGCGTGGGGCGTCAGGAGCGTCAGGTTGGCGAGGACCCCACCGCTCGATCCGATGGGGAAGAAGGTGCCGCCGAGCATCCCGAGGATCACCGCGATGATCGCCCCGAAATTGCCTGCACCTTCAGGGCTCTTCGCAAACGCGGCAATGACCCCCATGATCCCGACGGCAGCCAGGACGCCTGCAATCGTCAGGAGAGCAACTCCCAACGGTGCCCCCCAATCGGCCTCCATGATCAGAGAGGTGGTGACGACGAGGACCGCCATCGAGATGACACCAACGAGGAACGACAGAATGGCCTTTCCCACCACCACCGACGATCGTCCGATCGGAGCGGCCATCAGTCGTGCCATCGTGCCGTCCCGCTCCTCTTCGAGGAGTCCGGCGACGCCGAACTGGACGGTGAAGAACAGGAAGAAGACCGCCATGCCCGCAGCGAAGTAGGTCGACGCGTCGAGCTGTTTGGCCGCAGCGGATTCGTCTTGGAACACGAACGACCCGCTTGCCGTGACGGGGTCGTTGGTCAGTCCGGCCACGAAACCCGGCGTTATGGGAGCGCCTTCGACGCTTGCGGTTGTGGCGACCGCGAGCTGGCTTGCCGCGATGCCGGCCGAGAACTGCTCGGCGAAACCTGCAGCGATCTGCGTCGGGGTTGGCGCATCGATATCGCCGACAATCCGGATCGAGGTCGTCTTGTTGAATCGGACGGCGTCCTCGAAGCCGTCGGGGATGACGAAGAACGCATCGATGGCGTCAGCGTCGATCGCCGCTTCTGCCTCAGCCGCATCGAGGTAGGGCTCGATCGTCAGGATGCCCGCTTGCTCGGCACCGGCAAGCACTGTCGTGAAGGTGCCGGAGATCTCGGTGCTGTCGAGGTCGACCACGCCGTAGTCGAGGCCGAGCTCACCAGTCGCTGCTCCACCGAAAATGAGGTTGAAGATGAAGGCGAGGGTCAGTGGGGCGATAATCCCAAGGATGAACACGGACCGGTCCCTGACACGCAGTTTCAGGTCCTTGAAGGCGATGCGGAACGCGGCGCCCACGGTCAATCCCGCAGCGCTTTGCCGGTGAGGTGCAGGAAGACTGCTTCGAGGTTCGGTTCGACGATTTCCACACCGGCAATGCTGCCGCCCGAGTCGGTCACCTTCGCGAGGAGCTCGGGGAGAACTGCGGAGGCGTCGTCGGTGAGGATCTCGATGCGGTGATCCGACGCGGACGCGTCGGTGACGCCTGTGACGCTCCTGACGGCTGTGGCGGCCGCCGAGAGGTCTCCTGACCCCGTGATCGAAACGCGGTCCTGCTCCCCGACGAGGGCGACGAGCTCGCGCCGGGTTCCCTCGGCCTTGATCTTCCCCTCGTCGATGATCGCGACCCGATCACAGAGACGCTCGGCCTCCTCCATGTAGTGCGTGGTGTACAGCACGGCCATTCCTTCGCGCGACAACTGTTCGACCGCTTCGAGGATGGCGTTGCGCGATTGGGGATCGACGCCGACGGTCGGTTCGTCGAGCACGAGCAGGCTGGGGCGGTGCAACAGCCCCACCCCGATGTTGAGCCGTCGCTTCATTCCCCCCGAGTAGTCCGCAGTCCGGTCGTCCTTGCGGTCGGTGAGACCGATGACCTCAAGTACCTCGGAGACCCGGCTCGCGAGCCCGTTGCCGCTCATCCCATACAGCCGACCGAAGAACGCGAGGTTCTCCTCGCCGGTGAGATCGGGGTAGATGGCGAGATCCTGGGGAACGAGCCCGATGAGATCCCTTCCCCTCGTGGAGCCTGTGCTGATGCGCTCCCCTGCCACCGTGACCGACCCACCGTCGGGATCGAGGAGGCCGCACACCATCGAGATCGAAGTGGTCTTTCCTGCACCGTTCGGCCCGAGCAGCCCGAAGCTCTCACCCTCGCCGATCGCGAAGCTCACCTCGGCAACTGCTGTGTGGTCCCCGAAACGCTTCACGAGGGAGTCGGCGACAAGGATGCTGTGCACCATCGCGCTTCCTCCAATCCGGTAAACGAGCCACACCAAGCGGGTGCGGCGGGAGCATAGCCTCTGGCCACCCGCATGCCCGGCCTGCATGGTTCCTGACAGGCCACTAGCGTCGATTCGAGCGAGAGGGGCTGTCAATGGCCGAGGGCTACCGCAACGACCAGCGAACCATCTTCGGATGGGCGATGTACGACTGGGCTAATTCGGCCTACATCACCATCTTCGGGGCTGTGGTCGGGGCGTTCTTCACGGGCACGATCATGGACGGCGACACCTACTGGGGCCTGTCGGGTGAGTCGCTGTTCTCGATCCTGATCGGCATCGGATCGATCATCCTGCTCCTGGCCATGCCGGTCCTTGGAGCCATCGCGGACTATTCGGATTCGAAGCGGCGGATGCTGCGCAACTTCGCGCTTCTCGGAGCCGGGTTCACCCTGCTCGTCCCCTTCGTTTCCGAGGGGCAGGTGCCCCTGTTCCTGCTGTTGGTGATCGTCTCGCAGTTCGGGTTCGTCGCCGCCAATGTGTTCTACGACGGGTTCTTGCCGGACATCACGACCGACGACACGATCGACCAGGTGTCGTCGAAGGGCTTCGCGTTCGGCTATCTCGGCGGGGGCATCTATCTGGCGCTTGCGTTGGCCCTCATCATGTTCTCGCATGAGGAACCGACGGATGCTGCACTGACCGAGACGCTCGCCGCCAGAATCGCAATCTTCGGCTCCGGGCTGTGGTGGATCGGCTTTTCCGTCTATTCGCTGCGACGGCTGCCGCCGGACGGTATCGGAGCCGAACGGCGCCGGGTATCAGAGTTCGCCCGAGTCGGGTTCCGCAGGACCATCGACACGACGAAGAAGCTCCGTCTCTTCCCCCAGCTGCTGCTCTTCGTCGTTGCGTTCATCATCTACAACTCGGGAACCGGCACCGTGATCGCGGTATCGGGGCCCTACGCAGAAGACACGCTGGGTCTGTCCATCACCACAATCGGTATCGCCTTCCTGATCGTGCAGCTGATCGCTTTCGTCGGCGCGCTGATGTTCGGCGTTCTCGCCAATCGAACCGGACCGAAGCGAGCGATCATGATCGCCCTCGTCGTGTGGACGGGGATTGCCGCGGGTGCGTACTTCCTACCGGAGGAGTCCGCCGTCGGCTTCTGGGCCCTCGCCGCCGTGGTCGGGTTCGTCCTCGGGGGTGTTCAGGCGCTCAGCCGCTCCCTGTACGGGACGATGATTCCCGAAGCGGCCTCGGCGGAATTCTACGGGTTCTTCTCCGTGTTCTCGAAGCTGTCCGGCATCGGCCCGCTCGTGTTCGGGCTCGTCGGAACGATCGCCGACAGCCGGACGGCGATCCTGTCGGTCGCTGCCTTCTTCGTCGTCGGGTTCGTGCTGTTGTCCCGCGTCGATGTCGCGGCAGCGAGGGCATCGCGGGAGCGCTGGGACTTCACCAATGTCTGATCCCGGACAGGTGTCTGATCCTCGGACGACCCACCTTGACACGCGCAGAAAATGGTGTACTGTTGCTCCCCACATGAGTGTTGTAGTGACCCGCGAGATGATGTGCATGGCGATGACACAGCCGTGCAGTCCTCACGCGTAGCGCAACAAAACCAAGACAAGCCAAGAGGATCTGCACCGGGCACGGAGCAGGTCCTTTCTTCATGTGAGCACCCTCCCGCCCCGTCGCATCTCCCCGATCCCCGGAGGGACCACATGACCGACACACACCGATTCGAGACCTTGCAGGTACATGCAGGGCAGGAACCAGCGCCCGGCACGAACGCGAGGGCGGTTCCGATCTATCAGACCACTTCGTACACATTCGATGATGCCGCCCACGGTGCCCGACTGTTCGCGCTCGAGGAGTTCGGCAACATCTACACACGGATCATGAACCCGACAACGGATGTGTTCGAGAAGCGAATCGCTGCGCTCGAAGGGGGTGTTGCCGGAGTTGCAACGGCGAGCGGCCAGGCCGCTCAACTGACGACGATCACGACGCTTGCTTCGGCTGGCGACAACATCGTTTCGACCTCGTACCTATACGGCGGCACCTACAACCAGTTCAAGGTCGCGCTCGAGCGCCTCGGCATCGAGGTTCGGTTCGTATCCGGCGACGACCCTGAGGAGTTCGCCGCGAGGATCGACGACCGAACGAAGGCGTTGTATCTCGAAACCATCGGGAACCCGAGGTTCAATGTTCCCGACCTCCCTGCGTTCGCGCAGACCGCCCATGCCGCAGGGGTTCCGCTCATTGTCGACAACACCTTCGGCGCGGCCGGCTACCTTGCCCGCCCGATCGACCACGGCGCTGACATCGTCGTGGCGTCGGCCACCAAGTGGATCGGCGGTCACGGGACATCGATCGGCGGCATCATCGTCGATTCCGGCAACTTCGACTGGCGCAACGGTCGTTTCCCGGAGTTCACCGAGCCATCCCCCGGTTACCACGGCCTCGTGTTCGGCGACACTTTCGGGCCGGATGGTCCGTTCGGGAACATCGCCTTCGCGATCAGGGCGCGCGTCGAAGGGCTCCGCGACCTCGGGGCAGCCCTGTCACCGTTCAATGCCTTCCTCCTCCTGCAAGGCGTCGAGACGCTTTCGCTCCGGGTGCAGCGGCATGCGGACAATTCCCTTGCCCTCGCCCGGTGGCTCACCGAGCGTCCCGAGGTGTCGTGGGTGAACTACCCGGGCCTCGAGGATCACCCGTACCACGAGATCGCGAAGCGTGTTCTGCGCAACGGGTTCGGCGGCGTGTTGTCGTTCGGGGTCGACGGCGGTATCGAGGCAGGGAAGCGGTTCATCGACTCGCTCCAACTTGCATCGCACCTCGCGAATGTCGGCGACGCGAAGACGCTGGTCATCCATCCGGCGTCGACCACCCATCAGCAGCTCGATTCCGACGAGCAACGATCGGCGGGTGTCAGCGACGACCTGATCCGGGTGTCGGTCGGCATCGAGCACATCGATGACATCACCGCAGACTTCGAGCAGGCATTCGCAGCGTTGCCGCAGCCGAGCGTTGTGGCATCGTGAAGCACCGGGTCACGATCGGCGGCGACTTCCCCCTTGAGGGAGGGGGAAGCCTCACCGATGTCACCGTCGAGGTCCGCACCTGGGGAAGGCACCGCAAGAACGCGACGCTGATCTGCCACGCGCTGACCGGGGACGCGAACGCCGACGACTGGTGGTCGGGCCTCTTCGGCACGGGAAGGGTCTTCGACCCTGCGAACGAGTTCATCGTGTCGATGAATGTGCTCGGGAGTTGCTACGGGACGACCGGCCCGACCTTCCCCGATCCCGACGGACGACCGTACGGTCCGAGGTTCCCGAAGGTCACGATCCGCGACATCGTCGAGGTTCAGCGCCACACACTCGACGAGCTCGGCGTCGAGACGCTCGACCTGATCATCGGGGGTTCGATGGGCGGCATGCAAGTACTCGAGTGGGCTGCCCTGTATCCCGACCGTGTGGGGTCGATCGTGCCGATCGGGGTGGGAATCACGCAGTCACCGTGGGCGATTGCCCTGTCGGAGGCTCAGCGTCACGCGATCATCACCGATCCCGAGTTCCAGGATGGACACTACGCAGCTGAACGCCAACCGTCCGGAGGGCTCGCAACAGCACGCATGATCGCGATGGTCAGCTACCGGAGCCACGCCGAGTTCGCACACCGGTTCGGACGCAGCGAGGACGCCGACGGGTTCGCCGCCCAATCATATCTGCGCTACCAGGGCTCGCGATTCGTCGACCGCTTCGATGCCAACACCTACCTGACCCTGATCGATGCCATGGACAGCCATGATCTCGGCCGGGGACGCGGGCCCGCAGAGGCGATCCTGCGCCGGATCGACACGCCGGGATTGGTCGTCGGGATCTCCACCGATGCCCTCTACCCGGTGTCGGAGGTGCGGGAACTCGCCGCCATGCTTCCTCGGTGCCGGTTCGCGGTCCTTGACTCGATCTACGGCCATGACAGTTTCCTCGTCGACACCGATGCGCTCAACGACCTCGTCATGGCGTTCCGTGCCCAACCGAGGCGCGCGGTCCCGATCCGGCGACCCGCAGAACCCGGCCACGGAGCGTCCTGGGCGTAGAAGCTTCCTCGGTGCCGCAATCGGCCACACCCCTTCGACTGGGTCCTCGACGGGGGTGACAACCGCGTGCCTCGAAAGACTCGAAGGTGGCCCTCGGTTGTTGTTGTTCGCCGTCCCGCGACCCTGATTGTCACGGGACGGGGTCGCATTCCGTTTCGTGTCTTCAGTTCGTGGAGGGGCGTGTCAGGAACTCACGGTGCCATCGAGGTGGTGGTGGAAACCGGGGACTCGTCGCCGGCTCCCAAGGCGGCAGCCTCGGTGAGGATGGCGTTCCAGTCCTCGTCGCTCAGCTCCTGGATCGATTGGGCGATGAGAACCGCGTCGTCAACTGATCCGTATGAGACGATCAGGTTGGTGAAGGACCGGGATGACGATTGCCATGTGAACCAGACGGTTGGGAAACTGGACGGGAAACCTGGGCCTGTCCCTTCCTTCAGCAGGTAGGCATGTGCGGAGTCACCGGTTCCGACGACCACATCGTCGAGTTGGGTCGCGGTCCCGCTGTCGATCAACTGGGCCCAATGGGTGTCGGATTCGGCCGATGCCGCTTCAAGCTCCTCCGGGGTCGCGAAGATGTTCGTCTCGATCCCGACGGTGGTTCGATCACCCTCGCCACCTCCGTCGCCTCCGTGCGTGTAGTAGACCTCCCGCGCGTGGCTGCCCTCTCCCGCGGTCACCGAACCCCAACCGTCGAGGACGAGACCGAGTTGCGGCATGGACTCGACCATTGCCCCGGAGTCAGGTGCCGGATCCGGGGCAATGGTCGTCACGGTGTTCCCCGCGTCGTCACTTCCCTGCTCCACCGGGGCAGGCGGCGCCGAATCGGATCCAAACATCAGCGGCTGTCGCGCAGGCTCCTGCGCGACGAGGATCGCGGCCACCCCTGCTGCCCCGACCATGAGGGCGAATGCGCCTCCGGCCGCAACCAACTTCTCGGATCGTTGTCGGCCCTGCCGCGTCGTGATGGACCGCAGCTCCATCGTCGCCACGCTTCGCTTCGTATCGGTCGCGGCACGGTCGAGACGATCATCGATCCAGGTGGGCGCGTCGTGGTGATTCATGGGTGCTTCCTTTCGTCGAGTCGTGTGCTCAGCGTCTCTCGTCCGCGACGCAGATGGGTGCGGACCGTGTTCTCGGAACAGTCGAGGATCCGCGCAATCTCAGGTACGGCGCTTCCGTCGTAGTAGTGCAGGGCAATCACCTGGGCCTGGCGTTTCGGGAGGCGACGAACTGCTGCCCAGGTGGCGGTGGCGTCGGGTGTCAATTCCGGAACGCTGCGGGCAGATCCAGCGAGCCGCAAAACGGCGCGTGCTTCGGCGGTCCTGCGCCGAAACACCGATGTGGCTCGGTTGGAGACGACCCTGCGAACCCACGCGCCGGGATTGTCGTACTGACTCACCGTGTCCCAGTGTTTGTACGCCCGGATGAAGGCATCCTGCGCGATGTCCTCGGCGCCGGATCGACTCCCCGAGATCACATATGCCAGCCCTACGACCGGACGCAGTTCCCGTTCGTAGAAAGCCGTGAAGTCCTCGGTCAGAGGGACGGCTGGCGATACCGCGGGTTGCTCATCCGTATGTGGTTCGATGGTCAACGGCTCCCTCCAGCCCGGCAGCGATCGATCACACGGTCAGTGCTGTCCATACATGAGGTCACACGCACGACACGCCGAATCCGGTGACACGGAATCTCGGAGATGACGAGGTTGGGAGATGATCCCGTGCTGGCGTTTCGCACAGGGGCGCCCGGAACGGATCCCGCGAACGGCAGAATCCGGTGAACACGACCGGACTTCCGCCGCACGGTCTGGGGGTCTCGGGGCTGTGTCAAGCGTCGAGCCATCCATAATGGACGAGTCCCTCCCGAATCCCTGCGGCAAACGGTGCGTCCGCGTGGTACAGGCCGCTGGCTTCATGGTGTCTCAGTTCCTCAGTTGCGTTTCCAACCGCGATGGATCGAACCTCGAGCGCTGGGGGCATCATGTCGAGGTCGTTGCCCGTGTCCCCCGCCGTGACGACCTGGTCCATCCCCAGGTTCAGGCGTTCGGCGAGGAATCTCACAGCTCCTCCCTTGCCGGACCGGGACGGCACGATGTCAAGGAACCGCTCGGCGGAAGCGACGATCTTCGCCGCGACACCTGCGGCTTCGAGACGGTTGCTGATCTCGACGAGATCGGAGCCGCCGACCCGATCCATATACCAGCTCGACTTGAACTCTGACTGCCACTCGGACGGCTGTGGTTCAGCGTCACAGACCGCGCGCACGACACCGTCGATGACCGCGCGGTCCCAGTCCTGATCGATCTCGTCCGTCCACGCGTCGTCCCTGCGGAACTCATTGTCAACCACATGCCAGATCTCGGTGCCCACCATGCAGATACACGCAGCAGGGAGACAAGTCGTTTCCGATCCGGTAAGGAAGGCCCTGATCGACGCGAGATGACGGCCCGTCGAGAACGCGACGCGGATCCCTGTCTCGTTCAGGTCGTGCCAGAGCGCAAGCATCTCGGTCTGGTCACCAATGAAGGTACCATCGAGATCCGTGGCAAGCAGGGGCCTCGTGGCCACGAGCGACCCTCCTTTCATATGCCAGCCAAGGGCCAACCGTATGCCGATACAGCAGCTTGTGACTCGATCTGGTCCTTGGTTCCGATCACGATGACAGCCATCCTTCCCCTGATGCGGGAACACCGATGACACCCACGCCGACTGGGCCAGACCCGACACAACGCCTCATCGCAATCGATGTCGACATGCTCGACACCGATTCGTCCTCGGCGTGGAATCGTCTTGCTGATCGTATCGCGGCGATGCGCCGGGACACGATCCTCGTCTATGTCGGCAAGGCGGATGTGCCTGGCCTCCCAACACCGGACTATGTGATCGACCGGGACGCCCCGTCGATCACCCGCTTTCCGGGGGCCGTTCGGGTCGAGGAGTGGCCGTCGCCATCGGACAGAGCCGGGCTCGACGATGCCCTCGAACACATCGCGGAAGGTCTCCTCATCCCGTGGTCCCATGTCTACTGCATCCTCGGCAGCACAACGACCATCAGGGAACACCTCGACCGAGCCGTCGTCCTTGATGCTGGCTTCGTCACCGATGACGCTCGCCGCGCCACGGTCGACGAGAGTCGTCTGATCGCGGCATTCGATGAGCTCCAACTCCATGGTGGTGCCACCACGGCCACGCGCGACATCTGCGAAACGGCGTTCCGCGCTGCACGCGACACCCTTGCACGCAACACAACCGAACTCGGGTTCACGGCCGCTTCTGCGAAGGACAACCTCCTCAATTCCCATGACGCCAACTATGCCGCCGTGTGGGCACGCGACGGCGTCATCGCTGGGCTGTGGACCCTCTGTCTCGATAACACCGACCTGATCGACACCTTCCGGCGGACAATTCGCGTGCTCGCAAGGCATCAGACCCCAGCGGGGCAGATCCCTGGCAATGTTCGCCTCGCAGATGAACGCCCCGACTATTCGGGAATCGGCGGTATCGCGAGCATCGATTCGGTGATCTGGTTCGTCATCGGCGCGGTGCGCCTCGCCTTCCACACCGGCGACCGTGCCTTCGCTGAGGAGATCGCTGTCCCGGTCGAGCGTGCAATGGCGTGGCTCGCGGCCCACGATGCAAACAACGATGGACTCATCGAGATCCCCGAGTCGTCAGACTGGATGGACATCTTCCCCCGTTCGTACAATGTGTTGTACGACGAGGTGCTGTGGGGGCAGGCATGTCGCGATACCGCTGTGCTGCTCGACGGTCTGGGACGCCATGGCAGTGATTGGGCGGCACGAGCCGACCGTGTCCGCGGCATCATTCTCGATCAGTTCTGGCCGAGCGGCGAACAGCTGATGGAGATCGCGGGCGCCCAATCGGGCAAATTCTCACCGGGCGAGGCGTACTACCTGTTGAGCCAGATCACGCCGTTCGACTATGGCTGGCGCTGTGATGTCTATGCCAACCTGCTCGCGGCGCTCGGTGGACTCCTCGACGAACGCAAACTCGACCGCCTGTTCACCTTTCTGTGGGGTGTCGGCGCAAACAGTCCCTTCCCGGTGACCTGCCTGTATCCGCCGATCGCCTCGGGAGCCGACGACTGGAAGGATTACTTCCTCGTCAACTTCCTCAACATCACGCACCACTACCACAACGGCGGGATCTGGCCATTCATCGGTGGGCTGTGGATCAGGTTCCTTGCCGCGACCGGAAGGGTCGAGCTTGCCCACCGCGAGCTTGCGAGCCTCGCCGAGGCCTGCCGGATCGGCTTACGCGGTGATTGGGAATTCAACGAGTGGCTTCACGGGCAGACCGGGCGCCCCATGGGAAAGGCACATCAGGCGTGGAGCGCTGCGTCGTATGTGCACGCCTACGCCACCTTGCATCTCGATGCGGATCCGGGTGCATTCCCTGACCTTGACCCGACGGCGATCAGCGGGAAGTGAACCGTGAGCTACCCGTCAGGTCGACTCGATCATCGAGACGTCATGCTGGCCGCGTGCGTGGTCGAACGCAACCAGGGTTCTTCGCGCGATGCTGTGCCATCCGAACATGCGACGAGCGAACCGTGCCCCTGCGATCGAGAGGCGTTTCCGAAGCTGCGGGTAGCGGAGAGGCATCGACAGCATCACGGCGAATTCGCGTGGCCGCTTCGGATCAGCGAACAGCGCGTGGGAGCCGAAGTCGAACATCTCCTCGAGACCGCCGTGGACGGTCACGACACACGGCGTCCCACACGCCATTGCCTCGGCCGCCGTCATGCCGAACGGCTCGTATCTCGACGGCAAGGCGAACACGGCCGCAGCCCGATAGTGGGCGACCATGTCGTCGTCGTCGACATAGCCACGCCAGGTGATGTGTTCGTCGACACCGAGGGTCGATGCGAGCTCCTGCCATGACGCGACCCGCCTGCGGTCCTCACTCGAGTTGGCGCCCACCGCGAGCTGAAGGCGGGCATCGGAGACCTGCTCGCGCAGCTCCGGGAGTGCTCGAATCAGCAGGTCGTATCCCTTATTCGCTGCGGCGCGCCCGACGGTGTACACATCGTGCTTGCGGAACTTCAACCGTCGCCTCACAGCCCTGCGTTCGGCGTCGGTGATCGGTGTGAAACGCCCCTCGTCGATCCCAGGCGGAATCATCTCGATATGGGTTTCGGGCACATCGTACGCGTCGGTGAGCACTTCGACCTGTTGGTTGGTTGTGGCGATCACCCGATCACACCGCCGGTAGATGAGGAACTCCTTGCGAATCCGTTCATCGAAGCGGTAGTTCGACTCGATCTCCTGTTGATCACCTGCCATGTCGTCCCGCTTCCACGATCCGAGCGAGTGAGGGGTGTGGATGTGGGTCACGCCGAGTTCTTCTGAGATCCGTTGACCGGCATGTCCGGCATCCCAGTAGTGGGAGTTGATGAAGTCGTATCGGATCTGGGCGTCTCGGACGGCGGGGATGAACCGTTGCACGAACTCCCCGATGTGGTCGTGCATGTCCTCCTTGCGGAGGAACTGCGGTCCCCCGAATGGAACCCTCCAGACCCGCAGGTTCGGGCCCATGTCGTCGAATTCGGGTTGGTCCTCGAAACGACGCGTCACGATATCGACGATGTAGCCAAGGTCACGGAACTGCTTCGCGAGCTCGAGCACGAACACCACCTGGCCGCCCGTGTCAGGCAGCCCGAGCTCCGGCTCGGCAGCGACATACCCGTGGAGCGAGAGCATCAGGATGCGCGGTGGGGCCGTCACCAGCATGGTCATGGGCGTTCCCTCATCTCGTCACCACCTCGTCCCAACAGTATCCCGTCGAGGACCGAACCGCCCAAGACCCTGCCTTTCGCCGACTCGGCGGTCTGCTCGTTCGCCGAGGAGGATCGAGGGCCACGATCACGATGATCCTGGTGGCGTGCTCACAGGTCGCGTCTTTGGCGGGTGGACACCGCGGTAGATTCGGGGTTGTGCGACAGAAAGGACCGCACCGTGGTCACAGCTGAGTATCTTCGTCCCATCGAACGGCGGGTGCTTGCGATGCGCCGCGACGGCATCGCGACGCCCGAGATCGCAACACGCTTCCGCCGAAGTCCCGACTATGTGAGACGCCTTGTCGCCTGGACAGAGTTCGACCGCACCCCGACACCGGAGCAGTCCGGCCCCAGCCCGATCGCACGCCGAGTCGCTGCCTTGCGAGCCGAAGGGGAAACCTACGAACAGATCGGCCGACGCTTCAAGCGCAGCCCCCGCTTCATCCGCCAGGTTGAGGGGCTTGCCCAAGTCGTGCACGGCGAAACTTCGAAGCTCGTCAGTCGTGGTGCGGACCTGCTCACGGCCACGGCCGGCAAGGCCCGCGAAGCAGCGGAGGCAAGATGAGAACGGCGGTCGAGGCGAGCGAACCACCCGATCATCAGCGGGTTGTCATGGGAGACCGGCCACACCGTCGAGGGATCTAAACCGGGTGTTCAGAGGCGGGACAGGGCCGCTTTCAGAAGTTCGACGAGGGTGTCGAACGCCGGTGTGTCCGGATCGATGTGGTTCCACGGAAAGATGCTGACGGTGCCCAAAGCGTTGCCCCCCGAGATCCACAGGACCCCGTCATCGACGACGACAACGGCCCAGTCGTCCACGCCGGACACTTCCTCGTACTGCGAATCGAGTGCTTCCGCCTGCACTTTGACGGCCGCCGGTGACGACGGCGGGGTGATCTGAACCGTTGCAGCGCCAAAGATCGAGCACTGGTGGAAGAACTGGCTCGAAAGGTCGTCTTCGGCCGTGGGAATCGAATCTGGGTCACCGAGCTTGGCGATCTCGTCGGGGGTCAGGAGCGAGCACGCGTTGTAGGCCAGTCCCCAGTCAGGGGGTGGGGGCGTCTCGCCGGGGCCGTCTGGGGTCCCACTGGAGGACCCACCTGAGCCGGGGATCGGTTCCGCATCGGGCGGCTCGGGGGGTATCTCGGTTTCCGGGGTGTTCGATTTCGTGAATCGATACCGGGAGATGTCACCGGGTGCGTGCAACACCATGCCGCCGCTTTCGCACGCGAGTTGGGACCCAGGCGACACCGCCCCGCCGGAAGTCGAGATCCCCGGACCGGCGTCCATCCATCCACCCCCGAGATCGACCTGGGCCTTTGCCGAGTATTCGTCGGCCACCCCGCCGACGATCGCGGCCCGACCGGGACCGGCGGGGGCGAGCGTCAGCCACCCCCGCCCCGTCTGGAGGACACGAACCCACGGCGCTGTTGGCTCGGTGACACGCGCAATCACCGGCGTGTGACCTGCGAAGTCGACAAACCCCTCCCCTGACGGGTCCACGATGAGCGTGATGCCGACACCGGTGCCGGTGAGGACCTCCTGACCCGTTGCCGAGTACCCGGTGCTTGACCAGGTCCCGAAAAGGCACGGGTCAAGGGGCGGCGATTCGTTGCAGAAGGCGTCGAGCGACTGCCCGAGGATCGTGAGTGTCGTCCCTGACAGGTCCCCGGTAAGGCCGATCCGGGCAGGTCCGGGCGAAACGACACGAAACACCGCCGACGCTCCCGGGCTGCCATCCGGGCAGGTGCATCCGCCGGGAATGGTGCACAGGGTTTCACTGCCGGGGAAGGTGAGCTGCGTGTCGTCGGCGAGCAGCATCATCCCTGGACCCGATGTGGCCACCACCGCGACTTCGGCCCCCAGGTCCGTGTCCCATGTGTTGGCCTCCAGGCGATCCACCGTGACACTCCACGAATCCCCGGCGTTGATGGTTGGCTGGGTCGTCATCGCCGGATACTTGTATGGCAGGATGGCCGGACCGTCCTGGTCCCATTCGGGAGCGTGGGTGGGATCCCGGTACGCGCCCGGACCCCATGTGGGCAGGACCGTCGCGTCGGCGGCGCCGATCGCGACCGCGTATGCCGCTTCGCTTCCCTTTGCGGCAAGGACAGGGTCGATCGTCTGCCACACGAATGCGCCGTGTTCTTGCAGATGTGCCCAGAACCCGATGGCGCTGTACATGCGGGTGAACAAGTTCGCTGTCGGGACCTCGAGCCAGGATCGCCACGAGTACTCACCCGCCGTTCCCGAGAAGTTCGCCGCAGCCCACTCGGCGAGACCTTCCGTGACCCAGTTCGGACGGGTCGCGAACTCCGCGAGCGGGGGCACGGCGTCGGCTTCGAAACAGTGGAACACTTCATGCGTGATCAGATGCACCACACGATTCGACGGCACCCCGCCGGTGATCTCGTTCATGATCGGGATTCCCTCTGCGGTGACGACGATGACGCACTTGGCCATGACCCCGAAGTGCCCCTTGGCGGTATCGACACCGACCATGTAGGCAGGGGCTTCACCGGTGAGCTTCGGTGCGATGCGCAGCTCGATGTCGACGGTCAGATCCCTGCCGAGCTGTGCCGCGATGTTGGACTTCGCCTGTTCGATCACCCCGAGAATTGCCTGCTCGTCGGCGTCTGCCGCTCCGTTGAAACCACCAGAAGGGACGATCCCCGCCTCCGACGGCTCACCGGCACCGTCGAGGTAGGCGGTCACGGCGCCCTGCTGGTCGGCGGTGAGTCCATCCCAATGTGCAAGGACCGCGTTGACCGCCGGTGTCCCCGATTCGGATTCGACTGCGTGGGTGTCGGGAACCGTCACATCCGGCAGGGGACCCACCGCAATGCTGAATGCCGCAAGCGCAGCATCGAGTGGCACCGTGCCGTCGTCGGCGATGTCGAACACGGCCTCCCATCCCCCTTGGAGTGCGCCACCGACCGCATCCGGTCCGTCGTTCGGCGCCGATGATGAGGTCCCGCATGCCGCTACCACCATGCCGGCAAGCATGATTGAAGCGATGATGGCCAATCGCCGACCCATGCACGGCCTTTCGTCTCGTGGCACCCACTGGTGGCCCCGTTTGTGGCACCGTCAACTTATCAGAGCGCCCTTCGGGTCGCCTGAAAAGAGCACGGTCGTACGATTCCACCGTCGGCAACGGTCGACCACCGGTAGGGTTCGCGCTGCAACATCAGGTAGGCATGACCAGGCTCGACAATCGGGGACCGCTGCGACGCCAAAGGCTCGAACGCCAGCTCGACGCGGCATCGCTCGGTCGCCTGACCGTGCTCACGGCCGGAGCGGGATTCGGCAAGACGACTCTCCTGACGCAGTGCTTCGCGCAGCGCAATGCCGTGTGGCACACGCTGACGGAGGCAGACCGTTCGTTCCCGTTGCTTGCCCGGAGCGTCATCAGGGGCCTCAGGCTCCTCGTCCCCACACTGTCAACGGATCTCATAGCGGCCGTGGAGGGCGCGTGGGGACCCGACGCGGCATCGGAGTCGAACCGTCCGATCGCCATCGCGGGAACCCTCGCTGAGGACCTCGAAAGCCACATCGAACGCGACCTCGTGCTCGTGTTCGACGATGTCCATGCCCTCGGTGATGAAGGCGACAGCGTTGCCTTCATCGCCGCCTTGTGCCGCCTCGCTCCGGAACGGCTCCGGATCGTCACCGCGTCCCGAGCACCGCTCCCGTTCCCCGTGTCGCGCCTGGCCGTGTCGGGGACGATGCTCCACATCACCGCCGAGGATCTGTTGTTCACGCGTGATGAGGTTGCGGCCCTCGTCGAGGGCGGGGGGGGCGCTCCGGCGGTTGTCGACGGGATCATGGAACTCACCGGGGGTTGGCCGGCTCCGACGGCCCTCTCGGTCCGGATCGCCGGCAAGGACCCCGCACTGCCAGCAGTACCCGATGACGGCCGAGCGGTCCTGCTCGACTACCTCGCCGAAGAGGCACTCGTCGGCGAGGACCCGTCGACGATCGACGCCCTGCGCGTCGTGTCGCTGCTCCCCTGGTTCACCCCCGAGTTGCTCACTGCGCTGGGGACCGATTCGTCTTCGGTGAGGGCCCTTGTTGCATTGGGGTCCCCGTGGCTCGTTCCGATGCGTGACGCTCGGGAACGCTCAACCGTTTCCCCCCTTGTCGGGGAGTTCGTTGCGGCCCGGCACCCGGTGCCTGCCGAGGAGCAAGCCCGATTGCTCGCTCGCGCTGCTCGGTGGTATCGCGGATCGGGTTCGGACATCGAGGCACTCGGCTGTTTCGTCGCGGCAGGGGATGCCGACGGGCTGGTGGAGCTGCTGCGCGAGGCCGGGTCGACCATCGTCGCCACGGGCGGTGCTCGTCAGGTGCTCGACGCGATCGAGTCGCTTCCACACGGAACGATCCCGTCCGAGATCACCATCCTCGAAGCTCAGGTCGTGCAGATGCTCGGTGATTGGGAGGGGGCAATCCGTCGCTATGGCGATGTCCTGCCAGCGGAGGGTCCGATCTCGGCGACAGCGGCGAGACACCTCGGGTTCCTGTACCACATGCGTGGGGACCTCGAAACGGCGATCGGTGTGTATGAGCGTGGGATGCTCGTCGACGACACGGATCCCGCGGAAGCGGCGCTGCTCGGCTGGCTCGCCAGTGCCTACTGGCTCCGTGGGGAACGCGATCGTGCGAGCGAACTCGCGAAATCCGCACTTGAGCGGGCCAAGGGATCAGCGGATGCGTCAGCCATGGCAACGGCACATACGGTGCTCGCGATGGTTGCGGCACTCGATGGAGACCGGGAAGGCAACGATCGGCACTATCTGCGTGCCCTCGAGTTCGCAGAGCAGGCGAACGATGTGGTGCAGACGATCCGCATCCGTTCCAACCGCGGTTCGCATTTCCTCGAGGAGGGGGCCTACGGCGCGGCGCTCGATGAACTCGACATCGCGCTGCGGCTCGCACAGGTCACCGGATTCGTGCTCTGGCGCGGGATGACCCTTTCCAACCGTGCCCAGGTCAACGGGCAGCTCGGCAAACTCGAAGAGGCCGTCGCGGACCTTGTCGAGGCACGCCGGATCTTCCGAAACCTCGGCTCCCGCCTGGAAGCCTATCCGCTCGTGCACCTCGGCCAGGTGTATACCGATCGTGGCGACACGGCACGGGCGGCAGACCGGTACCGGGAAGCGATCACGCTGTCTCGGGAACAGCATGACCTCCAAGCACTCGTTCCCGCACTCGCCGGTCTCGCCCGGCTTGTCGCAGAGTCCGACCCCGATACGGCCCGACTGCTCGCCGATGAGGCGACGAGCATCGATTCTGTGATGGGACGAGTTTCCGCGCTTGTGGCGGCAGGCTACGCCAACCTCCACGGCGGTGACCTGGAACGGGCACGGAACTACGCGGTCGAGGCGACCGAAGCCGCAGCAGTCCGTAACGACGCCGCTGGCCTTGCCGAAGCGCTCGAACTTTCAGCAGCGATCCCCGATGCGCCCGACGCGAGGTCCGACCTGGCCAAGGCGCGAGCATTGTGGGTGGAACTCTCGGTCCCGGTTGGGATCGGCCGCGTTGATCTTGCCCTTGCCGGACTCGATGGTGGGCGGGAAGGAGTGGTCCGAGCCCGTTCGGCCGCATCGATGCTTCGACGCAACGGTGCGTCCGGTCTTGCCCTGCGAGCCGCGAACCTCGCCGAAACCCTTACTCGGGAAGAGGCGCGCGGGTTGACGATTCGCACCCTTGGCGGCTTCGCGGTTGTCGTCGAAGGAGCAGAAGTGCCCCTGTCTGCCTGGCAGTCGCGCGTTGCACGCGAGGTTGTCTGGATGCTGATCGCGAACCGGTTCCGTCCGATCCACCGCGAGGTGCTGATCGAGCGATTGTGGCCGGACGACGATCCTGCCCGCACGACAAACCGACTCTCGGTCGCCTTGACGACGATCCGCAAGATCTTCGATCCCGCCCGGATACACGACCAGGACTACTACTTGCGTGCCGATCGCGAGACGGTGATGCTCGTTCGCGAGCATGTGACGGTCGATGTCGAAGTCTTCCTCGACAAGGCGGCCCTCGGACATCGTCTGGACCGTTCCGGGAGCCTCGACGACGCCGCGGCCGCGTATGTGGCCGCTGAGCTCGTGTATGTCGGTGACTTTCTCGAAGAACAGCCCTATGCCGACTGGGCGATCCTGTTGCGGGAAGAGGCGAGGTCGGAGTACATGGCGATTGCTTCTCGTCTCGCCGAGATCGCCGAGCACGCAGGCGACGACGACGCCGCGGCTCGGAGGTACCTGCGCATGCTCGAGCGCGATCCCTACGACGAATCCGCCCACATGGGCCTGATCGGGGCGATGGAACGGACCGGAAGACGCGGTACCGCCCGGAGGCTCTATGGGACCTATGTTGGCCGGATGACTGAGCTCGATGTCGAACCTGCGCCGTTTCCTGGCGATGTCGTGGAACGCCGGTAACTCGCGATCAGGTCGAGAAGCTCCTGCGCGTTGCGGAACGGCCGTGCAGCCTCGCCTGGGCGTTCGAGGGTGCCGCGCAGCTCGTCTGGATCACCGTCGTGGAGGCGGATGACGAGGGATGTCACGATACCGCTGCCTGTACCTGGGCCGTGTCGACCGCGAGGAGGGCCCCGTCGGTGGTCACCCAGATGGTTCCACCGCTGATCGCCGCGTTGTACCCGGATGAGAAGCCCGCACGGATACGGTGCTGGAGCCCGGTCGCGCGGTCGACCCGGATGAGGTTGTAGGAGGTGTACTCGATGTACCAGAGCGCGTCCGGGGTCACCACGAATGCCGCTTCGGTCAGGGGATCGCCTACGAGGTCGAGGGTCCGTGACACGGAGCCGCTTGCTGGGTCGATGGTGTAAGCCGTGGCGTTCCCCGACACGAAGGATCCCTCGGGGTTGACGAAATCCGACAGCACCCACACGCTCCCGTCGAAGTATCCGATCGACTCGGGGCCCCTCGCCAGAATCGATGTGGTGCCGCTGTCGTTGGATTCCGCTTCGTAGCCGAGGTCGTCGAATCGGTCGATGATCGTGTTCGAGGCCGGGTCGATGCGAAGGACGATGCCGTCGTACTCGTTGATCGTGTAGATCGAGCCGTCGACCGCAACGATGCGCGGCGATCCTGGTGCGACCAAGTCCGGATAGTCCGTGATCACGGTTTCGAACTCGCCGGTTGTCCGATTGAACCGTGCGACATCTCCCGTGCCAGCCGTGGTGACCCACACGGCGTCCCCGGTCACGGTGAGGTGCGATCCTGTGGCCACGGGTGGAAGGGTGCCGGACACGGCGGGTTCCATCGTCGAACGGTCGACGAACACGGGACCGTCGAGGGTCAGGACCCAGAGATCTCCGTCGGCGACCGTGACATCGACTGCGTCGGAATCCGGCGTGAAGATGCCGTCCACGGCACCAGAGGTCAGGTCAATGGCGAGCACAGCCCCGTCGTCGGTCGTGACGAAAGCCGTCTCGCCATCGACAACGATCTCTTCGAGCCCATACCCTTCGACGGGGACGACGGTCGGTTCGTATTCGATCTCACAGATGCGGTCCGGTTCACAGTCAGAGCCGCCGCCCGACGGCGGCAGCGTTGGATCGGGGGAGCCCGGGCCCATATCCGAGACGGTTGTCGTGGGAAGGTCCCCGGTCGATCCGGTGGAATCCGGTCCGGTGGAATCAACGGCCGAACCTGAGCAGGCCGAAAGGACGAGGAGGGCCAGGATCGAAACGATGGCGACTCGTCGATGCATCGCGCGGTCCTTTCTGGTGAGTCGAACGATGTGGCCACCATACGGGTCGGGCCTGAAGGAACCCTGAAAGACGCGCAGCGACCGGAGTGCGTATCCCCCGTTCGTTCGGACTACGAGTTGTTGCAATCGACGGCAACCGCGAGGGCTGCGCACACCTCGTGCATGCGGCCGTCACTCAACCTGCCAAGTCGATCCGTCAGCGTCCCAACCGCGACACCTTCTGCCGAATCGAGATTGACAGCAGACCGACGCGGGATCGGATCGTCGCCAGGCTCGAGGAGCACCTCACTCGCAAGCCCTCGGACGGTCGTTGTGCACGGCGCAATGAGTGCCCGTCGAAGTCGAGGGATCGCGGCGTCTCGTGAAAGAACCACGACCGGGCGGCGACCGATTCCGGGCAGTTCGCACCACCACACCTCTCCCCTGGCTGGCAGATCGTTCACGAGGAGGCCGCCGCCTCTCGAAAGGAAGCCAGGTCACCCCATGCGTCTGCCTCATCGAGGGGATGTTCGTCGTACACACCGTACCCTGCATCGATCTCGGCGGCGCGATGTCTTGCCACCAACGCGGTGAGCGCTTCGTCCAGCAGGGCGGCGTCGTTGAGATTCGACCTGAGTTTCCTCGCGTTCTTCAAGAGTGACTCGTCGACCGTGGTACTCACTCGTATGCGTGCCATGCCATAACTATGCCACATTGGCGCGACGGGTTGCAAGACTCGCATCTGTCCGAACCCCACCGCGGCACCCGTGAAAGGTCGGGGCTAGTGGTCGTGGTGATCGCCTCTCCATGCTTCGAGCCCTTCCCGGACGGCGAGGTAGGCGATGCCTAGCGCGGCGATCGGGTCTGCCCACCACCAGCCCAAAGTCGCGTTCAACACGAGACCGCCAAGAAGGATTGCCGACAGCCAGGCGCACAGGAAGGTTTCGGCGGCGTCGGCGAGCAGTGTTGCGCTTCCCATTCGCAGCGCGGTCTGTCGTTTGTACCATGCAAGGACGGGCATGACGACGAGAGACACTGCCGCGAGGGCGATCCCGACCGTTGATGTTTCGGGGGCGTGTTGGGTGACGAGGGTTCGGACCGCTTCGAGGGCGACATAGGCGGTGAGGGCGAAGAAGGTGACTGCGATCATCTTCAGGGCTCGGTGCTCGCGATCCTCGTCGACTCCTCCGCGCACTTCGGAGCGGAACTGCCACACCACGACGGAAGCTGCAGCCACCTCGATGGTCGAATCGAACCCGAATCCAATCAAGGCGATCGAGCTCGCCGCCACCCCGGCGGCGACGGCGATCACCGCTTCGACGATGTTCCATCCGATGGTCAGGTACTCGAGCCGAAGTCCGCGGCGGCGCAGATCACCGATGGCTGGAGCCGTCATGCTCCGTTGCCGCCGGGCGCGTGAACCGGGCACAGGTCGACCTGTTGGCCAACATCAGCCAGCAACAACTCGGCTGCTTCGAGGAGCGGAAACACGCGATTGGAGGCGATCTTGTAGAAGACCGCCCTCCCCTCGGGGCGGTCCTCGACGAGGCCACAGCGCTTCAGGCAGGCCAGATGGGCTGAGACATTGGACTGGGAGGAGCCCAACGCTTCTACCAGGTCGGCGACACGATGTTCACCCGACGCCAGTATCTGCAGAATCGCAAGTCTCGTTCCGTCGCCAAGACCACGGAACAACTTGGCGCCGACCTCCCGATCCGAACGGTCTTCCACATGTATCGCCATGCGGTGATGATATCGCTTATTGACGATGTATTCGGCTACCTGCGATTCTGCCTCCTCAGCGTACGATGAGGTTTCGATCTGGGCGGTGCTCTGCACGAGTTCGGGCAGCTACCGTGGATCGGGGTTCGCCGTGGCTGGTGGAGTGACGGGACCCGAACCCGTGGCTTCCCCGTTGCGAACGCGGCGCTCGAAGACCTTTGGACGACCATCAACCCCCAAACGGAGGTGAATCAGCGACGAGATGCATCGGTTCGCCTTGCGAAGTCCTCAGCGGTGATGATGGGAGTGCCACGCCAGGGGCTCATTGACAGAAGATCTGTATCGTCAGAGACAATGAGCATCGCGCCCGCTGATTCGGCGCATTCAAGGATTCGGTTGTCTTCGAAGTCCTTACAGTCAGTCACCGTGTTCGTGGGACTCACTTCACCGCCTCCGCTTGCGTAGGCAATGTCGACAATCACCGACACATACTCCGCCGCCCTATCGGCATCCCATCGGTACTTGTCCTGGAGTACTCGAATGACATTGACGAGGATGTGCTCTGACACATAGAGAGCGAACTCCCGAGCATCGTTGACGATTCCGACGGCGTTCGCCGCAAGATTCCCTCGCACAGGCGGCGGTGAGGGCCACGAGGCAAAGGACCCGCCCGTTTCTGTGACTGCCCCGATGAAGATGTTCACATCGAACACGACGGGGATTGACCTGCCGGGCATCTATCGGCGGCTCTTGAGAACCTCGCGGACGGCTTCGACTGCAGTGATTGGAGCATCGAGAGATGCTGCGCGTTCGGCGCCATAGGCCTGTAGCCGCTTGAGACGTTCCGCGCGCTCGATTCGCTCCATCTCGTCCATCGCAACGCGCAGAAACTGGGACCGGTTGCCCTGCCCAAAGATGCGGGTCAGACGCTCAAGGCGCTTCGAATCCGCCTCTGCTATCGAGAAACCGACGGTTCTTGTTCCCTTCATGCAATCCATTGTATCTCGATTGCAGATACGGTCAAGGGGCTATCGATCACTGTCCGCGCTCTGTCGGCAGCCTCCGATGTCCAGTTGCCTCGAGAAGCGAGAACCCGCCTCACGGGCATGTGCGGACAGGTTCTGGCTTCACCTGTAGGTGCGTCTTCACATGTGCTTGGAGCAGACGGGAATGGAAGCCGTGGCCCCAACATTGCGGACGAGGTGATCTGGAGCTCTGACCGCTCGTCAACCCCATCCCACGAGCCGAGACTGCGACGCACACGTGTGGAACAGAATCGGATTGCGCATCGACCGGTCGTCGTGTGGTGGAGGTGACGGGATTTGAACCCGTGGCTTCCACGTTGCGAACGTGGCGCTCTGCCGGACTGAGCTACACCCCCGAGAACTCTGGATGGTACCGCGGGTTGGGTCGCACAGTCGTCTGACGCCAGCCATTCGGGACTGCCTGCCGTACCCGGGCGGTCGGGTCGATGTGTGAGGTTGCTGGCAAAGCTCCGGCCGGTCCGGCGTCGGGGTCGGGAGTTTGGCCGTTGTGGGGCAAGCGCGGGCATAGGCCGAAAGGTGATTCCGACAGAGGCAGCGAAGGGCGGTCAGCTGCGCTCCCTGCAAGTGCAACAGCGCCGTCGATCGGCGCAACCGACAGAACGATCTCATCGTTTGCCGGCTCGACCTTGCTGTGGGTCGAAACGACTTCGGTGCGTGATATCTCTATCGGTCAACGAGCGCGGCAAGGGCTTGCTGGTCGCCGGTGGCGAGCGCCTGTTCAGCGCGGAGGCTGTCTCGGTCTCGATAGATGGAGGCGACCGCTGTCACCTGTCCCGCCTTCCGGTAGCCGACCAGGACATCCCGTTGATGGGGATCACCGTTGACCACCTCTTCATCCCAGTCGTCGAGGTGTCCGGTGACATTGATGGGGATGTCGTAGTGCTGACTCCAAAAGAACGGCGGCTGAGTGAAGGCAATGTCGTGGCCCAGCATGTTGCGAGCTGCGATCTGGCCCTGCCGCTCTGCCAGAACCCAGTGCTCGACTCGTACCGGTCTCCCGTCCGGTCCAGGGTAGCGAGCGACATCTCCAGCGGCCCAGATGTTCGCGTCACTCGTGCGGAGGTGGCTGTCGACGACGATGCCGTTGTCGACGGCGAGCCCTGCTGCTTCGGCCAGTCCGGTTCGCGGCGTGACCCCGATCCCCACCACCACGAGATCGGCGGGGAGCCTTGTGTCGTCGTCGAGTACCACGGAGTCCTCCTCGATCCCGGTGACGCCACGACCCAGGTGGAACTGGACGCCATGTTCCCGATGCAGTTCAACAACGAACCGGCCCAGGGTTTCCCCGATGAGGCGGGCGAGCGGGATCTCCTCCGGGGCCACCACCGCGACATCGATGTCTCGGTGGCGGAGCGAGGCTGCCACCTCGAGACCGATGAACCCGGCGCCGACCACCACCGCCTGTCTCACATTGTCGAGGGCAGCGATGATGGCCCTGCTGTCGTCGAGCGTTCGCAGATAGTGGACATGAACCAGGTCGGCGCCAGGAACAGGGAGGCGTCGGGGTTCGGCTCCGGTGGCGAGCAGGAGCGCACCATAGGACAGCTCTTCACCATCGTTGAGCCGGACGGTCCGCGTCTCGGAATCGATCGAATCGACTCGGCCGCCTATGACGAGGTCGATAGCTGCATCGGCGTAGAACTGCGACGAGCGCAGTGGCATCCACTCCTCGGGTGCGGTCCCGGCGAGATAGTCCTTGGACACATTGGGTCGGTCGACAGGTGGCTCTTGCCCAATCAGTGCGATCGGGCCCTTGTAGCCCTGCGCCCGGAGTTGCTCGGCAGCAGCAGCGCCAGCAGCGCCCGACCCGACGATCACCACGGACTCGGGAGGAGATGGCGGCGTGCGGTCTGGCGACATGACCTCTCTCGGTCCGGTGACGAAGATGCGGCCGTCACGCTCGGCGGTTTCGTAGGTGGCAATCGGATTGAGGGCCGGTGCGCCCACGGCCTCACCCGTGGAGACATCGAAGGCGGCGTGGTGCCACGGGCAACGGATCTCCCCGTCGATGCACAACCCGTCGCCGAGCGGTCCGCCATAGTGGGTGCACGACCCACCTATCGCGTGGACACCACCCTCCTTTGAGCCGACCATGACCACCGGCTTGCCGTCGAAATGCCCCGTTCTGAACACACCAGCGGCCACCTCGTCAACGGGGATCCCATCTACTCGGAGGTCTGGTCCGCTAAGCTTCTTGTCTCCTGCCATGCGTCGGTCCCTTCTCCTCGGATAGGTTCCGACCGCTCGGTCGCCACCCATCACACGGGCGATGTCTCAAACTGTATGGCAAGTACCTGGCAGTCAGGACCGTAACCACGCAGCGCACCGGACCCTCGAATGTCGCCTACGAGATCCTCCACCTGGGATTCACGGTGGTATCGATCCTGCTCGGGTTGGACGAGTTCTTCAACCCGATGACCGACGCAGGGGTCGTCGCCGGATGGCTCGGCCATCATCGTCACTCTCACGATCGCCCGCGGATTCTGGGACAGCGCCTTTCGACGGGCCCCTCCTCATACCACACGGTGGGCACGGTCCCCCGCCCAGAGCATCCGTGATGTGCCAGTCAGTGCTTGTGGGTATCAGCCACCCCATCTTCCCAAGGCGGTCACGGCCAGTTCGGCAGCGTCGTCGATGCGGGAGCTCTCCGTCGGGTCGATGAGGAGGAAGATGATCCCCAATTCGACAACTCGATCCCCGTCGGTGGTGAGGATGGCAGCGATCGACTCACCCGAGGGTGAAGTCACCGCCACCGTGTCGGCTCCCACCGACACCGGGATGACCTCCGTGGCATTGGGATAGGCATCGGCTGCCACGGCTGCCGCTCCCCCGGACCTCACCGCCGTAGCCACGACGATGTCAGCCACATTGGCGCCGGGCGGGATGAAGCCGCAGCCAAGGAATGAGTCCTCCCCGACTTCGAGATCGTAGCCGGCAAGCGTGGTTGCTTCCTCTTCGGTGATCAAGCTGCAGTTGTCCGGCAGATCGCCACCCGCTCCATCTGATGGGCCATCCCCTGTTGCGTCGTCGCTGCCGGAACACGCCGACATCGCCACGGACAGCACGATGATTCCGACCATCATCCGCGACCCTCTCATGGACCTACCTCCTTGGGATCCGAGAGTGAACCTTCTCGACCAAGTCTACGAACCGACCTGAAGGTGCGATAAACGGCGGCATAGCGACATCATCGGTGCCCTTCGAGTCTTACGGCGCGCTCACAACACGGCATCGTCGATGTCGCACGGACGATCGGCAAACCGAAACATCCCCTTGAACGCAGCAATACGAGTCCAGCGACGCGGCTACCCGGCGATGACTCGCACCGTGGCCGCTTCGTCGGTCACATAGGTGGACTGGAGCGGGACGGCCGCAAGGGGGCGATGCGGGGCGTCGGTGATCGGTGTCACGATCGTGCGCTGGAGCTCCCGTCGCTGCTTGATCGTGAGCAGCAAGGTGACATACACCGCGATCCCGATGTTGACCGCGATGTTCACATAGAGCCACGGCAGCGACCCCGTCCAAGTGGCGAACACCAGGGTCGCGACCGCTGCGACACCCATACCGATCAACACATGACGCCGACGAACCTGCGCGTGACGCCGAATGTAGACATCGGTGTCCGGCTGGGACTGGGCGACATTGGCGAGCATCGCCCTTGTGCGGGCGAAATCGCGGGTCGTCGCCTTGGGCGCTCGGCTGCGGTGGTCGAAGAACGATGGGAGCAGAAACGCAGCCCACAATCCTGCAACCAGAATGAACAGCACGATTGGCATCTGTTGCGTTTCCTCTTACTCCGCCAGCCCTGAAAGCGTAGGCAAGGTCGGTGATCATCCGAAGTATTTCGGGCTCCTACGGGCCCATGATGGTCGGGAGGCCCAACTATCGGCAACTCATTCGACCTCGGGAGGATACGGCATTGTCAGTCGTGGCGTCCGAATTCTCCCGTCGCGAGGTCGATGGCGTGCTCGAGCACACCGGCGATCACCTCGAGGCCTTCCGACACGGCCTTGGGCGAGCCGGGGAGATTGATCACGAGACATGCGCCCGCGAGTCCACTCACACCCCGCGACAGCATCCCGAACGGGACCTTTCCGAAGGTATCGGCGCGCAGGGCCTCAGAGACACCGGGCACGAGGCGGTCCACCACACGCAGAGTGCCTTCGGGTGTCAGGTCCGTCGGGGAGAGCCCGGTCCCGCCGGTGGTCACGATCAGATCACAGCGGCTGGCAAGGTCGCGAAGCGTGGTCTCGACCGATTCGACCCCGTCGGGGATCACCGACCGCTCGACGACATCGAATCCGAGGTCGGCGAGGCCCTCAGCGAGGATCGTGCCAGACCGGTCGTCCGTGGCGCCGGCAGCGGCCGAGTTCGAAACGGTCACCACACCGGCGCGCCGTTCAGTCACGGTGCCACTCGCCGGTCCGCCCGCCGGCCTTGTGCAGCAACCGGACCGAAACGATCTCAGCGGACCGGTCGATGCCCTTGACCATGTCGTACAGGGCAAGCGCACCGACGGCGGCCCCGGTCATTGCCTCCATCTCGACGCCGGTCCTACCCGCGACACGAACATCAACCGTCACCGTCGCACCCGACGCCGACCGTTCGACCGTGACATCCACCCCCGAGATTGCCAACGGATGGCACAGCGGAATCAGGTCCGGAGTCCGCTTCGTCGCCTGGATCGCCGCAATCCGTACGGTGGCGAGCGCATCGCCCTTCGGGAGGTCCCCGCCGAAGAGACGCTCGGCCGTGGAGTCCTCTATGGCCACATCAGCAACGGCAACCGCCCGGCGCTGCGTCTCGGCCTTCGCGCCGACATCGACCATCCTCACCGTCCCGTCATCGGCGAGATGGTTCATCTCATCCATCGAGCGCCCGATTCTCGTCCCATGTGAACATCTCCAACATCACCGGATCTCCCGCCGACAGCGTACCCACACCGACCGGGACGACCGCGAACGCGTCAGCGGACGCGAGGGCCGACAGCACATTGGAACCCTGACCGCCCGAGCGGACCGCAACGAATGACCCGCCCCGATCCGTCGCGAGCATCACCCGGACGAAGACCTCCTTGTCCGGTGCGGTCTCGATGTCCTCACCCATCACCGCTTCGATGCGCGGCCGGAGCAGGGCCGTGGCGCCCATCATGTGCAACAACGCTGGGCGCAGGAACTGCTCATACGCCACGAAGGTCGACACGGGGTTGCCCGGAAGGCCGAACAGCGGGACACCGTTCACCGACCCGAACGCGAACGGCTTCGCCGGCTGCATAGCGACCCTCCAGAAGTCAACGGACCCCATGTCGCCGAGGACCTGCTTGACATAGTCGTAGTCCCCCATCGACACACCACCGGTCGACACGATCACATCGGCCGTGTCGGCGGCACGCCGGTACATGTCGGCAAGGGCGCCCGGATCGTCGCCGACGATGCCGAGATCCACCGCCTCGACACCGAGCGAACGGAGGACCGACAGCAGCAGGACACGGTTCGTGTCGCGGATCTTGCCGGGACCGAGATCGGACGCGTCCGGTTCGACGATCTCGTCACCGGTTGACAGTACCGCAACCACCGGCATCGTCGATACCCGTGGTGCGATCCCTGCACTTGCAAGCGCTGCGGCGTGCCGGGCCGTGAGCCGAACACCAGCGTCGACCACCACATCCCCTTGCGACACATCGCCCCCAGCTGGTCGCACATTGGCGCCACGGTCTGCGGCCGTCAGCACCGTCACGGCACCGTCGCGGTCGATACGCGTGTCCTCGACCTTGACGACCGCATCGGCCCCGTCCGGCATCGGCGCACCCGTCATGATCCGCGTCGCCGTCCCTACTCCGACGGCAACCGTCGGAACCGAACCTGCCGGGACATCCTCATTGATCGTGAGGCTGACCGGGCAGCGGGCAACATCGTCTGCCCTCACGGCAAACCCGTCCATCGCCGAATTCGCGAACGGTGGAACGGACTCGTTGGCGACGCAGGGTTCCGAGGTGACCCTGCCCTTGGACACCAGTGCGGCGACCATCTCGGTTGGGAGGCGGCGCATGGCGCCAAGCACATCGGCGCGGGCATCCTCGAGTGGCCTCATGGGCGCACCTGTTGTTCGGTGGCGCTCATCAGCCGCCTGATGTTGGGGATGTGGCGTATCACGATGAACGCTGCCGTTGCACCGGACCAGGTGATCGCCACACCCGAACGGCCCGACAACGCGACCAAGGGAACAAGGAGCCCCATCACGACGAGAGACCCGATCGAGGCGGTCCTCCAGATGGCGAGCGCTGCGAACCACACGACGCCGAGTACCGCGCCGATCCACGGGGCAAGGTAGGCGACTCCCCCGATCGCGGTCGCAACGCTCTTGCCGCCGTTGAAGCCGTGCCACAGCGGGAAGGAGTGTCCGACGACGGCCGCGAACAGCGTGACCCACCCGAAGTCTCCGCCGATCCAGACAGCGCCGAGCCCCGCGGCCACCGCGCCTTTGATGCCGTCCCCGACGAGGACGACCACCGCCGACTTCGTCCCGAGGGTGCGGAGGACATTGGATGTTCCCGGATTGCCCGATCCGACGGCCCGAATGTCGATGCCCTGCATCGACGCGACGATGATGCCGAAGCTGATGCTCCCAACGAGGTACGAGACAACGATCGCAGCGGCTTGTTCCACCAGCCAAGTGTAGGAACCGTCGGTGGTCCGATCGGACCCCTTCCCCCGGTGGATGTGGCGCGATACGGTCGGGTTGTGCTCGTCCTGTCGCGTCCCCCGTACCTGCGTTGGCTTGCCGCCGTCGCGCTGCTCGCGGGAGCATTCGCGTGGGATCTGTCCAAAGGCGCAGCCGAACCTGCACCGTTCGCTGCGACGACGATCGAGCGAGGGACCGTCATCGAGGCGTCGATGATCGAGTGGCGCCAGGTACCCGTCGGCCTCCTCCCCGCGGTCGAGCTCACCGGCGTGGCCGCGACCCGGATCGACCGCGGCGAACCCATTGTGGCGAGCGCCCTCTCGACAGCGGCAAGCATCCCCATCGGCTGGTGGACGGTTCCGATGGATGTCCCTCCGGCGGCGACACCGGGTGCCTCGGTGCGGATCGTCCTTGCTGACGGGTTCGGGGTCGTCGGCCGGGTCGTCGAGGCATCCCGCGATGACCCCTTCGGGATGCGAGAACCCGGACTCGTCGCGGTCCCCCACGAGGCTGCCGACATGGTCGCGTTGGCTGCGGCCTCCAACCAGGTTGTTCTGTTGTTCGGACAGCAATGATCTGCCACTAGCCAAGAATGGGTCGATCGACCCATGCACGCGGCGACCACTGTGCGTAGTACTTGGGGTGTACGGCGAAGGGCTGAACCGTACGCGCCTTGGGTATAGGCAAGGACGATGTCGCTGGCATCGACCGAACAGGAGGGCATTTGTGCCGGAGCCTCATCCGCCATTCATTGGCGATTTAAGCGGCCATGCGGACACGCACGAGGCCCCAAGATCCCGCCGCGCGGATACTCGATGACTGATGGCCCCGTTCGCGATCAGGCAGCGCTCCAGGCGTTGCTGTCGGTGATCTCCGACGGCGTCATGGTGACCGACCTCGACGGCGTCAGGCTGTACAGCAACCCTGCGCTGGATCACCTGGTTGGCTCCGATGCCTGCGCGCCTCGTCGTTCGTCGGACCCGCCCACCTTTGTCCCTCCCAACAAGCGCGACGAATACCTCGGCATTCTCGACAAGATGCAACAGGGGCGCCTCCGCCACGGATCCCTGTCTTTCGACTTCGACATCGTCGACGGCGAGGGTGAGGCCATCCGGGTCCCCGTGGATCTCGTCCCGGCCACGCGAGGGGGCGACACCATCGCCGCGGTTCTGTGGGTGTTTCACGCCCACGACAATGATGGTCTTGGGCGTGCGCGCCAACTCGAGAAGGCGATCAAGTCCATCGCTGCCGAGGTCGAGACCCTCGGCTACCTGTCGAACGAACCGCAGGCCCGGCACCTGCCGGGACTCGACGACCTCTCCCAGCGCGAGTCCGAAGTACTCGCGCTTCTCCTCGCGGGGCACCGCGTGACGACGATGGCAACGGAACTGTGCGTGTCCAAGCACACGGTCCGGAACCACCTCAAGGCCATCTTCAAGAAGCTGAAGGTGCACTCCCAAGCCGAGCTCATCCAACTGGCGAAAGGGACAGGGAACACCGCACGGACAAACCGCGGGCAGTCGTGACGCGGGCCGTCCTCGTGAGCATCGCCATCGCGACGATCGTCGCCGTTTCGCTCGCTGCTTCCGCGGCCCTCGCGGACGGCGTGGGTGCAGCCCCCGAATCCCTCGACTTCACCCTGACCCGAGACGGATCAGACACCAGGACGCTCACCCTCATCTCTGACCCCGAAACCGCGACCTCTGTCCACCTCGCGGTGACGGGGCAAGCAGCCCCGTGGATCACGCTCACGGGTCCCGAGTCGAACGATCCCGTCGAGGTCGTGACGGCAGATGCAAACGGCCGAGCGGCGATCGAAGTTGCCGTCACCCCCCCCGCCGATGTCAACAACGGTGTCTATGTCGCCGAGATCAGGGTCTTCACGACGGACTCGCCGATCCAGGCAGCCGTGATCGTCCCTGTTGGCATCGAGATCGTCGGAGACGCAGCCATCTCGGGCGCTCTCGAGGTCGCCGCCGTACCCGAAACCGTCGCGGAAGGCAGCGACCTGCCCGTTGCGGTGACCGTCCGCAACACCGGCACCGTCCGGGTCCGCCCGACCCTCGAACTCAGCCTGACGCAAGGCACGGAAACTCTCGCGACATCGCGAACAGAATTCGACGAACTCGCACCGGGTCGTGTGGGCGACTTCGTGGCGGTCGTCGAACAACCAGCCGCCGTCGGGGAAACAGTCGGCCTGCATCTGGTGCTGCGGTTCGACCAGGTCGAGGTGGCACGAGGCACCGTTTCCGTCGAAGTGGTCGCGGCAGGGGGCCGATCGCAAGCAATCATCCCCGGAACGATCGAACTGATCGACCGAGCCGATCCGGGAGGCGTTGCCCGCCTCGTCGCCACCTTCTCCAATGCTGGGACGGGCCCGGTCGATGCCCGGTTCGTTGGCTCGGTGTCAAGAGACGGGGAGGTCGCCGGACCGGTCGAGTCGATTCATGTCACGGCACGGCCGGGTGTCACCGACGCGGTCGACCTCTTCGTCCCGATCGAAGCCGAAGGTGCCTACTCGATCGAGGGACAGTGGGTGAGTGGCGGCGATCCATCAGGCGATCCGATCATCTACGAATGGAGCGTTGGCGGTGGCAGGGCCCTGGTGCCGATCGCGATCGCCGCAATCGGGGTCGGGCTCGTCCTCGCGGTCCTGAGTCTTCGCACGGCGGGTCGGAAGCCAAGCGTTGAACCGATCAACGACGAAATCGGGGTCAAAGCCCGATGAGGACTACGACATGGAACCGCGTCGCAGCGATTTCCATCATTGCGCTTGCCGTCGCCGCGTGTAGCAACGGATCGACCACCACCACCGAACCTCGGCAGGGACCTGACGGTGGACCCCTCGCCGACTACATGAACAGCTTTGATGCCTCGCACCTCGGGGGCGTCGAGCTTCGGCGAGACATCGTCACGGACCGGTTGCGGGTCCGCTCGGATACCGAGGAGCGTTTCGTCGCGGCCGTGAATGAGGACTCGTCCCAGGCGATTGCCAGCGCCACCTTCGCGGTCCTCGATGACGATGCGGTGATCTACCTCGGGTATCTCTACTGCCTGGCCAGAGACGCCGCCGAGCCAATCGACAGATCGGTCGCCGCGGTGGTCGATGTCACCACGCGTACCGCTGGCCGCAATCCGACAAGTCCGGACGATTCGGACTTCATCGCTGCGGTCACGATCGTCAATCACGCCTCCGGGAGTCTGTGCCCTGAGCGGTTCGTCGACACCAATGCCTTCCTCAAGGACCTGACCGGCAGCCAGTAGCCAACCACCGGTCAGTTCACTGACCAGAACCGGCCATTTTGGCCCTCGACCCCCAAATCGGACACCCGCGTCGCGTACGGTCAGTCACAGTGAGACCGCTGTTCGCGCGGAGCAACAGGGGTGATTCGGCTGGTATCGGAAAGGGGAACGCCGGTCAGGATCGACGAGGGCAAGTCTGTCAGGGAGGTTAGGAAGACAATGAAGAAGAAATGGAGTGCGAGGTTCGGCGTCTTCGCCGTCTTCGCGATGCTCGCCACGATGCTCGTCGTGGTACCCGCGGCGGCTGATCCCGTCGACACCGGAGCAGACATCGGAGGCGACGGTCTCAATCCTGAGATCGTCTGTAAGTGGGAATTGCCGGACCGTGACGGCAACTGGAACAACGGCATGCAGTACTCGGATGACGATGCTCCCAACAACGACGCCGGATTCCCATGTCACGGTGAAGACCCGAACATGCAATACGAGCAAGGCTGGGAAGTCATCCAGGTCAAGGCGAATGCCGAAGACGAGCCCACCGAGCAGTGGATCGAGCTGTGGTCAGCCGTTCGCGGTAGCACCAGTGTTTCGGCAGTCGACTCGGTGTTCTGGAAGATCTACCACCCGGACGAGTCCCTCAAGATCCAGGTGCATGGCGAGCACAGCGACCGGTCTCCCCAGGAGCTGGGAGCATCGTTCAACCAGGGAACGGGTGAGTGGAATGTGAGCCAGGGGAGCATGTGGTACGCCGCATCGAACCAGACGGGTCAGATTCACCCCACCACGATCTCGAGCCAGCAGGGCATCATCGCTCGCGCCGTGCAAAATGACCTGTGGCTGTACGAGGGAGCCTTCGGACTCTCAAAGCATCAGCCGTGCGGTCTGTACAGGGTCGACAACTACGCGACCTACCTCGGCTTCACAACGATGACGACCAACAACATCAATGTGTTGTGCTTCGTCCAACTCGAAGCCGACTTCGACTCGGTGAACTGGGAGTCAGTCACCCCCGGCAGCACTGACTGGGTCTACGGCGACCTCATCTTCGATGAGGGCGGACAGAGCCCGTGGCCGACGGTCAAGAACACCGGTTCGGGTGCCATGACGCTCGGTATCGAGTTCACCCCCATGTATTGGGAGGACGAGGTAGAGCCGACGACGAAGAAGATCACCGAGTTCGACGGGGCATTCGGGATCAACCCCGACTTCCTCGAATACCGGGATCCGATCGTCGCAGGCCAAGAAGCCCACTTCGGGCGGGAGTACTACCAAGTGCTCTGCGCCAACGAGGTCGGCAAGCTCGACCTGTCGATCCATCCACCGGTCGGCCTGCCAGGCGGTCACTACAGCGGTGACCTGTTCCTGTACGGGCACCACACACCGAACGGTGAGGAGTACCGGAGCCCATGCTTGAATGAGCACGGAATCTGGGATCCCCCACATGTTCGGTTCAGCCAAAGCTGACCGTTAGCAACCGGTAGCGAGATTGAGGTGGGTCGCCGCACCAGGCGACCCACCTCAATCTCAATCTCAACCGACCGCGAAGGCGTCGGAGCAGGATCAAGCCCCGATGTCGACTGGCCCATCCGGGTCGCGTAGGGTTGTCGAAGACGGTTGGCGAGATCGGTTGATGGATAGATCGAACGACGAGAGGGGACTTGGGTGAAACGCCTTGGATTGGTCGGATTGGTGACCGCTCTGCTTGCCGTTGCCATGGCGCCAGCGTTGGCCGCCGGTGTTTCGGCACTGCCGGGCGTGATAAACATCGATAACGCACTGCGTGGGTCGACCGTGTTCAGAACGGTCACCTTCTACAACGACACCGGCGTAGCGGCACCTTTCGAACTCGATTTCGAAGGCGAAGCAGGAGCATGGATGACCGCCGTCGACCCCGAGGACCGGGCCACGGAGATCTCCGAAGTCCTCGACGAAGACGGGACCGGCGCAGCTGTCGGCATCCGAATCGACATACCGGAGTCCACGGAGAACCGCGCCTATCAGGGCGTCTTGCGGGCAAGGCTCGCACCTCCCGACACGGAAGACGGGCTCTCCGTCGGGCTCGGCCTGAAGATCCCGTTCACGATCGATGTGACGGGAGACCAGATCATCGCTGCCACGCTACACGGAGTGTCGCTTCGCGACACCGAAGTCGGCGTACCGGCGCGCGTCCATGCAGTGATCGAGAACGAAGGCAACACCCAGGTCATACCCGAGTTCACGCTGGTCATCTCCAAAGACGGTTCCCCCATCTCGACGACAACGACCGCCAGTGTCCCGTCCTTGCCCGGTGAAGAGGCCACCTTCGAAATCCGTTGGGACACCTCGAACGCCGAGCCCGGGGCCTACACCGCAAGCCTGTCGACGAACTTCTCCGGAATCGATCTGGGAACTGAGGAACTCGAATTCACGGTTCATCCCGCCGGCAGCCTCGACCAGGTGCTGGCCTTCGTCTCGCTGGAGCCTTCCGGCGAAGCACACGCCGGTGGGCTCGCCGGTTTCGCCGCGACGATCCAGAATCCTGGCCAGGTCGATGTACTCGGCACGGTGGTCGGCGAACTGACCCAAGACGGTGTCACGGTGAGCACCTACGAAAGCCAGCAGTTCCTTGTCCAGCCTGACGCGGCACTCCCCCTCCCCATCAACATCGAAATCCCACAAGAAGGAGACTACGAGTTCACCGCCCTTGTCCGCTACGGCGATACCGAAACCGACTCGCTCACCGTCGCGTTCACCGCGGTTGCCGCACCTGGAGTCGCCGACGACTCGTCTGGCTCACCGCTCGGCATGATCGCCTTCGGGATCGCCGTCTTGGCACTGTTGGGTCTCGGTGGTTGGTTCGCGATCCGAAAACGAAATGGGAACGGTGCCACGGCGGCAACCGATCCGGACAAGGAGTCGGTCACCGTCGGACCAAGGGAGTAGGTCGGAGGAAGGGAACATGTCAACGCCCACACGAACGCCACACCATGGCAGGGCACCTGTACGCACAAGCCTGATCATCGCGATCTGCGTGGTCGCGTCCCTTGCCTCGGTACCGGCCGATGCACAGACATCGACGACCTCAACGACCCAACCGACAACAACCACCTCGCCGACCACGACCAGTGTCCCTCCAACGACCACCGCAACCACATCCACGACCTCAACGACGATCCCGCCCGGGCCAGGGACCGACGACCTCGTCCTGTGCGCATGGCAGTTACCCGACATGGATCTCGCCGTCACCGGCATCCAATACACGGATGCATCGGGCCACGGCGATGACGACCCGGGCATCGACGCGGGCGCTCCGTGCGCCGGAACACAACCACTTCAGCACGACGCCGCGGTTGGAGCCCAAGTCATCGCCAACCCGGGCGATGCCCCGAGCAAACGCACCGTGGCACTGTGGAGCGCGGTGGCCGTCCCGGACGGTGCCGGAACGAACCTCGATGTCTATGTCGATGTGTTCTATCCAGACGGCAACTTCAAGACCCGGCTCGAAGCCGATACCTCCATCTCGTGCGCAAGCCTCGGAGGGTTCACGGACGGAACACCGCCCACACCGGGCACCGTGATGGGTGCAGCCCTCGAAACAGGACAGCTCGACACGACCGCGATCGCCGCCTTGGTGCATCGCTGCAACGAACAAGCCGGCGCATTTGCCTTCGCCCAGATGTCGCTGTCGGTCAACGAACCGTGCGGGAACTACCGAACCGAGACCATTGCCATGACGCATGACACCACCGCCACCACCACCGGACTCCTTGAGGTGCACTGCGTACAGTTCGTCGCCATCGACACCAGTCAGATCCACTGGGGAGAGATCGACCCCGGTCAAGAAGGGACCGTTGCCGGTGACTGGAGCATGCAAACCTCCAATGTGCTCACGGTCCAGAGCCTCGGATCGGGTGGTGCGACGATCGGGATCCAGTTTGCACCGATGACGACGGAAGGCGATGAGATCTCCCAGATCACCGACTTCGCAGCAGCGTTCGCAAGGCTCGGAACCACGATGGCCGCATTTCCGGACATCCAAGCCGGGGAGGACGCCTGGTTCTCCAATGGGCCTGACGATGTGCTGTGTACCAACGATCTCGCCCGGGTCGATGTCACGGCACGACCAGGCCAGTCGGTGACGCCGGGGCCTTACACCGGAACGCTCACCATCCTGTCGAGTGACAGTGCCGCATCGCCGTGCAACAACGACGCAGGCATCTTCGGAGGTCCGTGGTTTGTGAACGGATCCATCGTTGACAACCAGCGAACACCACAAGCCGTCGTGTCGGCGCCACCGCTCCCCGATCCACCACCGCCACCAACCACGACCACCAGCACGACGACGACCACCACCACAACGACCACCACCGTGCCGCCCACCACCACGACCACGACCACCACCGTGCCGCCCACCACCACGACCACGACCACCACCACAACGACGACCACCACCACGACCACCACGACGACGGTGCCGCCCACCACCACGGTGCCACCCACCACCACAACAAGCACGACGACCACAACAACGACGGTGCCCCCGGATCCACTCTGAGGTCGCGGCGCTCCCGCCGTTCACGCCTCAAGGCCCGCCGACGGGGCATCCCCGGGCTCGTGGCCCCGGTCTGGTGCCTCAGAGCAACAGACCCGCGACCGTCCCCGCGACAACGCAGTACACCCCGAACGGGGCAAGCCCGATGCGGCTGAGAAGACGAATGAGGAACGCGATGGCGGCGTACCCCGATACGGCTGCCACACCAACCCCGACCCACACCGACGCATCCACCGACGCATCCGAGCCAGCGAACTCGAAGAACTCGAGAAGGCCTGCCCCGGCGATCGCAGGGATCCCGAGGAGGAACGCAAAGCGTGCCGCTTCGATGCGCCCCATGCCCCGCACAAGCCCAGACGAGATCGTCATCCCCGACCGGGAGATCCCCGGAATCAGCGCAAGCGCCTGCGAGATCCCGATGAGGAGGCTGTCGAGAGGCCGAATCGTCTCCGTTGTGCGATCGCCGAGCCGCAAGAGCCCGGTCCCGAGAAGGACAACACCGGTGACGACGAGCATCACCGCGACCTTCGCAGGTTGATCGATCAGGCTCTCGATGCGGTCCTCGAAAGCCAGCCCGAGCACGACGGCAGGGATCGAGCCGAGCACGATCAGGGTGATCAACCGCCTCGCGGGACGATCGAAACGGGCCATGTTCGCGATGTCGGTTCGGTAGTACACAACGACCGCGGCAAGGGTTCCGAGGTGCAGCATCGCGGTCGTCGCGAGGTCAGGTCCGGGCCGGTCAAACACCGCAGGGATGAGCACGAGGTGACCACTCGATGAGATCGGAAGGAACTCCGTGAGGCCCTGAATGAGCCCCCAAACGACGGCGTCAAGCATGGGGGGAATCGTACCGGTCGGCCATCACATGCCGTAGGCAGACGAAAGGCGGATCTGATCGGCGATCTTGACATTGACAAGCGCCGGCACACCCGACGCTTCAGCCCGTTCGAGTGCAGGGAGGATCTCGGCCGGTTTGTCGACGAGCTCTCCGTACCCCCCGAGCCCTTCGACCATCTTCTCGTATGGGCGGAACCCGATCTCGGACAGAAAGGCACTGTCGGGATGCGCGACACGGTGCAGCGTCCGGATGTTGTTCCAGGCACCGTCGTTGCCGACCACCCCCACCACCGGCATGCCGTGGCGGATGAGGGTATCGAACTCCATGCCGTTGAAACCGAACGATCCGTCCCCGTAGACAATCCCGACCCTGGTATCGGGTTCGACGGCCTTGGCCGCAATCGCAAACGGGGCGCCGACGCCCAGGCACCCGAACGGTCCCGGATCGAGGAGGCCACCCGGGCGACTCGTCCGAAGCCACTTGGCCGTGGTCGAGACAATGTCGCCACCGTCGGCCGCAACGATGGAATCGTCTCCGAAAAACTCCGCGACATCGCGCGCGAACCGTTCCGGGTGGATCGGGTCCGCGTCGGATGCCGCGGCCTCCTCGGCTGCTGCCTGCTTCACCTGCTCGGCGGCGAGGATCTCATCAGTCCATGCACGCTGGCCCGCGTGCCCGAGGCGACCGAGATTCGCAGCGAGCTGAGCGACGGCCGTGCCAGGATCGGCGACGACACCGACCGTCGCGTCGCGGTTCCATCCGACCTTCGACGGATCCTGATCGATGTGGACGATCGCCGCGTCAGGATTGATCTTCTTGCCGAACCCTGTCCGGAAGTCCCAGTCAACGCCGAGCGACAGGACGACATCGGCCTGACGCAGCGCCTCCGAGCGTGCGCGGTTGCCGAGATACGGGTGGTCGAACGGTAGCGAGCCGCGTGCGAGGCTGTTGGTGAACACGGGTGCCCCGAACCCGGTGGCGAACGCGTCGAATGCCTCGAGGAAGTCCGGTTGCTGCGTCCAGCGAAGACCGGTCCCGCCAAACACGACGGGCTTTGCGGCGCCGGCGAGGAGTTCGATCACCTCGCCGAGGGTGTCATCGTCGAGCCCCGCTGGCCGGTTCGCCCTCGACGAAGACGGCCACACGATCGCCGTTTCCTCGACGGTGTCGGCGGTGACATCCCATGGGATGTCGATGAACACGGGACCGCCACGGTTCGTGAAGGCATGGCGTGCCCCCGTTGCGATGTATTCGGCCAGACGAGAGGTCGTCCATGCCGTTGCCGACCAGCGTGTGATCGAGTCGAAGAGCCTCGGATGGTCCATCTCTTGAAGGCCGCCCTTGAGATCCTCCCTCGTCAGGTGTCGGCCCCCGATAAGGATCATCGGCGTATTGGCGAAGAAGGCGTTGGCGACACCGGTCAGCGCGTCGGTGACGCCCGGCCCCGCAGTCACGAGCGCGACCCCGAGCTTGCCGGTGAGGCGCGCGTAGGCGTCGGCAGCGTGGGCTGCCGCCTGTTCGTGCCGGACATCGACGACCTGCATACCCTCCGACACGCAGCCATCCATCAGCGGCATGATGTGGCCGCCGGTCAGGGTGAAGACGGCCTCGACCCCTTCCGCCTTGAGTGCCTTGGCAACGACCTGGCCGCCCGTGATCTTCGCCATTGCTCCCCCGATCTGTGGATATGCCGGACACCGTCGAGGGTACCAACGGTGCGGTGCTGTACCCTGAGACCTATGTTGAACAGCAAACCCCATGCACAAGAACGGCTGCGCTCTGACACCGTCGCGTGGCTCACCACGGTGAGCGGCAACGGTGTGCCGTCAACCGCGCCGGTGTGGTACATGGTTGACGGAGACGACTCCATCATCATCTACAGCAGGAACCCTTCCATCCGGGTCCGCAACATCGAGGCCAATCCGCATGTGACGCTCGCGCTGAACTCGGATCCGCACGGTGCCGACATCGTCGTCGTGAACGGAACCGCACGGATCGACCCTTCGATTCCCTCAGCTGATGTCAACGAGGCGTACCTGGAGCGGTACCAGAACCGTCTCGACTTCCACCAGTGGACCCCGACCTGGTTCGCGCAGAACTATCCCACACCGATCCGGATGACGATCACCTCGATCCGCAGCCGATAGCCGCCTTGGTGCTCCATCGGAGCCGACGGCTCGTGGATGGGGTGCGGCTCTCAATAGACTCGGCGGAAACCGAAGGAGTGGCAGTGGACATCGCACGGGTCGGAGTGGTTGGTGGCGGGCAGATGGGTAGCGGCATCGCCGAGGTCTGCGCCAAAGCCGGCGTTGATGTGACCGTCGTCGAGGTGAGTGACGACCTCGTGGAACGGTCGAGGGCCGGGATCACGAAGAGCTTGGACAAGGCTCTCGAACGAGGAAAGCTCGATGAAGGTGCCCGGAACGAGGCGCTGGGCAGGCTGGCCTTCAGCACCGATGTTTCGGCGCTGTCGGACCGTGATCTGGTGATCGAGGCAGTGGTAGAAGATCTCGGCGTCAAGACGGACCTCTTCGAACGCCTCGACGCGGTCGTCGCGTCCGACACGGCAATCCTCGCGACGAACACATCGTCGATTCCGGTGACGCAGATCGCCGTTGCGACCAACCGACCGCACGCGGTGGTCGGGATGCACTTCTTCAACCCGGCAACCGTCATGCCACTCGTCGAGGTCGTCTCAACCGTGGTGACCGACGAGGCCTGTGCGGATCGGGCAGCCGAATTCGCGGCGGGCACCCTCAACAAGACAGTGGTCCGCGCCAAGGACCGCGCCGGGTTCATCGTCAACAAACTCCTGTGCCCCTACATCCTCGAGGCGGTGCGCATGTACGAGGAGGGCTTTGCGTCCCGCGAGGACATCGATGCCGCGATGGTTGGGGGTGCCGGCTACCCCATGGGGCCGTTGACCCTGTCGGACCTGATCGGCAACGACACGATGCTCGCCGTATCGGAGTCGTTCATGGCCGAGTACCAAGACCCCCGCTACGCAGCACCACCACTCCTCCGTCGCATGGTCGAAGCCGGCCACCTCGGCCGCAAATCCGGCCAAGGCTTCTACACCTACTAGCCGTTGGCGGTCAGTGGCCCGGTGGGTTGGGGATGCGGGAATAGGCCTGCTTACGGGCTTCAACGATTTCGTAGCCGATCTGCTCGAGGGTGTCCATCAGCCAGAGATACGCCGGTTTCCCGGGTCGATAGTCGGCCTCGGCCATGCCCTGAATGCGGCCCTGTTCCTGAAGGCTCTTGACCTTGGCATGGTTGTTTCGCGGCTCGAGCGTATACACACCCAAGGTCCGACCCCCAGCCGTATTCAGAATCGAGAACACCGGCACATCGGATGGACCGTCTGCGATGTAGATCATGTTCTTCATCGGAACTCGACGCTGATCCTCCGACATCCGGGCGTTCACATCGATGTCGGGGTTCCGGTTGATGCCCTTGTTGATCTCGAACACCGCCCGAGTTTTCGAAGTGTTCCCGATCGTGTAGGCGATCTGTGTGATCGGCGATGACGGTGCCGGAACACCCAACCGCTCGAGGTATCCCGGCTTGGCCGCCTCCTCGATGAAGGTCGTGGCCCAGATTCCGTCGACCTTGTCGCCGAACACGCTCCCTTCGATCATCTTGCGGAGCCCGGTCGACACGATGTAGTGCTCGACCGTGATGCCCTGATCGACAAACTCAGGAATCTCCGCAACACGATCACGCGACGCCGTCATGAAGTCGGGCATCCCGGGCACCGACACGAGTTTCCCACCCAGTTCGAACAGCTTGTCGTTGCTGAGGTCCGCGAACACGCCCTCTCGCACATAGGTCAGAAGGTGGGTGAGATATGCGAGATCGTTCTGGATGATGATGCCGCTTCGAGCGTAGAACTCGGCGAGACCCTCAACCTCGTCCCAGAACTCGGCGGCGTCAACGCCGTACGCCTCGAATATGGGCTCTTGCATGTTGGATGGGATCAGCGTGCGGTCGAAGTCCCAGATGAACGCGATGACCGTTTGCGTGTACAGCGGCGCAGGCATGACGAGAGCCTATCGCGATCGGGTCACCGATCGAGGGCGAGCAGCACGCTGTCGCCCAAGAGGGCTAGGGCCGTTCGAAGCCTGCGAACCGGACGGCGTCGTCGTCGAGCCACCAGCCCTGAAGGGTCACCGGTGTCCCCCGCAGGTCCGTGTGGGTATCGCCAAGACGCGAAAGGTGTACCAGGACATTCACCTGCCAGGAGCGTTCGTGCAGAAACCATGCAACATCGGTCAGGGTGTCAGGAGACGCATCGTCGTCGAGCACGATCTCGACAGTACGAGACTCGGCAGCGACAATCGCGCGGACGGCGCCTACCGAACCAGCCCGCTCAGTGAGCTCCGCGAGCGCCATCTCCGTAGCATCGTCGAGCTGCGCCCGATACACATCGAGCACCGCTTCCGTAACGACATCGACGCTCGTGCTCGCTTCCTGTACGGCTACTGCCATGTCGGACCTCCACCGCGAATGACATCATTGTAATTCACATGTCAGCGATTTGCCACCCCCGCCTGGCTGAGCTCGAGGGCGAACCTCGCCAGATCCTCGTTCGGGACCGCCCAGCACCCGTGGCACCCACCGAGACACTTCCACCGCGACCCATGGGTCACCATGCAACGAAAAGGTCACCTGGAACCCAGGGTACGCGTTAACGCGGGGGGTTGACGCTCACCGCGTAGGCGCCCGATTCGGCGTCGAAGTCGAGGTTCACGACACCCTTGGCCTTGGCGGCGCGCACGAACTGGAGGAAGCCCGAGTAGCCGTATGCCTTCTCCGAGAAGCTCTCGTCGACCTTGCGCATCTCGTCTTTGAGGCCCGAGAGTGCAACCGGCTCACCACTGGCGAGTCCGTCCACGGTCTCGGCAAGTAGCGTGAACGCCTTGTCCTCCCCGCTCCCCTTCTCGGAAAACGACACCGTTGGATCGCCGTTGCTGTCCGAAACATCGAGTTCGACGACGCCTCGATCCGCGAGATTCCTCACCAACTCACCGAAGGTCCGGAATCCGTAGTCACCCTCCGCGAAGGTCGAGTCCTTGCGAAGCAGCGCCCGCTTGAGCAACGACGACCGCACCGAGCTGCCTTCGCTGCGCAGCAGGCCCCACAGCGTGCGCGACACGAGCCGATCGAGCGCAGCGAGGTCGGGGGCGGTTTGTGTTGCCCCGCCGGAGCCCTTGCGAATCACGCGGGCCTGGGGTACCTCGACACCGTCGAGGTTCTCGTAGAACAGGAACTCGTCACACGCCGGTGGCAGCAGCTTGGAGGTCGACGCCTTCAACCCAACGCCGATCACCGACTTGTTCAGCTCCCGCAGCTTGTGGACGAGTGGGCTGAAATCCGAATCCCCGGTGCACACGACGAAGGTGGTCACATAGTCGCGTTCGAACGCGAGCTCGATGGCGTCGACCGCGAGCTTGATGTCGGCGGCGTTCTTGCGCACGATGCCCCGGCGTTGCGGGATTTCGATCAGCTCGACATGGTTGTCGGTGAGCATGCGCCGATCGCTCTCGAAGCGCGACCAGTCGGCGTACGCTCGCCGCACAACCACCCTGCCGCGCTCCGCGAGCGCGTCGGTGATCGGGGCGAAGTCGAACACCATCTTGAGGTCGTCGCGGGCACCAATGGCAAGGTTCTCGTAGTCGATGAACAGTGCGATGCGGACATCTTCCATCTGATCAGCGTATCACTCGTGGCCCCGCACCCGCCGATCGAGCCAATCGACGATGATGGCACTGGTCTCGACCGGTCGTTCCTGCTGGGTCCAGTGGCCACAGTCTTCGATGTGGGCGTATGCGACATCCTCAGCGAATGCCGCCATGCCTTCTGCCATGGCGGCGGGAAGCACGGGATCCCGATCCGTCGTGATCATGAGCGCTGGCTGTTGCAGGGCTGCTCCGGCCACATCGGCGAATAGCTCGTTGTTGCGGTCGATGTTGCGGTACGGGTTGAGCTGGCCCGAGAGGCCGGACGCGACGAAACTGTCCCGGTAGTACGCGAACTCCTCATCCGTGATGAAGCCCTCCCTGCCAGCAACCGCGGCCAGCAGGCTCTGAAGCCACTGGTCGGGAGCGGCGTTGAACCTCTTCTCGGTCACTCCGGGTTCGAGGAAGGTGAGCACATAGCCGAGCCGGTCCTTGAACTTGTCGCGGATCACCGAGGTGGGTGGGAACCCGGGGGCGTGGCCGAGGTACGGCACATTGAGGCTCACGACATGGGACACTCGATCGGGGTATCGCAACGCTGCCGCGAAAGCAATGATGCTCCCCCAGTCGTGACCGACAAACACGGCGTGATCGATCCCGCACCGATCGAGGATCCCGATCGCATCACCGACCTGATTGTCAAGGGCGTAGGCCTCGACATCGGATGGCCCCGACGACTCACCGGTTCCACGCCGGTCATACGAGATCGCCCGATACCCGGCATCCGCGACAACAGGAGCGACATGGCGCCACGAGTAGGCGAGCTCCGGAAAGCCGTGGATGAACAGGACGGGATAGCCGTCTCCACGGTCGTCAACCGCGAGCGTGACACCGTTGGTGTCAATGTGCCGCATAGGGTCCCTTCCGGAGGGGTCTTCCCCCCGCGCCGTTCCGCGGGTACAGCGGCGTCGGAGGTCTCGCTATCGAGCTTACCGACCCTTCAGCCCGCCAGCGATAACCCACCCAGCACCAACCCGCAAGCGACAAACCGCGAACGCTGCGCGAACACGCGCGATCCCCGATCGCTGACCGCCGGAATCTCAGACGAAGAGCTGCACATCCGCATCGGCGGCGAAGTCCAGGAATGCCGCAGCACCGGCGATGTCGCAGCCTTCGATCAGGTCATTCTCTTCGATGCCCATGACCCCCATCGTCGTCGAACAGGCAAAGAACCGGACCCCGAGTGACCGACACATGTCGACGAACTCGGGAACTTCTGGCATCGCTGCGTTCTTCATCCACGACCGCATCATCTTGGTCGCTGCCGCCGTCGCACCCGGGATCGCCCCGACGAGATTGGGGACCCGAACCGGGCCGGAGGGGTTGGCGAGCGAGGCAACCTTCAGCTTCTCGAACCGTTCCTTGTGGAGGATGTCGAGCCCGTAGAAGGTGAAGTAGATCCCGGCTTCCCAGCCAAGACTCGCAGCGGTCGAGGCGAGGATCAGCGGCGGATAGGCCTGGTCGAGGGTCCCCTTGGACGCAACGAGTGCGAGCCGTCGTTGCCTCGACCCGACGGCTTCGGCTGCGGCGGAAGGATCAGCAACCATCACCCGCCACCTTTCCGAATGACGAACACCTGGGTGGCCCCATTGTCCTTCGTGTCGACGAGGGTGTCACCGCGTTGCCTCGCCATTGCCGGAATGTCCTCGAGTGCCCCAGGGTCGGTGGTGGTCAGCTCGAGCAGCGACCCTGACGCCATCGCATTCAGGGCGAGACCAGCCTTGTAGACCGGAAGGGGACACAGCAGCCCCGAGCAGTCGAGCCGCTCATCGATCCTTGTCGCATCGGTCATCGTGGTGCTCCTCTCATGTGGTGCCTCTTCATGCGGTCGGCTGGCCCTCGTCGCCGAGGATGTCGGCGAAGTAGCTCGCGTACTTCTGTCCGCTGTCGGGGGACACCCCAACGGCAACCCCCGGTCGATCGGCCGCGATCAGGCTCGCCGCGTGAACAATGGCGCCCGTGGACGGACCGACCATCAGCCCCTCCTCCCGAAACAGGCGCTTCGTCATCGCGTACGCAGCTTCGTCATCGACATCGATGACCGTGTCGATCACGGAGCGGTCGAGAATGGACGGCTCGTTTGCTTCAGCGAAGCTCTTGAGGCCCGGGAGTCGATGGCCCTTCTGAGGTTCGATGGCGACGACCTCGATCGTGGGATCCTGCTCCTTGAGGTAGCGCCCGATCCCGGTGATCGTCCCACAGGTCCCGAAGCCGGCGAGGAAAGTACGGATCCTGCCTTCGGTCTGGTTCCATATCTCGGGACCGGTCGTCTCGTAATGCGCCAAGACATTGGCCTCGTTGTTGTATTGGTCAACAAGCACATATCGGTTGCCGTCGTCACTCTCGGCAAGAGATCGGGCAAGGGCAATCGCGCCGTCCTTGGGGTGATCCACGGGACACATGTCGTCTGGTGTCGGCCAGACCTCGGCACCGAGCATCCGCAGCAACACCTTCTTCTCGTCGGGTACACCGTCGGGAATCGTCACGGTGAGCCGCCGTCCCGTCAACGCCGCGATCGCCGCGAGGGCAATCGCCGTGTTACCGGACGACGCTTCCACGAGCTCCTTGCCATCGAGGATCCCACTGGATTCGAGCCGGTCGAGCATATAAGCGGCGGGCCGGTCCTTGATCGACCCGAACGGGTTCATCCACTCCAGCTTGAGGAACAAGTCGGTGCTGTCGTTCGCCAAGATGTGGTTCACCCGAACCAGCGGCGTCGGGTTGTCGGGACCCGGCAACAGGTCACGGATGTCGCCGTACCGACGCACCGCCGTGTCGGTGCCGATGCTCGGTGCTGTTGTGGTCGTCATTGGTGGCTCCTCGAATGTGAAAGACCCGCATCGGCTGATGCGGGTCATGGCATGGGGTTGGTTTTGGTGATGATGAACCGCTACACGCCTCCCGCGTTCGGACAAGCGCAACAGCAGGCGCAGCAAGCGAACAGATTCATCATGGTGGACATTCTACGACACCGCGGGAGCCATCGCGACGATTGGTCCGTTCACACGGAAACCCACCAGCGGAGCCCGTCACTCGTCGAGACGACCACGCAGCAGATTGATGAAGTCCACCGTTGCTTGGACCGTCTCGTCTGGGCGGTCGAGGTGCGGGGAATGCCGGCACGAGTCCAAGATGAGCTGGTCGACCTCGCCGCTCACTTGGGAGGCAACGGCCTCGACCTGGGCGAGGGTGCCGTATTGGTCGTCGACCCCTTGGATCACGAGTACCGGGCAGGCGATGGATGAAAGGCACGATTCGATGTTCCATGGCACGAACTGTGGATCGTTCCACACATTGGCCCACGCGTTGAGGGTGGCGACCGGATCACGGTGGTACTTGGCCATCCGCTGTGCGAGGTCCGTGTCGTGGAACCGTGCGGTGAAGCCAGCAATCTCGGCGAGCCCCATCGGTTCGGTGAACACATGCGGCGCAAGCAGCACAAGGCCAGCAACAGGATGCTCCGACGCGTGCAGCAGCGCGATCGACGCGCCGTCCGAGTGGCCGATCAGGATCGGATCGACCACCCCGACCGCCTCGAGTAGTTCGGGAAGCACCACAAGACCTTCGTGGTGCATGAAATCGAGCGGTCGCGGCTCGCGCTGGACATCGGACCATCCGTGTCCGTAGCGACTGTACACGACCGCCCGCTCACCGACCCTGTCCACGACATCGGCGGGAAACGACCGCCACAAGTCGACCGACCCGAGGCCCTCGTGGAGGAAGACCACAGACGGAGATCCATCGCCCTCCCCGACGATGCGAAGATCGAGCAGGTGCCCATCAATCCGGACCAGGTCGCTGCCACGGTCGGTCACCCCCGCATCCATCCCGGACACCTCAGGGGAGCTTCACATAGAGGAAGTCCTCTGGCATGTTCTGGATGCCCCGCGACGGCGGTGTGATCCACGAAGCGAACTCGGCAGGTTCGAACTGGGGTTGCATCAGGCTCTCGATGTGGGCGCGGTCGTCGCTCGTCGGCAGCCACCCGTCGCGCTGAGCGGCCCATTCCGGTGGAGTGAGCAGCTTCCCGTCCGGGGACACATCGATGTCGGCGAACTCGCCGACGGAACGGTTGAACGCGACATGGGGCAGCCTGAGCTCGAAGTCGATCCCGGCACCTGCGATCACCCGATTCCATCGGGTCACCCCGCCCTGGCAGTCGTCGATGAAGTCATCGCGCAGCCTCGCGTTGAGTGCGGTGAGGGCAGGCACATCCACCGGCCGGAGCCGTCCGTCGACGAGCTTCATCACCGGGTACTTGTCCGTGGTGAGTCGGTGGTCATCGTCGAGGCTCGACTCGTGGTAGCGGCCCTTGATGCCCGCATTGAAGAAATTCGCCGCGTTCGTCGATTCCTCGGACCCGAACAGATCGAGGGTGAGGGAGAAATGTAGGTTCATCTTGCGCTGGATCGCGGGAAGGTCGATCACGCCGAGTGCCCGCACCGCCTCGACATCGTACGGGTCATCCACGCCGGCAGCATCCATCGCGGCGACTGTCGCTTCGACGATCCGCTTGACACCGGTGTATCCGACGAACATGTGATGGGCTTCTTCGGCGAGCATGAACCGACAGGTCCGCGAGAGGGGGTCGAAACCCGACTGGGCGAGTGCTTCGAGCTGCATCTTGCCGTCACGGTCCGTGAAGTAGGTGAACATGAAGAAGGACAGCCAGTCTGGGGTCTCCTCGTTGAACGCTCCAAGCATGCGGGGGCGTTCGTCGCTCCCGGATTGGCGGGCGAGGAGATCGTGGGCCTCCTCGCGGCCTGCCTTGCCGAAGTACTTCTGGAGGAGATAGACCATTGCCCACAGGTGGCGGCCCTCCTCCACATTGACCTGGAACAGGTTGCGAAGGTCGTAGAGCGACGGGGCCGTCTCGCCGAGGAAACGCTGCTGTTCAACCGAGGCCGGTTCGGTGTCGCCCTGGATCACGATCAGGCGTCGCAGCATCGATCGGTACTCACCGGGCACCTCCTGCCAGGCAGGTTCGCCGAGGTGGGCGCCGCAAGGAATCGTGCGGCCTTCGACCGCTGGGGCAAGCAAGATGCCCCACCGGTATTCGGGCATCTTCACATAGTCGAACTTGGCCCACCCGTCGTTTTCGACCGAGATCGCCGTGCGAAGGTACACATCGGCCATCTGGAATCCTTCGGGACCCATCGTCATCCACCAGTCGATGTAGCCGGGATGCCACGCCTCGAGGGCACGCCGCAGCTTCTCATCCTGAGCCAAACCGACATTGTTCGGAATCAACGCGTCGTAGTCCACCTTGTCCAAGGTCATGGTCCTACACCCTCTTTCTGTCGTAGTCAGGTCGCAGACCGGTCCCGTAGCGGCCGAGCGCTCCGGTCTCACCGGAGGCGTTCGGACGCTGGAACACCCAGTTCTGCCATGCGGTCAGGCGACCGAAGATCTTCGTTTCGAGGGTTTCTGGGCCCGGGAAGCGGAGGTTGGCTTCCATCGCCGTGAGGCCGTCGGGGCTGAACGAGTTTCGCTCCTCGAGGATCAGGCGCAGCTCATCGTCCCAGTCGATGTCGTCGAAGATCTCGGTCACCAACCCTGCATCCATCGCCCCCTTCGCGTCGAGGGACTTGCCGATCACGGCCTCGGCGCGGCGGCGCCCGTCGTCATCGCCCCAGAACCGTGTCGCGATCCGCGTCAGGCCGTTCGACATCGGAAGGGCCCCTGCGCTCGATCGGGTTGCAGCAACGACGGCGACGCCGTCATCACCTTGGCGCTCACCGAGGAACATGTATGCCCTGTCCGCGGCGAGGGCGATCTCGAACAGCATCCCGGCGAAACACGAGCCGGGCTCGATGAGCGCAACGATCGACCGTGACGACAGATCGAGACGCTTGAGGATCCGGCGCCAATACAGCAACACCTCGTTGACGAACCAGTGCTCCGCGTGCTCGTGGAGGAAGGCATCGTGACCAAGCACCGCCTCAAGCGATCCCTCAGTTCGGAAGATCCATGTCCCGATCTCGAGTTCGTTGACACGCATGTGGAGGATGGCGTCGTCGAGTTCCCTTGCCGCACGGAGTCCCCACCAGGCCGAACCTGCCTGAACGGCCGCTTCCGGGTCGACGGGTGGGTCGTCGGTGGGCCCTGCGATCACGAACTCGGCGGATCTCGCTGCGCGGTCGATCCTCACCGAGACGGTGGAATACGCAACGCTGTCATCGGCGATGGTCCTGTCGAGGGGGAGGAGCTCGACGCCGGGGGTATCGACCGGTCTTGGGCTTGCGGCCGCGAATTCGGCTGCGCGTTCGCGGACGGTCTCTTCGAATGCCGATCCGGGGACGAGTTCGTCGATCAGCTTCCACTCGACAGCCTTGTCACCCTTGATCCCCTCTTCGACGGTGCAGAACACATCGGCGCGGTCGCGGCGCACGAACCGCTTGTCGACGAGCCGGGTGAGTCCGCCGGTTCCGGGCAGGACGGCGAGGAGCGGCACTTCCGGAAGCGCAACTGCGGCACTCCCGTCGTCGATCAGCATGATGTGGTCGGTGGCAAGCGCCAGTTCGTAGCCGCCACCGGCCGCGGTCCCGTTGATGGCCGAGAGGTAGCGCTGGCCGGAGGACGCGGACGCTTCCTCGATGCTGTTGCGGGTCTCGTTCGTGAACTTGCAGAAGTTCACCTTCAAGGGGTGGGGGGCGCCTGCGAGCATCGGAATGTTGGCGCCCGCGCAGAACACCCGATCCATCACCGAGCCGATAACGACGGCGCCGACCTCGGGATGCTCGAAGCGAAGCCGCTGGACTGCGTCCGCGAGTTCAATGTCGACGCCGAGGTCGTATGAGTTGAGTTTGAGCTTGTAGTCACCGTGGAGGCCGGCGTCGGGATCCACATCCATATCGAGAAACGCCACGCGGTCCTCGATCCGGAGCCTCCAGTGTCGGTACTTGTCTGGGTGGGTTTGGAAGTCGATCACACCATCGAGCCTAATGCCGGTGCTCCATTCCGATTCGCGTTCGTGCCAACCCATGGAATCGGGACACGGCGAATCCAAGCACCGAAAGAGAAATGCGGGAAGCTACCGCATCCGAGGTGCAGCCGGTTTGCGTGCCGGGATGCGGTGATGCAGACTGACACGGTGGTGACCACCTTCTTCGACAGCCAGATCGAAACCCTGCCGGCCGACCGGATGCGGGATCTTCAGGAGACCAAGCTCGCCGCGGTCATCGACGCCGTCTACGGGGCAAACGCCTTTGTCACCGCCAAACTCGAAGCCGCAGGCGCCGACCCGCACGACATCCGGACCCTCGAGGACCTGGCCGGGCTTCCGTTCACGACGAAAGCCGAGCTGCTCACCGCGCAGGAAGATGGCGAACCGAGCACCAACTGCACCTTCCCTGAGACGGCCTACACCCGTGTCCATCAGACATCAGGGACGACCGGCACACCGCTGCGGGTCTACGACACGGCACAGAGCTGGGACTGGTGGGAGCATTGCTGGGGTTTCGTGCTGTCCGGGGCAGGGCTGACGGCAGCAGACCGGCTGTTCGTTCCGTTCTCGTTCGGTCCGTTCATCGGGTTCTGGGCCGCGGTGGGTGGGGCGAACAGGATCGGGGCCCTGATGATCCCGGGCGGCGGCCGAACATCACCGCAGCGTCTCGGGCTGATGGCCGACATGGGTGTCACCGCGATGACCTGCACACCGACCTACGCACTCCGCCTCGCCGAGGTTGCACGAGACGAGGGCTTCGACCTGACGCGAATCCCGATGCGCGTCACCGTGCACGCCGGGGAGCCCGGCGCGAATGTGCCGGAAACGAAACAGCGGATTCAGACGACTTGGGGTGCCAAGTGCTACGACCATGCCGGAGCGTCCGAGGTCGGGGCGCACAGCTTCGAGTGTGAGGCCCAACCTGGTGGCACCCACGCGATCGACAGTGAGTTCATCGTCGAAGTGATCGATCCGGCCACGGACCTGCCTGCCGACCCGGGGACGGAGGGTGAACTCGTCATCACCAACCTCGGGCGCATCGGGTTTCCCGTACTGCGGTACCGCACCGGCGACATGGTTCGGCTCGGCCTCGATCCGTGTCCATGCGGGCGGACCTTCACCCGCTTCGACGGCGGGGTGATCGGGCGGGCTGACGACATGTTCGTCGTGCGCGGTGTCAATGTCTTCCCTTCGGCCATCGAGGGAATCCTTCGACGGCACGACGCGGTCGAGGAATTCAGGGTCACCGTGGCGAACAAGCGACAGATGGCAGCCCTCGTCATCGAGATAGAATGCCGTGACGGCATGGACGAAGGCGGGACCTCCCGCGTTGTGCAGTCCGCGTTCGAGTCCTCGTTGGGTATGCGACCGGAAGTCGTGGTCGTGTCGCGCGGAACCCTGCCGCGGTTCGAGCTCAAAGCAAGGCGTTTCGTCGTCGACGAGCCCTGACGGCGGATGCGGGCGGCTACTCCTCGTCGGGCCGCCAGACGAACACGGCCCGTGGGGAGTCCGCAACAACGGCGGTAGCGACGCTGCCTCCGAAGATTCTGCGAAGTCCTGACCTTCCGTGTGTGGTCATGACCACCGTGCCGTCATCCCCTGCGAACTCAAGGATTGCCTCGGAAGCGTCGTCACGATGGAGCACTTCGAAATCGACCACCATCCCCGCCCGCTCCTCGAGGTCGCGGGCGAGCCTCGCCACATAGTTCGCCTCGACGACCGGCGTCGCAGCACCCCCGATGTCGGCGGCGAGGGCGGCTTCCGACCGCCGAGAGACCACCGTGACGACCCACAACGGAACCGATGCGGCGGCGGCGAGGTCTGCCGCGTACCCGAGGGCTGTCTCTGACATCTCCGATCCGTCCACCGGCGCGATGATTCGCCCCGTGGAGTTTCCTGTCCTCGGAAGGACGGAGGGCCCGACGAGAACGACGGGGCGCCGCACGGTACGAACAACCTCTTCGGCAATCGAGCCGATGCGGCCCTGATGGGGAAGGATGGAGGCCGAGGTCGCCATACACACGAGCTCGGTGTCGCCTGCCGTCCTGGCGATCGCGGCGGCCGGATCATCCGACTGCTCGACCGAGACCGCAACCGATTCGACCGATCCGTATCTCGCCGCGACATCTCGCAGCCACACCTCGCGGCCCGGATCGTCAGACACCGAGTAGAGCCGAACCGGAAGTTCCAGCCGACCCCCGATTCGCACTGCGATCGGGACGGCCCGAACGCTGGGTTCCCTCCCGTCCAGCGGAACAACGATACCGGTCGCGCTTTCGAGCATGCCCCCCATTATGCCTCCTTTCGCCCCCGCCGCAGTCGAGCGAGCCCAGCCCGCACCGCCCCGACGACACCTTGGGGTAACAACAGGAACAGGACGATGAGCAGGGTCCCTTCGACGATGAGTCGAAGCTGGCTGAAGGAGGCAAGGACCTCGCCGAGGTAGGTGAAGAAGGCCGACCCGACGACGGGGCCGAGCAGGGTTCCGATACCGCCGAACACGAGCATCACCAGCACCGGGACATCGACATGGACGAAGGTGAAGGTGGCGGGGCTGATGAAGCCCTCCACATGTGCCCACATCGCACCAGAGAGTCCGAGCATGGCACCGCCGATCGCCCCCGCGTAGATGCGGTACCTCGCCACATTCACCCCGGCGAGTTTGGCCGAGAGCTCATCGTCGCGGAGCGCCCGGAACGCCCATCCCATCTGCGATCGGTGGATGACCACGTACGCCACGAGGAATCCCACCATCAGGACGAGAAAGACATAGTACGGCGGGACCTGTCCCCGGAAGAAGGCGCCTTTCCCTGCGTCGACGACGATTCCGGTCTCGCCGCCCGTGAGTTCGCGTTGGCCGAGCAGCAGGTTGTCGAATGCGAGCGAGAAGGTCAGCGTGACGATACCCGTGAAGATGATCCCGAGCGATCGGCGCACGGCGATCCAGCTGAAGACCCCGCTGATCGCCATCGCTGCGAGTGCACCGAGCGTGATTGCGATGGGAAGCGGAACACCGAGACGCTCGGAAGTGATGGCCGATGTGTACGCACCAAGGCCTGCGAGGGCTCCGACGGCGAGGAAGAGCTGGTCGGTACTTCCGAAGATCAGGTTGAACGCGATGGCGTAGCAGGCAAACAGGAGGCCGCTCGTTGCGACCCCGATGAGGGTGCGGGAGTCACCGATCCACAGCGGAAGGAGGGACAGCAGCAGTGCCGTGACCGCGACAGCAACATACGGGGCGAACCCCGACGAGGATCCACCGAACGCCCGATACATCCGCTCCTTCCTCGATCCGCGCTCGGCTTGGTCGATCATGTCGGATGCTCCCCGAAGAGTCCGGAGGGACGCAGCAAGATGGTGAGCGCCGCAGCGAGCAGCAGCACGATGGTCGTGATGTACGAGCCGATGTAGAACGAGCTGAATGCGTTGACAACACCGAGGATGAGGCCCGCGAGGAACGCCCCTCTGATACTGCCGAGGCCACCGACGACCGTCACCAGCAGCGCGAGGATGGTGAGGTTGAATCCTTCCGTGACCGGCACCGGCGACGACATGGACCGGGTCACGGCGACGAGCCCCGCGATGGCGCCGCTGAGGGTGAAGATCAGCATGCGTACCGCTGCGGGGCTCACACCGCAGAGCCTCGCGCCGACCTCGTCCTGGATGACGGACCGGACCGATCGGCCGGTGGTTGTGCGCCTGAAAAAGACGAGGAGCCCGCCACCGGCGGCGATGGTGATGGCCGACGCAAGGAGGCTCCCTGTGCGCATCGGCACGCCGAGGATCGGGATCGCGTCGCCGCCGATGCTGAGGCTGAGCGCCTCGATCGGGAGTTGCCATTGCAGGTATCCGTTGATGATGAACGCGACGCCGATCGTCAGGAGGAGGCTCAGCAGGACGCGATCCTCGCCTTGCCGCCGGTAGACGGGGCGCATGATCGTCACATTGAGGAGCAGGCCGAGGCCGGCACCGGTGAGCAGGCCGAGCAGCACCGCAGGGCCGGCTGGGACGCCCCAGCGCATCGTGACGGAGATCATGATGGCCGACGCGACGGCCATCGGTCCATATGCGAGGTTGAGCACCCCTCCCATGCCGTAGACGATGGTGAGCCCGACTCCGAGGAGTCCGAACTGGAGTCCGAGCACGAGTCCGTCGAGGATGACCGCGGTCATGACACCCCCAGGTAGGCGCGCCGCACCGTCGGGTTGTCGTGGAGCTCGTCGGCGCTTCCCTCGAGCTGGATCACTCCGTTTTCGAGGACATATCCACGGTCGGCGATCTCGAGAACGAGGGGAACCTGCTGTTCGGCCACGAGGACCGAGATGCCGTGGTCACGAAGGCTCGCGATCGAACCGTATGCGTTGACGGCGAGGCTCGGTGCGATCCCGGTCGTCGGCTCGTCGAGGATGAGGAGGCGGGGTTTGGCCATGAGCGCCCTCGCAACGGCCAGCATCTGTTGCTCGCCTCCGCTCATCGTCCCTGCGGCCTGGCGTCGCCGCTCACCGAGCCGTGGAAAGAGCTCGAAGACGAGGGCCTGGCGTTCGGGATCTGGCCGCTGCGGATACGCACCGAGCGAAAGGTTGTCGTCGACCGTCATGCCGGGGAACAGGTGCCGCTCCGCTGGGACGAACGCCACGCCCGCGCGGGCGATCCGGTAGGCCGGTTTGTTCGCGATGGGGGCGCCGTCGTAGGTGATGGTCCCCGACATCACCCGTAGAAGGCCGCACACGGCACGCAGGAATGTCGACTTCCCTGCTCCGTTCGAGCCGATGATGGCAACGATCTCTCCGTCGTTGACATTGATCGTCACATCGTGCACGACCGGTTCCCGGTTGTAGCCTGACGAGACGGCGTTGACTTCAAGCATCTGGCAGCACCGTATCGCCGAGGTACGCCTTGACGACAGCGGGATCCCGCATGACGGTCTTGGGGTCGCCACTTGTGAGGAGTCGGCCGAAGTCGAGGACCGCAACACGCTCGGCGAGGCTCATGACAGCCTTCATGACATGCTCGACCCAGATGATGGTGATCCCGAACCGGTCCCGTGCGGTTCGGATCATCTCGATCGAAGCCTGTGTTTCGGTGTCGTTGAGGCCTGCCATGACTTCGTCGAGGAGAAGGAGCCTCGGCCCTCCTGCGAGTGCCCTCGCGAGATCGACATAGCGCTGTTCGTGGAGGTTGAGCTGGCCGATCGCGAGATCCGCCTTGTCCTCGAGGCCAACGAAGGCCAACATCGCGTCGGCCTGATCGCGGGCGTCGGCTTCGCTGGTGCGTTCGCTCGTGCCGAACATCGCGCCGACGAGCACATTCTCACGGACCGTGAGCGACGCAAAGATGCGGGGCGTCTGGAGCACCATGGCAATACCCGCGTGGCGAATGTCGTGGGTGGCCATCCTCGTGATGTCCACGCCGTCGAAGCGGATCATCCCGCCGGTCGCAGGGTGGATCCCGGTGATGGTCTTGAGCAAGGTGGACTTGCCCGCGCCGTTGGGCCCAACGATGGCGAGAATCTCGCCATCGTTGAACCCAAGGGTCACACCGTCAACGGCAGGCAGTCCACCGAAGCGTCTCTGTATGTTGTCGAGTTCGAGGACTGCCATCCACTGATTATGGAACGAACGGCTCGAGTGGCTCTGCCTTGATCAGCAGCTCCGGGTACCAGTCCGCACCCGGGCTCACGCCGTCAGGTGGCGTCATCTGCCGCATGACCGTGAAGGTCGGTTGCGCCGCAGCGAGCTCACCCCACTCCGTCCAACTCAGCGGATGCGAGTAGCCGGGGATGTCGAAGGTGTTGTCGTGGACATACTGGGCGATGGCCACAGGGTCGTCCCCGACGGCAGCGACCGCCTCGGCGATGATGTGCACGATGCCGAAGCCCGCGACGGCATCATCCTCCATGAAGGTGTTGTTCGACATGGCGAGGTAACGCCTCGCGAGATCCTGGTACTCCGGATCGTCGTAATCGACGCACGCGAAGTCGGCATACCGATCGATTGCCTGCTCACCGACCGCGTTGACGATCAGCGCGATCGGGTTCCACGAGCCGGTGACCGGAATGTTCATCCCGAAGTCGGCGGACTGCTTCGTGATCGAAACGCCTCCGGGCGGATGGCCCGTCGCCACGAGAACCTCGGCACCGAAGTCGCTCAGGCGGCGCAGGTAGGCAGAGAAGTCCTGCTCGGGAACCGGTGCAACCTCGATCTGGAGCTCGACACCTTCGGCGTCAGCGAACTCGGTTTCGAGTGCCGACTTGATGGCTTGGCCCCACGCGTAATCAGCCACGATCGCCCCGACCTTCGTGATGCCCTCGGCATCCACATACTGGCGGAGCGGTCCGGCAACCATCGGAGCTGCCACGAGGCAGGTCCGGAAGGTGTACCGGCTGTCGGTGGTCAGGATCGCGTCGGATCCGGCCTTGACGAGGAACAGCGGAACTTCGAGTTCTTCGGCAGTACGCGCCGTTGAGAGCCCCACATCGCTCGAGATGATCCCTCCAACCGCGACGACGCCGTCTTCGACCATTCGCTCGAAGCCGCTCACGCCTTCTTCCGGATTGGATTGGGTATCACGCTCGACCAGTTCCAGCATGCGGCCATTGACGCCGCCTGCAGCGTTGATCTCCGCAACGGCGAGCCGCATGCCGTCGACAACCGACACGCCCCACGGGGCGAAGGTCGCTGTCAACGATGTCAGCATGCCGATCTTGATCGGCTCGGTGTTCATCGGTTCGGTTGTCGTCGTGTCCGCGGGCGGAGCCGTCGTTGTTGTTGCGGCCTCTCCCTCGGTGGTTGTTGTCGTATCTGCTGTGTCGTCCGAGCTGCATGCGCTCATGATGAGCGTCAGCGCAAGGACGAGGCTCATCGGAATGAGCCATCTGCGCTTTCTCATTCTTTCTCCCCGATCATTGCCTATTCATTTGTCGAGAAGTACGTCATTGCCGGGTGGCGGGAGCGATCCTAATTCCTTAGCCGAGGGGTTAGCAAATTCCGAGGTGGCAGGATCTCCCATGGGTGGTTGAGCCGTTGGCATCAGTCGGTCCGGAGCTTGAATCGCTGGATCTTCCCGGTCGCGGTCTTGGGGAGTTCGTCGACGAACTCGATCCATCTCGGATACTTGTAGGGCGCAAGGCCGTCCTTGCACAGCGTTCGCAGCTCGCGTTCGAGGTCGGGTCCGGCGGCCGACCGGTCGGTCAGGACCACCATTGCGGCGGGCTTGACGAGGTCGGCATCGTCCGCCCTCCCGACGATGGCCGCTTCGAGGACGAGGGGATGTTCCATGAGTTTCGCTTCGATCTCGAATGGGGATGTCCAGATGCCGCCGACCTTCATCATGTCGTCGCTGCGCCCCTGGTACCAGAAGTAGCCGTCCTCGTCGCGAATGTAAGTGTCCCCGGTGTCGATCCAGTCGTCACCGAGCATCGTGGCGGCTGTCTTGGTCGGGTTGTTCCAGTATTCCTTCGCAACCGACGGACCACACATCAGCAACCGTCCTGAGGTCCCTGGCGGGACATCGTCGCCGGCTTCGTCGACGACCCGTGCCCGATAGCCGGGAACGGGACGCCCGGTTGCCCCGGGGCGAATGTCACCTTCGACATTGGAGATGAAGATGTGCAGCAGCTCGGTCGAACCGATGCCGTCGAGGATGTCGAGTCCCGTGCGCTGCTTCCAGCGGTTCAGGATGTCAGGCGGGAGGGCTTCACCTGCCGAAACGCACATTCGGATCGAAGATGTGTCAGGTGCGAGGTCGTCGAACCCCGCGAGCTGGGCCGCGTAGAGGGTCGGCACTCCGAAGTAGAGCGTCGGCTTGAAACGGCCGATCATGTCGAACACCGTTTCGGGCGTCGGTCGGCCGTCGTAGAGGACGGCGGTGCCGCCGACCCACAACGGGAAGGTCATCGCGTTGCCGAGGCCGTAGGCGAAGAACAGCTTCGCAGCCGAGAAGAAGATGTCGTCCTCGCGGGCACCGAGGGTGTCGACGCCGTAGAACTGCGAGGTGACAACCATGTCGCGGTGCCGGTGGACGGCTCCCTTCGGGTTCCCTGTCGACCCCGACGAGTACAGCCAGAAGCAGTCATCCATGGCGGTGGTGGCCGCTGGCTCGAGTTCGTCGGATGCCCCGGCGAGCAGCGAGTGGGCGGTGACACCGTCGCCGGTGGTTCGGAGCTGGTGGGCGGGCCCCGGATCGACGGCAGCGAGGGCGGGGACGACTTCCTCGTCGTATTCGGGCGACCAGACGAGGGCGGCGGCACCCGAGTCCTCGAGCACGAACGCGTAGTCCTTTGACCGCAACAGCGTGTTGAGGGGAACAGGGACGAACCCGGCCTTGATTGCGCCCCAGAAGATGGAGTAGAAGATCGGATCGTCCTTGACGATCATCAGGACTCGGTCCCCCGGCACCAGTCCGAGGCCGGCAAGGGCGTTCCCTGCACGATTGACCTGTTCGGCAAGTTCGGCATAGGTGACTTCGTGTCCGTTGTTCGTCCGGATCGCAACCTTCGAGCCGCGGCCCTCCGCCGTATGCCGGTCGATGAACGGCACGGCGACATTGAAGGTCGGAGCGAATGTCAGTTGTTCGGCGTCTGCGACGACGGTGTGATCCATCACCTCTGCGGCTCCTCTCAGTGGAGGACACAAGTCTCGCTGCGCCACGGTAGCAGAGCGCCCATGCGCACGACCTCGGATGGCCACTCAGCGTTGTGGGGCGGCCGTTGGGCCCCGAAAGCGCCTGTGGACAGGGCGCGCAGGGATTCTCGCACGAGAGACAAACCGCTATGTGCCGAGGATCTTCTTCTTCTCGGCTGCGAACTCTTCCTCGGTGAGGATCCCGTCGTCGAGCAGCTGCTTGGCTTCCTTCAGCTTCTCGTACGGGTCGGCCCCGACCTCGGCGGGCGCGGGCGCATCATCAGGTGTCGGCTCGTAGGAATCCGGCTCGGGCGAAGCTGCGTCCATCATGGATTCGCGGCGGTTCATCCGCCTCGTGGTCCGGCGTGCAGCGCGTCGGCCGGTCCGTCTTCCGCCTCGACTTCCGACCATATGCAGACTCCCTTCGTCACCACGACTCTACCGGAAGAGATCCCGGGATCACCCAGGTTCGGGCCCATCGGACAGCCTGGTCCGGTGCGGCGCGATCGGCCGAGTTGAGCGCAGGAGCGGAAGCAGGATGAGACAAGGCACTGCTCGACAAGGTGCGAGTAATGGCATCGACCACTTCACCGCCGAGGCGAGTATTCAACAACCCAAGCGCAGCAGTGCGGGCTGGCATGCTTCGACCACGCCCTCGTCATGGCCCCGATTGTGTGGCTTGGCGCGCCCTGCGCCGGCGGGAATCCGGGGTATTCTTGGCATTTGGCCCTCGTAGCTCAGGGGATAGAGCACCGGTTTCCTAAACCGGGTGTCCCAGGTTCGAATCCTGGCGGGGGCGCCGGGAATCCTGGAGACTTGTCATTCCACAGGGCCGATGAATGACGGAACAACATTGTTGGATTGGGTTCTGCGGATCGGCAATCTCGCAACTGTCCAATCCTTCATATGCCGAACTTTGGCGGGAGGGTCTCGAGCCAGGCCGGTATCCATCTTCAGGCTCTGAATCCGATTTGTGACAGACCGTCTCAAGTTGTGTGGCCTCGGATGAGTCGGTGTCGAGCCAGTGTACGTTCACGCTGATCCACCCTGTGAGTTCTGGGTATTGAGGTAGACAAAGCAAGTAGTCCGCCGCGCTGTAAGTCTCGTGATCATCATTGGCGCGGTCGTCAACACGGCAGCGAGTCGTTCACTAGGCCACCCTATTTCGCTAAGGATCAGCGACAAGTTACCTTGTAATCATGGGCGCGACAAGGTAACTTGTGTGAGTGAAGACGCCACGGATCGCACCGAGCGCATGTAGACACGGCGTCTCCGACGACACGATCATGCACGCTTTCAACAATCCGATCCGAGCCGAGGACCTCGATGAGGGTCTCACCATGCTCATCGGACCCGACCACGCTGGCAATCTCTACGAGATCGGTGTTGTGGACAGTGCCGATGGTGCCGTCATCGTCCATGCCATGGCCGCCCGACCCAAGTACCGGAGGTGACGCCGATGCCACGAACCGCCAAAGAGATCCTCGATCAAGCCGACGAACTCGCCGCGCGGTTCGAGGAACACGAGCCGGATGAAGCCAGAATCAAGGACGCCGCCTCGCTGCGAGGGGTCCGGCTGGCGTTCCAGGCTCGAGCCGACGCCGAGCGCCGGCTCGCTGACGCGGTCTCGGTGGCACGCGCCGATGGGCACTCTTGGGCAGCGATCGGCGCCATGGTGGGAACCTCGGGCGAGGCAGCGCGGCAGCGGTACGGCCAGCCCGCCTCCAAGACCTGAGCTGCCTTCAGTCCGGTATGTAGCGGTTGGCGATGAGCCAGTCGAAGATCTCGTGGCGGAGAAACATGGACTTGCGGCCGCCCGGTCTGCGATGCGCCGGGATGATCCCTCCCCTTACCCAGGCGCGGATGATCTGCTCGGTGGTGTGCAGTAGATCGGCGAGCTGTTTGGTGTGGTGGTGGGTTCTTCCTGATGTGAAAGACGCTTGTGGGGTGGGGGTCGTATGCGACGGTGACCCGTCACTTGCGTCAGCTGCGGGGTCCCCGATTCACGACGGGTCCGGGGCCGTCGATACCGATCGAGACTGCCCCGGGCGAGGAAGCCCAGGTGAACTGGTCGGACTGCATTGGGCGCGACGCTGGGGTGGGATCACGACTTGTGGTGTCTGGGCTGCATTCTGTGCTGGTCGCGGTGGCGCACATTAAGTTTCGCGTCGTCGATCGACCGGGAGCACACCTTCGAAGGGATGGGAAACGCGCTGCGATCCTACTTGTCTTGTTCAGGAAGACCATCTTGGGTGTCCCAGGTTCGAATCCTGGCGGGGTGCAAACAGGCCTCCCTGGTTTGAGCGATTTCCGGCACGGGATTCTCGTCGACAGGGGCATACTTCAAGTACAGAAGACTCATAGGAGGAGATTCATGAAGACCGCACTGGTGGTTCTTGACATGCTGAACGACTTTGTCGATGGGACGCTTGCCAATGAAGCCGCAAAGCCGATCATCGGCAACATCCATCAGCTTGCCGAGGCTGCACGGAACCGTGATGACTGGGTTGTCATCTATGCCAATGACGCGCACAAGGACAATGATTTTGAGTTCGCCGTATTCGGAGAGCACGCCCTCGCCGGTTCCACGGGGGCCGAAGTCGTCAGCGAACTGACCCCTGAGGCGGGGGATTTCGTCGTTCCAAAGCGGTTCTACTCGGCGTTCACCGAGACCGATCTCGATGCGACATGCCGCGTACACAACATCGGCAGTTTCGTGGTCGTTGGTCAGCACACCAACTGCTGTTGCCGGCATACCACCTACGACGCTTTCGCAAGGGGTATTGCAGTGGCAGTGGTCTCGGACGCAACATGCGTATTCGCCCCGATGGTTGGTGAGCGGTACGACGAGGTCCAAAGCGAATCGCTGGAGTACCTGTCCACCTTCTACAACTCCCGGGTACTTGAGACGAGCGAGCTGCTCTAACCCTGGGTCGGAACACGAGGCCTTGCCGTGATGGCAGCAGCGAGAGCGCTTTCGCTTTCGACTCTCGCGACTGAGCAGCCCCCTCCGACTTCTGACATCTGACATCTGACATCTGACATCTGAAGATCTGAAGATCTGACATATCCGGCTGATACGTTGTTGGTATGGCAAGTTTGTTTGCACCGTTTTCCGTTTCAGAGCTCGAGAAGCGCCTGGTTGTTCTTGAGGCTGAGATCTCTGAGCGTCGTGCTGAGCAGGTGACGATCGTCAACGAGTTGGCCAAGATCAACGCTCATCGCAGTGACGCGTCACGCACCCTTGGCGAGTGGGTTCAGTCACATCTTGATGTTTCAAGGACCACTGCAGCCGGATTGGTGTCCGCGGCTCGCAACAGTACCAAGTGTCGACGGATCGAACACCGGTTGGGATATGGCGGTGCGACGTTTGATCGGGTCGTTGAAATGCATCGCTTTGTTGAGGCCGGTGCCACCGAAGCCGAAGCGCTCGAAACGAGCAGACTCAATTTGGAAGATCTCCGCAAGATGCGTGTCCGTCGCCGCCGCATGACAGCCGCAGATGAACGCACAGAACACGCCGATCGTCATTTCACGATCCAGCCGTCCCTTGACGAGGGCGCATGGACGATCCATGGACGGTTGCCGGGATTGATGGGACGCATTGTCGACAAGGCCATTGCACAAAAAGCTGACGAACTCCGGCTCGTCCCCGGTGCCGAGCAATCCTCACGCAGTCAACGCCAAGCCGATGCGCTCGTGGCATTGATGCAGGACTCGCTCGGTGGTGATACCACAATCGTCGACAGTGCCATGTCTGGTCAGGTGACCGTGTTTGTTGATGCACGCACCAAGACAGTCGAATCCTGTGGCGGGTTCACCGCCGAGATCCCATTCGGGCCACGCGTCGGACCCGAAACCCTCGAAGCGCTGCTGTGCGGAGGCACGGTTCGTGTGATCGGCCTCGACACCCGAGGCAAGCCGGTGGCGACCACAGATTCCGCACGGGCGATCCCGAAAGCGACCCGTGACAGTGTTCTGTTCCGTGACGGAGGATGCACGATCGACGGATGCGGCAGCCGCTACCGTCTCGAGCCGCATCACATCATTCCACGGTCCGAACACGGCGCCCACGATCCGACGAACCTGACCACGCTGTGTTGGTATCACCACCACATAGCCATCCACACCAACGGCTACATCATCGACCCGGACACGGCACCAAATCGAAGACGGCTCGTCAACCCCAAACGGAAAAAGCGGGCTCCACCGTTGGACGACTGGTGACGCCGAGCTGTTTTCCGTCGACGGGGAGCTTGGGGCGCAGAATCAGGACATGAGGAACAATGTTGAGGAACCGGCCGTCAGTGGCCGTCGGTTGCACCGGTTGTGAGGAGGCGCGATAGTCACTTGGTTCGAATGCTCCCGCGACAAGGACCTGACATGACGGCAGCCATCCAGACCAACGACCTGTCGAAGATCTACGGCACGGGGGGGACGGCAGTCCACGCACTGCGGGATGTGACCGTTGAGGTGCCGAAGGGTGAGTTTGTCGTACTTCTCGGGACCTCTGGATCCGGCAAGACAACCTTCCTCAATCAGGTCGGTGCACTCGAATCCCCGACCTCCGGGACGGTCATCGCCGACGGCATCGATCTCGCTGATCTCGACGACGACGGCCAAACCGACTACCGGCTGAACTCGGTCGGATTCATCTTCCAGTTCTACAACCTTGTTCCCACCTTGACCGCGCTCGAGAATGTCGCCCTGATCGCCGAGCTGATCGGTGACGATGCCGAGGAACGCTCTCGACAGGTACTCGACAATGTCGGGCTCGGCGACCGGGTCGACAGCTTCCCCGGTCAGCTGTCGGGAGGCCAACAGCAGCGCGTGTCGATCGCCCGCGGCCTCGTCAAGAACCCTGCCTTGCTCCTCGCAGACGAACCGACCGGGGCTCTCGATGTGGAAACGGGCGTCCAGATCCTCAGTCTCCTGCGCGAGAGCGTCACCGACGGTCAGCGGTCGGTACTGACGGTGACGCACAACACCGACATCGCTCGGATCGCCCATCGGGTGATCGAGCTACGGGACGGAGAGGTTGTCGATGTCACGACGAACGACGATCCGGCCGATCCGGCAGGTGTCACCTGGTGAGCCTGCTCAACACCAAACGCAAGCGCGATATCCGACGACAGCGGGGCCAGTTCATAGCCGTCGCGGTCACGATCGGCCTCGGGGTCATGCTCTTCGCGGCGAGCTACGACGCGTACCGAAACCTCGACGGGTCATACAACGCCACCTACGACCGTCTGGCATTCGCCGACATCACGGTCATCGGTGTCGATGCCGACTTCGTCGACATTGCACTCACGATTGAGGGGGTCGACAGGGCCGAAGCTCGGATCCAAGCCGATCTGCCGATGAGTGTCGACGAGGGGAGCAACTTCCTCGGGCGGGTCATCGCCTACCCGGCGGACGGCCAACCGCCGGTGAACAGGATCGATGTGACCGAAGGCACCTACCTCGATCCAGACGCACCGTCATCGGTTGTGATCGAAACCCACATGGCGGAGCAGTTCGACATCGGTCCGGGGGACACGGTCGAGATCTTCACCGGTTCCGGCTGGGTTGACGGAACCGTCGTCGGTGTTGCCGTCTCAGCGGAGTATCTGTGGCCTGCTCGGGACAACCAGGATCTGTTCCCGGCGCCTGGAACATTCGGAGTCGCCTTCGTCTCTGATGCACTTGTCGACGACATCCCGCAACAGGCGGCACGCAACGATGTTGTGATCACCTACAACGCGAACGCTGACCGCGAACACACGGACATGCTCGTCACCGACGCGGCCGGGGCGGCCGGAGCCGCCGATGTGATCTCCCGGGCCAATCATCCGTCCCACTCCACGCTGCTTCTCGATGTCAATGGCTTCCAGTCGCTTTCGATCATGTTCCCCGTGTTGTTCATGACCGCGGCGGGAATGGCGGCTTATGTGCTGCTGACCCGCATCGTGTTTGCCCAGCGGAGCGTGATCGGGACGCTGCGGGCATCAGGGATGGGCCGGCGAGGGATCCTGCGTCACTATCTCTCGTACGGGGTCCGGCTGGGCCTTGTTGCGGGGGTCGTTGGCCTGATCGTCGGCATGGCGTCCGCGTTCGCGATCACCGGCGTGTACACATCTGCGCTCGACATCCCTGACACGGTGCGCTCGTTTCACTGGGTGACTCCGATCATCGGGCTGGCCTTCGCGGTGGCCGCGGGCGCTCTCGGTGCTTGGGCGCCAGCGCGACGAGCGGTCGGGGTTGCTCCGGCCGAGGCGATGCGGGGTGCTGCTCCCGAAGGTCGTGGAAGACGAAGCGGGTTCGAGCGGGTCATCCCGCCGCTTCGCCATCTCCGCGTCCGGTGGCTGATGATCCTGCGCGGGCTGGGTCGGAACAAGCGTCGCAGCTCCGCCACGGTTCTCGGTGTCGTTCTCGGCCTGGTCCTCATCATGGTGTCGTGGGGCATGATCGACTCGATCACCATCCTCATGGACCGACAGTTCCAGGAGGTGTCGCTGCAAGACGCCGACATCGGCTTCGCCACAGCCGTCGGCTCGGGCTCTCTGGCTCCGATCGAAGCGATCGCTGGCGTCCAGAGCGCAGAGGTCGTGGCCCGAGTCAATGCCACGGTGGCATTTGGCGCGGACCGATTCGACACGGCTTTGCTCGGCTACCAGCAAGGGACGACGATGCACGGCTTTCCCGACGGAATTCCCGCAGAGGGTGTGCTCGCCGGCAACGGGTTGGCAAACCGGCTCGATGTCAAACCCGGCGACGAACTCCGCCTGTCCCTTCCTGAGCTCGATGTGGAGTTCACGGCCGAGCTGGTCGGGTTCCTCGACGAACCGGTCGGTACGGTGCTGTACATGGATCGGGATCGATTCGATCAGATCGTCGGTGCCGAAACGGCCTCCCATCCAACGGTTTCCGCCGCCCAAGCGAAGTTCGCCGACGGAGCAGACCGGAAGCGGATCATCGACGAGATCCGGGGCCTCGACGAAGTCGCCTTCGTGTCGGACTCAAGAACGCTCTACAACATCATCAACGACTTCCTCGGGTTCTTCTACGCCTTTGTCGGCTTCATGCTGGTCCTCGGCGGTGCGCTGGCGTTTGCGCTTATGTACAACGCGATCTCGGTGAATGTCGCCGAGCGATCGACGGAGTTCGCCACGATGCGAGCGAACGGACTCTCCCACCGCTCGGTTGCACGACTCATCGGGGTGGAGAACATCCTCCTGACCGTGCTCGGGATCATCCCGGGGATCGTCGCCGGCTACCTCATCGGATGGGTGTTCATGCAACAGTTCTCGGTCGATGCGTTCACCCTCGAGTTCGCCATGCGGCCGACGAGTGTCGTGATCAGCGCCTTGGCAATGATCGCCGCTGCCGGTCTCTCGTTGATTCCCGCAATTCGGAAGGTCCGCAGGATCGACCTCGGCGCGACGGTCCGCGAACGCGCCGTGTGAGGCCGGATCCGCCGGGATGGTCGTCGCGTACCGAGGGCTCCCACTCGGCTATATCCGGGTGGGAGCCCAGGGCACAGCCCAGGGTTGCCGCACGGTACGATCCGGGTGGGAGCCCAGGGCACAGCCCGGGGTTGTGTGCGGTCCGCCGAATGGACGGCTAACCTCGCATGCGTCAGTGACCCCCGCCCGATTTCCCGCCTGAGTCGAGTTCCGACGGAGTGCAGAGAGCGCGGCCGTGGGCTTCCAATTGAATGGAGCCAGAAGTAATGAGACTGTATGTGGGAAACCTCCCATGGAGCGCGACCGAAGAATCGGTGCGGTCCACCTTCGAAGCGATCGGGCCGGTGCAAGATGTTGCCCTGATCACCGATCGCGACACCGGACGCTCACGCGGCTTCGCGTTTGTCGAGATGGCAGACGACGACGCCCGCAAAGCGATGCAAGAACTCGACGGTCAGGATCTCGGTGGTCGCGACCTGCGAGTGAACGAGGCGCAGGAGCGACAGGAGCGGCGCCCAAGGTACTAGCGCGGGATACCCAGGCGACGACACCGATAAACCGTGGACGGCCCGTTCTATGGGCCAAAAGCTACCTTTTCGTCGAACGCGAACCCTGGGTACGCGACGAGGTGGTTCGGCTACCCGTGTGATCCGTGCTTGCCGCATGGGCAATCCCGGCCCATGCGGTCGAGTGCGGTGCGCACCAAGCTATCGACCATGGCCGGGTCGCCCCCTTCCTTGGCGACCACTCTCGCGGCCACCTCACGAGCTTTGGCTTCGAGGGCAGTACGACTCGTGCCTGCTGCGGGCGTCGAAACCGTCGCCGAGCCGACCTTGAGCGCGACCCCGAGCGCATCGGCCCGTTCGCGGGCCAGCGGCGTGACGACGGTGCCCGGTGGGAGCGTCAGCTCGGCCATACCTGCCTCGGATGCGGCGTCGATGTGCGCAGCGGAAACCAACCGACCATCGGCGGAGTCAGTCATGCGACACCTCCCCTAGCCGTAGAAGCCGAAGGCACGACACACACCGGATTCCGAGCATCGACCCCCGAGGGCGGTGTGCTCGACATGCTCGATCATGTGATCGATGGACATGCCGGCAAGACCGAGGCTCGACACGGTTCTCCCTTCGTCCCACCAATCGATCCCGCACATCGCGCTCGCGAGATGGACGATCGAATCGATCGTCGGTGTCGCCACCCCGAGCGCTCGACCGAAATCGGCGATCGGGACGAGCGAGTTCGGCACATCGTCGAGGACATGGTTCTGGGCAAGGATGTGGCTCGGCGCCGTGAAACCCGCGATGTAGGGATTGCCCTTCAAGACCTCGTAGATGCTGTCACCGACGATGTGATAACTCTCGCGGTACCAGTCGAGCAGCGACCACACCTCCTTGAGGCCAAGCGCCTTCGCGACATCCTGCTTCTCCTGGTCGAGCTTGCCCATCACGAGGGTCGCAATCGTGGGAGTCACCTGGTCCTGGTAGAACTTGAGCGGCTCACCCGCCGCCGTGCGCTCGAGCACCGAGGTGTTCAGCAGCACCGTGCCGGGGTGCACCACCGGCGCAACATTGTTGAGCCCTGTCTCGAGCACATTCTGAGCAGGTTCGATCTGTGGATACAGATCGCGCAACGGATCCATCAGAAGGTCATTGTCCGCCGCCGGAAGCGCAGACGCGCGCATCCGGAACTTCTCTTTGAGGATCTCAACCGTGAACGGATCCTTGCGTTCGGCGGCGTAGATGAAGGTCTGGGTCTCGCCGAGCACGATCCGGGCAGAACATGCGAACCTCGTGAGCGTGCGTGCAAACTCCAGCGAGCCACCGGTGCGCCCCGGATTGAGCACGACGACCTGACCGTCACGCAGCAGCGGAGCCATCATCGATGCGTACGGCTTGTGCGCCATTGCGGGTGCAACGACCATGATCAGGTCCGCACCCTTGACTGCCTCGTCGAGGCTCCGGGTGACCTTGGCCACCTTTCCGAACCCGGACACCTCGGAGCCGACGATCGTCACGCCGCCTTTCTCCTCGATGGGTTCCACCTCCCACGAAAACGGTGACCACATCGTGATCTCGTAACCGAGGATCGCCATATGACCGGCCATGGCCATTCCGCCGTTGCCACCTCCGATGATGGACACCTTGAGCGTGTCCGCCTTGTGGGCACGCCGGGACGGATCCACGGCGCGCTCGAATCCGGACGAGTAACTCGCCTGCGGCTTGGGCGCGCTCGTCCCTCCGGATTCGCCTTCGTTTCCCTGCCAGCTCCGCAACTCTTCGAGTATGTCGGACAGCATCTGGTCCCTGTTCATCGGTCACCTCCAAGACACATCATTGAACCAATCGCTCCTTGACGACGGATGCCGCCCCTTGGAGCATCGCAAGCTCGCTCGGTGTGAGCGGCAACTCGACGACCTTCTCAAGGCCGCCTCTTCCAAGCTGCACCGGAACGCCGACAACGACATCGCTGATCCCGTACTCCCCCTCCAGCACGACCGACACCGGAATCGGACCTTGAATCGCACCGCGCATCGCATCGAGGATCTCGACGATCGAATGCGCGGGGGCGATCGAAGCCGATCCGGTGCGCCGCAGCGCAACGATGCGCCCACCTCCTCCGACCGTCTCTTGTACGCATCGTTCGATCGCGTCGGGATCCAACACCTCTTCGACGGGACGGCCCCGAATCGTGGCGAGCGACAGGATCGGCACCATCTCGTCACCGTGGCTTCCGAGGGTGAAGGCGGACACATCCCGTGGATGCACCTCGGCTGCGGTCGCGAGCGCCCATCGGAACCGTGAGGAGTCGAGCGTTCCCGCCATCCCGAGAACCCGCTCCCTCGGCAGGTCGGTCGACCGGTACGCCTCGTAGGTCATCTCATCGAGGGGGTTGGTGACCACGATCAGGACCGCATTCGGGGCGAACTCCTCGACGGCTGCGGCCACACCTTTGATCACCTTCGCGTTGATGTCGCGGAGATCCGCTCGCGACATTCCGGGAGATCGGGGACTGCCTGCGGTGACCACCACGACATCGGCGCCAGCGACGAGGTCCATCGTTTCACCGCCTGCGCATCTGGTCGGCGAACCGGTGATGCCGGACGCGTGTTCGATGTCAAGCGCAGTGCTCGCGGCGAGGCCCGGCACAAGGTCAACGATGGTCAGGTCCGTCGCGGCTTCGGTTGCCGCAACCATGTGGGCTGCGGCCGCACCGACTGCGCCACACCCCACCATCGCGACGCGGGCAAACGGCTTGGCTTTCGCAGCGGTGGTCGGCTCTGGGGCAACCCACTTGGGGGATCGACGCAGGAGCACTCTTCGCACGGCCGTCCCATGATCAGGGGCGTTCGGAGGCGCCGTTTCGATCGGTTCCGACACGATGCGCAGTCCGAGCTGCGCCACGAGGTCGCGGGCGTTCGGGGTGAGGAGATCATTGGAACCGACGACGATGACATCGCTGCGTGCAGCCAATGTCCTGACATCGCGTTCACCAATGACATTCATGAACGACCGTCCATCCCTTCCACCGCTGCAACGGCGGCATCGAGCGCTGCGCTGACGCTGTCCTCGGACCCCGACATGAAGAACCTTCCGAAGCGCCCCAGCGCCCTGACCTCGACGATGTCGACACTCGCTGCCTTCTCGGCCTCGTTCGCCGCGACCGTGATATACGCGGCAGGAGAGCACTCGACCATGCCGAGCGTGCTTCCGGGGATCACAAGTGACCCCTGCCGCCAGATGTTGAGAAGCTTGGCCTGATGCGGCTCCACGGCGGTGATCCGCTGCGTGCTCTCGATCCGGGGCTTCATGCGATCCGACAGCTGCGCACCGAGATGATCCAGAATCGCGTCGCGGGCGATCGAGATCGCCGTGTTCACCGGCGACCGCAACATGAAGAATCCGAATTCGCGTTCGACGATCTGGGAGACCGACTCGATCTCGGCGGCCTTCAAGGCGATGTCGACCACCTGGAACACCTCGTTGCCGGGGGCGATCTCACCAACGAGCAAGGTGTCTCCCTCAAGGGGAATCGAGCCCCTCACGGTTGCGGCGCTGTACGCGGCAAACCGCGGCTGCAACCGGTCGATCTGGATGAGGGCCCGGATGTCGGTCTTGGACCTTGTCATGGTGCTTTCCTTTCGATTTCACTGAAGCTTCGCCACGGCCGTGTCTCTTCGGCAATGCGTTTGATGTTGATCAGGTGGAGCGCTGTGACATTGTCCGAGACGATCGAACCCGACCAGGTCCCCGTTCCGAGCATGAAGCTGGGCTCGAGATCGGTCGAATAGCCCATGCCACCGAGCGCACACGGCGTGTTGATCAGCAGTCGGCCCACCGGCAGCATCGAGAACTGGGCCTTGACCCGCGCGTCGTTGGTGTGGACCGCCGCACTGTGGCCGATACCGCCGAACGCGAGGACCGCCTCGCACAGTCGATAGGCGTCATCGTGCGAGCCCGCCTCGTAGTACGCGAGCACCGGGTTGAGCTTCTCGCGCGACAGCGGAACCTGCCGCCCGATCTCGGATGCTTCTGCCACGAGCACCCTCGTCCGTGGCGGCACATCAAACCCTGCCATCTCGGCGAGCCTCGACGCAGGTTGTGCAACATGGTTCGGGACTTGGCGACCGTTCGGTTCGAACATGACCGCCGCGAGGGCCTGCGCTTCCGATGGCGTGCAGAAGTATCCGCCTTTCGTGCTGATCGCATCGCGCAACGGTCGCGCGATCTCCCGGTGGGCAACGACCGCCTGTTCGGCGACACATGCCGTGCCGTAGTCGAAGGCCTTCGAGGTGAGGATCTGGTCGGCTACCTCCTCAAGGTCGTGCCGCTTGGATGCATCGACGAACACAGGGACATTGCCGGGTCCGACCGCAAGCGTCGGCTTGCCACACGAATACGCCGCCCTCACCATGTCCGAGCCTCCGGTCGCCATCACGACCGAGGTCCGACGGTGGCGCATCAGCTCCGAGGTGCCGTCGAGGGTGACCTCGGAGAGACACTGGATCAGGTTCGGTGGGGCACCGGCTTCGTCGGCGGCAGCCGCGAGAACCGCAGTGGTCTCGACTCCGGAACGCACACCACGCGGATGCGGGGCACAGACGATGGCATTGCCGGCCTTGACGGCACTCAACACCTTGAAGATCACCGTCGCGGTCGGGTTCGTGACCGGAATGAGCGCCGCAACGACCCCCATCGGCTCCGCAACGGCCATCACCTTGGTTCGTTCGTCCTTCCACAGGACGCCAACCGTGCGCACATGGCGGAGCCATTCAGCCACCGACAGGGCGTTGAAGAGGTTCTTCATGCGCTTGTCGGCGGCGTTGCCGTGTCCGGTCTCCTCCACGGCGAGGGATCCCAGCCGTCCCGCCTCCCGAGCCGCCGCGCGCGACATCGTCTCGACGATGCGATCGATGTCCTCTTGGGAGGCACCGCGGAACTGGTCGAACGCAATGCTTGCGCGCTCGACGCAGTCCCGAGCCTGGGCGATACTACGGAGGTCGGCGTCCACTCAGACGCCCCCTCCGACGGGCTGGGGCTCGAACATGCCCGCTACGAGCTCGTGATGAACGACATCGTGCCGGGCAGCTCATCGTGGGGACGGGCGATCACATGGACCGAAAGCACCTCACCGATCTTGCTCGCAGCAACAGCACCTGCATCGGTGGCCGCCTTGACCGCACCGACCTCACCCCGAATGAACACCGACACGAGGCCGCCGCCAACCTGGATATAGCTGGTGAGCTGGACATTGGCGGCTTTGAGCATCGCATCGGCAGCCTCGGTTGCCGCTGCCATGCCCTTCGTCTCAACCATGCCCAATGCCAACTTCGACTGATCTGCCATACGCGTTTCCTTTCGTCGTGCTGGGCTCGAATCACTGTTCTTCCCAGCGGGTCTTGTCGTTGATTGCCGTTTGGTCACGCCAAACCGCTGTAGTAGGTCGTCTCGTTCCCGATCTTGAGCTCCTCGAGGATGATCACAACCGACGCATCCGTCGCCACACCCGTCGTGGAACCGGGCTGCCGAGCAGCCGATCCGGTTGCGATCAGCACCCAGTCACCAACACCGGCACCCACCGCGGCATCCGTGACGACCTCGTGGGGCCCGACGGTCTTCCCCTTTGCGTCAACGGGTTCGACGATGAGGAGCTTGTGGCCGGTCAGCGGTGGATCCTTCACCGACCCCGTTGCCGTGCCAACCACTCGAGCAATGCGCATCAATACACCTCCAGGTATCGGTCCCGTTCGAAATCGGTGACATTCGCACGCAGGAACCCCTCCTCGCGCTCGGCCATCTGGATCACGACCTCAAGCAACTGGGCATCGAACACCTCGGCGGCGAATTCGGATCCGCGAAGTGCTTCGACGGCTTCAGGGATCGAGGTCGGGAGCGCATCGGCTTCGGCTTCGGCATAGGCGTCACCGTCGTTGCGCGGGCCGGGATCCAGCTCCTCTTCGATGCCTCGCAGCCCCGCGGCGAGCTGTCCTGCGACGACCATGTACGGATTCGCCTCAGCGCTTGCGTCACGCTGCTCGACCCTCACGGCTGACGGACGCCCCTCGATGACCCTGATGCCGACGGTCCGGTTGTCCCCTCCCCACGAGTTGTTCGCAGGGCAGAACGAATACGGAGTTCGCCGTTTGTAACTGTTCGGCGTCGGTGCACCGAAGAGCGTGAACTCCACCATGTGCTTGCGCAACCCCCCGACATAGCACCGTCCGATGTCCGAGAGATGGTTCCCGTCGGCGAAGATGTTCGTATCGCCCTGCCACAACGACTGGTGGATGTGGAGGCCATTTCCGGATTCAGCCGTGAACGGCTTCGCCATGAAGGTTGCGAGAAAACCGTGTTGCGCCGCGATCTCCTTGACAGCGTTGCGGAACAGGACTGCATTGTCGACCGCGGTCAGCGCGTCGCCGTAGCGGATGTTCACCTCGAACTGGCCGGATGAGTACTCGGGGTTGGACACTTCGATCGGGATTCCGAACTCGGTGCATTGGTTCCGGATCGGGCCGAGGACATGCTCGAACTGGGCACCCCGCGCAACGCCATAGACCTGGACTCCGTTGTCGACCGGTGTCCTTGTCTCGGGATCGAGGAGGTAGAACTCGAACTCGACACCGATCTTGGCTTGATAGCCATGATCGTCGAACTTGCCGATTACGCCTTCGAGGGCTCTGCGTGGATCGACGGGCACCGGCGCTCCGCCCTCCTGGGTGGCTGCACCGATCGCGAGCATCGTGCCATCTGCCCACGGTACGGGACGCAGGGTCCCGGGAATCGGGGTGACATAGATGTCCGGATAGCCGTTGTCCATGTTGGCAAACGGCGTGTCCCAGATATCGCAGGTCATATCGAAGACGAAGATGGCGCCAGCCATGGCCATGCCGTGTTCGGCGACCCCGTCCCACTGGGATGCATGCATTCGTTTGCCTCGGAGAATGCCGCACAGGTCCCCGAGGGCGAGAACCACCGTGTGCGTGCCGGGTAGGAGTTGGTCGGTCATCGGCATCCTCCGTTCGCGTCCAAGGGACCCTTTACCATGTGAAGGGTCGATCGATTCCGGCAAGGGCTACCCCGGTGAAGGCCGATGCCTCCAAGGTCAGGGCCCGGAGATCCTCCGGTTCGAGGTTGTGGACACTCGATTTGCCGCACGCCTTTGCAATCAGGGTGATCTCCATCGTCATCGCCGTGAGGAACCGCGCCACCCGCTCGGCCCCGGCGTCTACATCCATGCGCTGTTCCAACTCGGGGTTCTGGGTCTGGATCCCGACCGGACACAGTCCGGTGTGGCAATGGTGGCACCTTCCCGGGGAGGTTCCCATGGCCTCGTAGTCGTCCACATAGCGAGGCGAGTTGCATCCGAGGGCGATGTTCGCAGCCGTCCCGATCATCACCGCGTCGGCTCCGAGCGCGAGTGCCTTGGCGGCGTCGATTCCCGAACGGATCCCGCCTGCGGCGACGAGGCTCACTTCGTCGGCCATGCCGCAGTCCTCGAGCGCTTCTCGCGCAGCTCGAATGGCCGAGATCGTCGGGACACCGGTGTGGTCGAGGAGGATCTCGGGAGCCGCGTTCGTTCCACCCTCCATACCGTCGAGCACGATGACATCCACACCTGCCTTCGCAGCGATCGCCACATCGTACCGGGGACGGGTCGCGCCCATCTTGAGAAAGATGGGGACCTGGTAATCGACCGCCTCGCGCAGCTCCTCGATCTTGACCTGAAGGTCGTCCGCACCGAGGAAGTCGGGATGACGCACGGTCGAACGCTGATCGACGCCCGGCGGGAGGGTGCGCATGTTCGCCACACGATCCGAAACCTTCATGCCGAGCAGCACGCCACCCGTTCCCGGTTTGGCGCCCTGACCGACGGCGATCTCGATGGCGTCCGCTCGCCTCAGGTGGTCGAGATCGAGCCCGTACCGTGACGGGGTCATCTGGTACACGAGCTTGTCCGATGCCTCGCGCTCCTCGGCCAGCATGCCCCCCTCGCCGGTACAGGTCATCGTCCCAACCTTCGACGCTCCCTTGCCAAGCGCTGCTTTCGCCGATGCCGAAAGCGCCCCGAACGACATCGATGCGATGTAGATCGGAATGGCGAGTTCGATGGGCCGCTCGACGAGGCCGGGCCGGTTACCGAGGACGGTGACCGCATCGCAATCCTCCCGATAGCCCTCGAGCGGGAGGCGCGTGAGGGTTGCGGGTACGAAGACGAGATCGTCGAGCGACGGCAAGTTGCGGTGAAAGGTCGAGAACCCCCGGATGGCGTAGCGCCCGAGTTGTGCCTTTGCCTGGATCTCTGCGATCGTCTCAGGGGTCCAGCGTGGGGACTCGCCGCGGTCGTACGACGCGATGCTTCCCGCAGGGTGGGCGGGATCTGCCCCGTCCCTCAGCGCCACAAGGTCTTCCACGGAGTACTTCAGATCATCAGCCATGCTTGCGCGTCCCTCGAATCGAAATGCCAGAGCTTCTGGCCGGAAACAATCTTCTTCCACGACCTCGTGTCGTCGCCGATCCCGAGGCGGGACAGCAGCTCTTCAACAGCGTCCACCTCCTCGGCATCGGGCTCAACGAACTTGGAGTCGACGCCGAGCGATGCAACCTCACCGGCAACCCACATGCATCCGCCCCACAACGAGTCGCCCGCTGCGTCCTCAGCGTCCCCCAAAACAATGATGCGACCAGCGTGCGCCATGAAGCCGCTCAAGAAACCCACGGAGCCCTCAACGACGATGTCGCCGCCTTTCATCGCGACACCGGCTCTCGGGCCAGCGTTGCCCTTGACATGGACGAGGCCCCCGAGCATCGAGGCTCCAACGCCGAGTCCGGCGCGCCCATCGACAACGATCTCGCCCGCAGACATCGCCTCACCGAGACCCCAGCCCGCGTTGCGGCCGATACTGATCCTCGCTCCGGTGTTGAGCCCCCCGCAGTAGTAGCCGACGCCGTCGGGGATGGTCACCGAACCCCCGGGCGGAAGACCGACCGCGAGGTTGTGGCGGGACATGCTGTTGGTGACCACGACATCGCGGCCCTCCCCGACGGCCCGCCGAATCTCTGCATTGACCTCCCGGAGCGGCCGCTCACCCGCTTCGATCTCCAAAGGCGCACTCATGACACACCCACCCCCGTCTTGATCGGCCAGACCCGCACGAGACCGGGCCCGTCACAGTTGATCGGTTCGACATCGACGCCGTAGATGTGCCGGATCGCCTGCTCTTCGGTTGCCATCGCCGTCTCACCGTTGGACTCCACGGCGACGATCGGCTTGATGGCGAGGCGGTCCTTCGCCATGCCGATTTCGTCTGCGGTGGACAGCAGAAAGGTGAAAACACCGTCGAGGGCCGTCACGCTGGCCCTCAGCGACTCGGAAAGCGACGCTCCTGATTCCATCTGATCCGAGATCCACACCGCGATCAGCTCCGAGTCGTTCTCCGTCGAGAAGCGATAGCCCTCGCGCTGGAGCCGCCTCCGCCACAGGAAGTAGTTGGTGAGTTGTCCATTGTGGACGATGGCGACATCGGGGAACGGCCTCGCCCAGAACGGGTGACTCGCGATCGGCGAGACCGACGACTCGGTGGCGAGCCGTGCGTGGCCGAGCCCATGGGTACCGATGAAGTCACGGACGCCGTGCCGGTCGGCCACCTGGTCGGCGTCGCCCTCGTCCTTGACGATCTCGAGCGAGCGGCCAACCGAGAGGATCTCGGTGCCTGCGATGGCATCACATGCCTTCGTCCATTCCTCGATCGGATCTTCTGGTTCGGAGATCACAAAACGAATCGCGCCGTGACGCGTCGCCGCGTCGTTGAGTATCGGAGCCTCAACGAGCTCGGACCCGTGCCGAGCGACGATCTGCGTGAACTGGTCGATCGTGGAGTCGGCATCCGACCGATCCTCAATGAAAACCGCAACGCGGTAGCCCGAAGCGAGGGGCTCTCCGTAGAGGGCGAAACCGGTGGAATCGGCGCCGCGGTGGCGCTGAGCCTGCATCAAGTCGACGAGGTCGGCTCCAACCGGTCCGGGTTCACCAAGAATGCGACCAGCAATTCCACACACGACCCACCTCCTCCGCTCTCAGGTTTTGTATACAGTACACGGTGTACAAAGAAGTGGCAAATGGTCCCCAAGAACGCCACCAGTCGGACCCACGGGCGCAATCGCGACCGGGAGATCAGCGCCGATGTGATCGTCGTGGCGGCCGAGGGGGTCAGATGGGGAGTCCGGGGGCTTCCACACCGACAACTTGCGTGCCGCGAAAGAACTCGAGGAGGTTCGCATCGCCGTGGCCGCCGACCCCGCTGTCCGAAAAGAAGCTCTGCACCGCACCGGGGGCGAGGTCGAGCACGCTCGAACCGTTGACCTTCACCTCACCGGCGACAAGACGAGCCCCGATCGTGAGCGCCGCGTCGAGATCCCGTGAGTACACATACCCAGCGAGCCCGCAGCTGCCCTGATTGGCAAGACGAACGGCTTGTCGATCGTCGTCGGTCGGCTGCACCGTCACCATCGGGCCGAACAGCTCCCCGGACAGGTCAATGGCGTCGCCAACGATCACGGTCGGCGACACGAACCATCCGGCGTCCGGTATCGGGCTCGTCCCGACTGCCTTTGCACCGGCTGCGACCAGCGCGTCGCGTTGGGACACCAGTTCGTCCCTCCTTGCCTCGAACGCCACCGGGCCGATCTCGGTGTCGTCGTCGAGACTCGAGCCGAGACGCATGCCGCCAAGGATGTCGATAAGGGTTTCGACGAAGTTCGGAAGAATGCTGCGATCCGCAAGCACGCGGCGCGGCGCCTCGCACCATTGACCCGAGAGCTTCATCGTACCCGACGCCACACTCGCGGCGGTCGCCTCGATATCGGCATCCGCTCGGACGATCGCCGGGTTGTTGGATCCGAGCTCGAGCTGCAGCCTCGTCAGGTTCGCTCCGGCCCTCGCGGCGATCGCCTTGCCGTTTGGGGTCGAACCGGTCATCGAGATCGCGTGAATCCGGGGATCACCGACGAGCCGCTCGCCGATTGCCCGACCCCCGAGCACGAGGTTCACGACTCCGGACGGCAGTCCCGCTTGTGCAGCCGCTTCGACGATCAGCTGTGCGCTCCACGGCGACGCCGGGGACGGCTTCACGACTGCGGTCGCACCAGCGGCGAGGCAGAACGCGAGTTTCTTGGTCGCCATCGCCGACGGAGCGTTCCACGGAAGGATCAGTGCGGCGGGCCCCCACGGCTCCTTGCGGAGCCGCACGGTGCGTCCATCCGCAGGGAGGGCCTGCACATCCCCCACAGCCTTCGCCAGCTCGGCTGCTGCGCGGACCGTACCGGGGAGCGATGCCGCGAGGATCCTTGTGACCGTGATCGGGACGCCGCTGTTGAGGGAGTCCAAGCGGGCCACATCGTCGACGACCCCCTCAAGCTCGTTCGCGAACGCGTCGAGCACGGCTGCCCGGTCGGCCACGCCGCTTCGACGCCATACACCCGATGCGTGCGCCCGCGCCGCCGCCTCGATCGCCCGGTCCACCTGCATCTCCGATGACGACCTGAGGCGCTGTATCGGCGACGAGGTGTTCGGATCGAAGAGATCGTCCTCCAACTCGATCTCGCTCGGTTCCGGCGAGCCGGCAATCCAGGTGTACAGATCAGGAAACGACACCTTCGGTCTTCAGATCCGGTCGAAGTACCGCTCAAGATCCCACACGGAGACCTCGGAGAGGAACACCGACCATTCGTGCCGCAGGACCGTGGCATGGTGATGGACCACATCGGTGCCGAACGCTTCTGCGGCAAGGGTCGAGGCCTCGAATGCCACAATCGCATCGCTGAGCGACACCGGCATCTGATCATCTCGCGGCGCTTCGTAGGCGTTCCCTGCCACCGGCGCTGGCAACCCGCGGTGCGAAACGATCCCCGAACGGGCGGACGCCAGCAGACCCGCGAGGGTGAGGTACGGGTTGGTGTCCGCTCCGGGGAGCCGGAACTCGAATCGTAAGCGCTTCGGTTCGTGGCCGACGACGCGGACGGTCACCGTGCGATTGTCGAAGCCCCATGTGCGGCCCCAACCTGCTGCATCCATCGAGTTGGACCGCCGCCACGAGTTGATCGTTGGGGCATACCACGCCATGAAACCCGGCGCCTCCTCCAAGACGCCGCCGATCGCTTCGCGCATCAAGGCGCTCATGTCGTGTTCGCCTTCACCATCCCAGAACAGCTCGTCGCCATCGAGCGACTGGTAGGACACATGGACATGGCACGACGATCCGGGCTGATCCCTCAGCGGCTTTGCCATGAAGGTCGCTGACATCCCGGACGCGATCGCGGCATCGCGGACCGCGAGTTTGTAGAGGCTGTGCCGATCGGCCATCTCGAGTGGATCCCCGTAGGCGAATGTCATCTCCCACTGTCCGGTGCCGAGTTCGGCCTGGGCAGCCTCGACCTCGACTCCGCTGTCTGCGAGGTCGCGGCGCAGCTTCTGGAAGAACGGTTCGTAGGCGTTTCCTTCATGGATCATGAAGTCGGAGGAGACGGCGGTCGTCGGTCGCAGGTTCGCAAACCCGTCGTCGCGTAATGCGCGGGCATCGTTGGCGAACAGGTAGAACTCGAGCTCGGTCCCGGTCTTCGGTGCGTACCCGAGCTCGGTGTGGCGAGCAAGCTCTCTCTTGAGCATGACACGGGGCGACAGCGCCAACGGTTCACCTGTCTCCGCATCGACCGGATCAGCGAAGCAGATCGCAACACCGTCGAGCCACGCGGCTCTCCGCAACGAGTCGGGGTCGACGCGCAGCGTGACATCGGGCACGCCGTTGTGCAGACCGCACAGGGGCAACACATTGGCCTCGATGAGTTCCAGCCCCTGTTTCACATCCCAGGCAAACACGCAGGTGCAGACATCCACGCCATCTTCGAGCACCTGCTCGAACCGGCGCGTCGGAACCCGTCGACCGATCAAGCGGCCTGTGAGGTCGGGCGACGCGATGATCACCGTTTGGATGCCGGTCCCTTCGAGCTGCGACGGTTCGAGGATGTGGCCGCTCATCGAGTCGTCCAGCCGCCGTCGACGATCAGCTGAATCCCATCGACGAAGGAAGACTCTTCGGACAGGAGCCACGAAATCGCCGATGCGATGTCGCTCGGCAGCCCCACTCGCTGAACAAGGAGCCGCTGTTTCATGAACTCGAACGCCTCGGGGCTCGTCACGGCCTCATAGTCGAAGAAGTCCGTGGCCACGGGACCAGGCGCAACACAGTTGACCCGGATGTTCGCGGCGGCAAGCTCGACCGCGAGGGCCTTCGTGAGCATCGGGACCCCGCCCTTGCTTGCGTTGTAGTGCGGCTGGGAGGTCGATTCACTCGTCACCACCACCAGTGCTTCCACGGTCGAGAGGTTCACGATCGCGCCACCGCCTGACTCGGCGATGAGCTTCGAGACCTCTTGTGCCACGAGGAACTGACCTTTCAGGTTCACATCCACGACGAGATCCCATGCTTCTTCGGTCAGATCAGCAAGCGAATGCTTCGTGACGAGACCGGCGTTGTTGACGAGGAGATGCATGGCACCCCACGCATCCCTCGCGAGATCGACCGCTGCGGTGATCTCGCTTCGTTCGCGCACATCCACGCGCGCCGCGAGCGCAGCACCACCCTCGCCCTCGATCAGCCGGACGGTTTCGTTCGCGGAATCGAGGTCGATGTCGGTTGCGAGGATCGACGCCCCTTCCCGCGACAGCCGGAGGGCCGTCTCTCGCCCGATACCGGATCCAGCCCCGGTGATGAAGGCCCGCTTGTGCTCGTGTCTCACAGCCTCGTCGTCCTCCGCTGGCTGACGAACTCTACCCACAGCCTTGGAGCCCCCGATCTCCTGGAACCCGGTACGCGCGGTCTCCAGTGAGGCACTCGATTCACTCATCGGTGCCGAGGTAGGCGGCCTGCACCCGTGGGTCGGCCTTCACCTCCTCGGCGGAGCCGTGGGCAATGATCTCCCCCTGGTCGAGGACATAGATGCGATCACAGATCGCGGTAATGAAATGGAGATCGTGGTCGATCACGAGCACGCCCGCCCCGATCCACGATGCGACCTGTCGGATCTGGCCAACCATGGCAACCGAGTCCTCTTCCCACATCCCCGCCGTCGGTTCGTCGAGGAGGAGGATCCCTGGGGCGAGAGCGGCAGCCCTGACAAGCTCGAGTTTGCGCGCAGCGCCGTAGTTGATGGCACCGGCGCGGCTTTCACGGTCATCCCACAGGCCAACGGCGTAGATCAGGGCATCGGCAGCGGGGGCGGCATACTCGCTGCGGTGGCGGGCCGCAACGATCGCTGATGCGGCGATGTTCTCGCGCACGGTGAGGCTCTGGAACAACCTGAGGTTTTGGAAGGTGCGGGCGATGCCGAGCCGCGCCACCTTGAAGGAGGGCAGCCCGCTGAGGTCGTGACCATCGAGGCTCCAAGTGCCGCTGTTCGGTTGGATGACCCCGGTGATGGCATTGATCAGCGTCGTCTTCCCAGCGCCGTTGGGACCGATGAGGCCTACCACTTCGCCGACAGCAACCTCGATCGAGACACCGTCGACGGCGACGAAACCTCCGAAACGGACGGTCATATCCGTGCCGACGAGTCGAGCATCACCCGGTTCCGGGAGGCTCGTCGGTGGTTCCGGCGGATCGGCTTTCTCGCGAAGGCGCCGTCGGAGGGGGTCCTCAAGCTCGCGATCCCCCAACAGGCCCTGCGGTCGCAGCATCATGAAGCCAAGCATCGCCCCGCCGAGGAACAGCGCCGACAGTCCGGGCCTGAGGAACCAGTCGAGGCCCGGCACGGTCACCGAGTCACTTGCGAGGACTCTGGCGACCTCGTTGCCGACCGTGATGACGGCGACGCCAACCAGGCTGCCGGTGACGCTTCCCCTCCCGCCGACGATCAGCATCGCGAGGGTCAACAGGGTGAGGTCGAAGAAGAAGAAGTTGGGTGTCATCGAGCCGAGCGACAGCACCCGCAACGACGCCCCGACCGTCACGAGCACAACACTCAACAGCAGCGCCACCATATGCGGAACGGCGGGGTTGATCCCCATGGCCCTCGCGGCAAGGTCATCGTCGCGTGTGGCCTGTGCGAGTCGCCCAAGTCGGCTTTCACGGAACAGCCTCGCGACCACGACCGCAAACACCAGCCCGATGTAGACCCAGAGCTTGCCGTCGAGTCCCTGACCCGGTCCCAGAGCCAGTCCGGAACGGTTCCCTGCCGTGAGCGTGACGAAGTTGGCCGCCACCTCACGAACGAGGAACAACAGCGCAAGCGTGATCATCGTCGCAGCGACCGGGCCCGCGTACCGAACCGCTCGGATCAGTCCCAAACCGACGACGAATGCGAAGAGGGCCACGAGGGCGATGGCGATTACGGTCGCAGCGAGCGGGTCGATGGAGATGTCACCGACGCCGAATGGCGCATCGGGGATGAGGATGTCCTTCATGGTCGGATCCATCACCAGCAGCATGACTGTGTATCCACCGATGGCGGCGAAGCCCATATGCCCGAACGAGAGCACCCCCGTGTTGCCCATGTAGACCTGGAGTCCCACGACGAGGATCGCGTTGATGAACACCTGGGTGACGAGGAGGTCGCGGCCACCACCCTGGCCTCCGCTTGCGTACGCCACGCCGCCAAGGATGAGGATCCCGACGAGCACGAGCTGGCCCCCGACCGGAAGCACCCACCGATCAAGGAGGCGCTGCCGCATCACACTCGCTCCGCGTGGCTGACGGTGATCAGGCCTTGGGGACGGAAGATGAACAGCAGGGCAAGCAGGACGAAGAGCAGTCCTTCGGTGAGGCCCGAGTACTGCGGCGGGAGGAACCCGCGCAACATGACCTGGACGATCCCGAGCGCGAATCCTCCAACAACGGCGCCACGCAGGCTATCGAGACCCCCCGCTACGACCGCGATCACGCCGAACAGCAACGGTGTCAACCCTGCAGTGGGGCTCGCGGTGCCGGTCCTCATCAGCCAAAACACGCCTGCGACCCCGGCGAGGACGCCCGCCATTGCGAAGGCCCCCCGAATGACACCGTTGGACCGAACACCCATGAGCCTTGCTGCGTCGAAATCGAGCGAGGCGGCCCGCAGCGTGATCCCGAACATGGTCTTGCGCAGCACCCACGCCGTTGCGTACAGCGTTGCAAGGGTCGCGGCGACGGTCACCAGGTCGAAAACCTCGAAGCTGATCCCCGCCACATTGACGGTGTTGAAGATCCAACCCGGCTTCGGGAAACTGAGCGGCTTCGGGGAGACAAACATCAAGAAGAGGGCGCTGACGACGAAGTGCACGCCGAAGGATGTGAGCAGCATGGTGAATTCGTCAGATCCCCTCACCCAACGGAACGCAAGGAACTCGATGGCGATCGATGTGATGACCGAGGTCACGAGAATCGCCGGAATGATCACGGCCCATCCGTAGCCCGCGACCGACAGCCCATACGCGACATAGGCCGAGACCGTGATCAACTCACCGTGGGCGAAGTTCACGAGATGCATCACGCCGAAGATCACCGCAAGGGAGAGCGCGAGCAGCGCGTAGATGCTTCCCTGGCCAATCCCATCCACCAGCTGTTGGACGAAAACACTCATTCGGCTGCACCGAGATAGACATCGAAGAGGTCGTCGCGCTCTTTGAGGGCGTCTGCGGTTGCCTCAGCCACGACATTGCCCGTTCGCAGGAGGTAGGCGCGATCGGCGATCTCGAGGAGGCGCCGTGCGTTCTGCTCGACGACAACGAGCGTCGTCCCGTCCTTGCGAAGACGCTCAACGAGATCGAACACCATGGTGACAAGACTCGGGGCGAGGCCGAGCGTCGGCTCGTCCATCAGGAGGAGCTCCGGCCCGCTCATCAGGCCCCGCCCGATCGCGAGCTGCTGCGCCTCCCCACCCGAGAGAAACCCCGCTGGCATGGTCGCTCTGTCACCGAGAACCGGAAAGAGGTCCATCACTTCAGTGAGCCGTTTGTGGCGGTCGACTGCCTTGCTGGTGACGCCGGCAACGAGCAGGTTCTCCTCGACGGTCAGCTCGCTGAACAGGCGTCGCTGCTCGGGAACGAGGGCGATGCCTCGGCGCAGCATGGCCTCCGGGCTGAGACCAGTCACATCATCGTCGCGGAAAACGATGCGTCCGGCGGAGGGTCTTAGTAACCCGATGATGGTGTTGAGCAGCGTGGTCTTTCCGGCACCGTTCGGACCCATGATGCCGACGATCTCACCGACCCGCACGACGATCGAAGCGTCGCGCAGGCCGGTGATGGATCCGTATCGGGTCGTGAGACCCTCCACCTCCAGCATGGAAGGGTGCCTTTGGTCCCTAGGAGCTGCCAACCACCTCGGCGAGGGCGACATCGCCGCCCTTGACCTGGAGGATGTACAGCGGCTTCTGCTGGACACCGTTCGAGCCCGCATAGCTGACCGTCCCGGTCACAACGGTGACATCCGACGCCCCTTTGAGGGTTTCGCCGATCGTGACGCCGTCGAGGGCGAAGCCTGATCGTACGAACGCATCGGTCATCAGCACCACCGCATCGGCCGCGAGACCCCCGAACGAGAAGGTTGCAAGCGGCTCACCGTTTGCCTCCTCATACTTGTCGAGGAAGTCCTGCATCCGGTTGTCCGGTGACGGGAAGGCATGGCTCACGAAGTACGCGCCTTCGGCATCGGCGCCGAGATCCCAGACCCTTGTCGCGTCCGCGGCATCCGCGAAGACATAGGTCGGTGTGATGCCAGCAGCGGTGAGCTGTGGGATCAACACCCCGAGCTGTGGCGTGAGCATCGCCGTGAACAGGACATCCGGCGGCTCGGCGAGGCCAGCAATGGCGTTCACCTGCGTCGAGAAATCCTGATCCTCGAAGCCGAAGGTGTAGTCCGAAAGAACGGTTCCACCGTCATCCTCGAACACCTTGGTGAAAACCTCGGGGTTGTATCCGAAGTACGGACCCGGGATGCTGAATGTCACCGCGGATTCGTTTCCAAGGCCGCGAGCAAACAGCGCCGCTTCCGTCGCCTGCCTCGTGTCGTCGAAGGTCCCGAGGAACGACAGGGACTCCTCGTTCGCAAGGATGGGCTCGGTCGATGCAACGAAGATGACCGGTACCTGTCCGCCGACCACCTGGAGCAACGGAAGTCCGAAATCGGAGAACGGTGGTCCGAGGAGGGCGTGGACGCCTTCGTCGAGAAGCTCGGTCGCTGCGCGCTGGGTGACATCGGGATCGCCCTGCACATCCTTGACGATGATCTCGACGGGATGCCCGCCAACGCCGCCAGCGCAGTTGATCAGCTCGACCATGAACTTGGCAGCGTCCGCCCCAGGCTCGTCGGCGAATCCGCCGACCTCTGAGAAGTCGGCCGCGTACCCGATGATGAACGGCTCACCCGTCGGGGCGTCCGCACAGTTGGACAGATCGGCGGCAAGCCAATCGTCGAGTGTGGTGACACCGGGAGCCACCGCGGTGGTGGTCGTTTCACCGCCTGCGGTCGTTGTCGTTTCACCGCCCGGGGCAGTGGTCGTCGTGTCGTCGCTCGATCCCGACGAGCATGCCGCCGCAAGGAGGGCGATCACGGTGACAATCGTGAACCACCTCATTCGAACGGACCTGCCCACCGGCTTGTTTCTACAGGACATTCGTACCTCCCTCGCGAGCGCAGCTACTTCCTGCCACCCGATCTGCTTGAATACGGTATACAGAAATTTCTGAGCGCGCAACTCACTTATCGGAATCCGTGTCGTGGGGATCCGCGTTGAGGAGAAGGGCCCAACGACGGGGTGTATGCGGAATACAATCCGTCGCCACCACGGTTGCGGGTCGGTAGCCTGCAGGCCGCGTCAGTGGGGAGGAACACGGTGTTCAGCAAGATCGATCAGACACAGACCCGGCTTGCCGAATCGGTCTACGAGCAGGTGTTCGACGCGATCGTGCGAGGTACCATCCCCCCCGGTACCCGGCTCATCCAAGAGTCGCTCGCTGCCGACCTCGCGGTGAGCAGAACCCCGGTTCGTGAAGCCCTTCTTCGCCTCGAACAAGAGGGGATCCTCGAGTTCGTGCAGCGAAGGGGGTTCTTCGTCCGGGACATCTCCGAAGACGACATCAACGACCTGTACGAAGCCCGCATCGCGATCGAGGGGTTCGCCGCCCGGGCGGTCGCCGAGGCCCAGGATGCAGCCGCACTCGGCAAGCTCGAGCGGATGGTGCGTTCACACGCCGAGTCCGAACCGGTCTCCGTCACTGAGGCGTTTCGCGCAAACGAGGCCGTTCACAGAGAAGTCGTCAGAGCGACCGGAAACCCGGTGCTCGTGGAGCTGTTCGACTCCGTCTGGACTCGGAGCATCGGGCTACGCATGTACGCGCATGCGTTCAGCTCGGACGCCCACATCCAACATGTGGTCGACGAGCATGTCCCGCTCCTCGATGCCCTCCTCGCCGGAGATGCCGCACGGGCCGAAAAGGAGATGATCGCCCACATCCAGGCAGGGCGGGATGTTCAGCTCGCGGCCCGTGGGTCGCGATCCTGACCGCGCGGGCTGCCCGTTGTCACCGTCTGGGATGACGAAGCGTTCGCTCCCGTAAACTGGCACCGACATCGCTACGCGCTCGAACTGAGGACACCATGGATCACGACATCGAGGTCATCGACGAGGTCAACGCCGAAACGGTCGAGATCAACCAGGGCGGCGCCGGCGTCGTGCAAGCGGACACGGTCACGGTCACCCAAGGAGGCATCCAGTCGGCGTCGGCCGGGACCCTCACCGTCAACCAGGGTGGTGTGGTGGTGGCAGAGGCAACCGACGCCTCGTTCCAGCTGGGCGGCGCGGTGTTGGTGAGCGCCGACAATGTCACCTTCACCTCGGCGGGGGCGATGATCACGATCGCCGACACCGTCAAGGCCGACCACAGCAAGATCGGGATGCTCTTCGCCGGAACGATCGAAGGCGATGCCACGGTCATCATCGACGCTCGCAAGGCATTGGTCGCCCTCGGGGCGGTCATCGGTGGCCTTGTCGTCCTGAAGCGGATCTTCCGGCTCCGCTCCTGACGCTCCGAAGTACTGCACCCTCGTCGGCTTGACCCTCACGCTGCGTCATGGTTTACGGTGGAGGGATGCAACAGCGAACGGTTGGCACCGTGGCCGCATTGTCGGGACTCACCGTGAGGGCCCTGCACCACTACGACGAGATAGGACTGCTCACACCGTCGAGCCGTGCCGGTAACGGCTATCGCCTGTACGGCGATGATGACCTCGACCGACTGCGGACGATCCTCGTCTATCGGGAACTCGGCCTTGGTCTCGAGGACATCCGGTCAATCATCGATGGCGGCACGGATCCCACCGAAGCCCTCATCGAGGAGCGGCGTCGCGTCACGGACCAGATATCAAGGCTGCGCTCGATCGGCACCATGCTCGACCGAGCAATCCTCGCACACAGAACAGGAGCACCCATGACCCCTGACGAGAAGCTGAGCGTGTTCGGCGATTTCGATCCTTCCCAGTACGACGACGAGACGCGACAGCGGTGGGGCGACACGGACGCCTATGGACAGTCCGCCGCGCGAACGGCGACCTACACCGAAGCCGACTGGAAGGAGATTGCCGCCGAAGCCGACGCGGTGTACGAGCAGTTCCTCGGTCTGATGGCAAACACCGTCGCAGCGGATGACCCGAGAGCCGCAGATGCGGTGGATGCGCACCGAGCGCATATCAGCCGTTGGTTCTACGACTGCTCCCCGGAGATCCACAGCGGTCTCGGTGAGCTCTATACCGGCGATCGGCGCTTCGCCGCGAACCTCGACAAGGCCGGTGTCGGGCTCACCAACTACCTGTCGGCGGCGATCGCGGCGCGATACGGATCACGCGAGGCCGGGTAGCAGCGTGGAAAGCTGCTCGAGGACCCGGGCTCGGCTTGCAACCCTCCACACGCCTGCCGAATGCCAACCGGGCGATGTGAGGTCGTTGACGGAGTCACCGTACGCGAGCACGCGCCGACCGCTGTCGACCAAGGTCGCGATCGAGTCGGGGAAGATGTCGACATCGACGAGCACCACGACGACCCGTACCGCATCGTCGCGGGCGATCCGGTACCCCGCGGCCGTGAGTGCTGCTGCGATCCTGCCAGCGTCTGCATCCCGGCACACGACCTGAACAGCCGGACGCTCCGGTGGGCGGCGGCCGGCGCCCACACCAACGCCAGCGGCGCTTGCCCGTGCGACACCCCACGCGAGGTGTGCAGCATGTGCGCGCTCCCCCAACACCTGGGACGAGCCGGGTGCCAGGCCGTACACATCCCAATCCTGGAGTCGTGATCGCTGGCCGACCGGCAACGGGTCGATGCCGGTGTGGGCGAGCGCCCTTGCAACTGGCCGGAGCCCATCTGCGAACAACTCAAGCGGTCCCCTGCGCTGTTCCGCGATCGGCGTTTCGCCCGCGGCCGAGAGCAAGCGATCGAGCTGTTGGGTGCCGGCAACAACAGCGTCGCCGAGCATCTCGTCGGGCGTGATCCTTCGCTTGGCGAACCAGCGACTGACATACGCCGGATACGCTCCGACGAACGATGCCCGCAGTTCCGCGGCGATAGCCTCCATCTCCTGACCCTATCGGTTCTCGCAACGCTGCAATCCCCCGCCTACCATCACCCCACCCAGGGGAGCAGACCATGCGCAAATATGCACTCATTTTCGGAATCCTCGCACTCGTGCTGGCGGCATGCCGTCTCGAGTCCAATGTCGGACTCGACATCAACGAGGACGGCTCAGCGACCTTCACCGTCGAGTTCGGTATGGATGATGAGTTCCGTGACCTCATCACCAGCTCAGTCGGGGCCTCGGAGGACGACTTCCTCGACGGTCTGTTCGAAGGCTTCGACGGGGACGGGCCGATCGAAACGCGCAGCGAAGGAGACATGACCTACTGGACCGTCTCCACCGAGATCGACGACCTGTCGACATGGGACGGTGGGGACGCCGGTGAAGGGTTCTCGAACTTCTCGTACTCCTTCGACGACAATGGGGCGAAGCTCACGGCGTCGGTCGAGGGACAGCAGACCGACGATCTCGGCGGGGATTTCGGGTTTGACCCTTCCCAGATCACCGATGACATCATCTCGGCGAACATCATCATCAAGATGCCGGGCAAGGTCACCGAGCACAACGCCGATGAGGTCCGTGACGGCCGCTTGGTGTGGAAGATCCCGCTTGGCGGATCGATCAACATCGTCGCCGAGTCGTCCTTCGGAGGATCCGGCTCAATCTGGATCTGGATCATTCTGGGGATCGTGGTGCTCGTCGGCATCATCGCCGCAGTCGTTGCGATCCTGGTGACCCGACAGGAATCGGAGAAGGCCGTCGCAGCCGCCATTTCGGCTCATGACGCCCAGACACCACCCTCGACGACATCCCCCGTCGCCGAGGCAGTCGAAGAGGATCTCCCCCCACCGCCGGTGGGGTCAGGGGCGACTGGGTCAGAGGCGACTGAGTCAGACGCCAGCGAGGATGTGGCTGACGACGAGACGGCGACCGACGAGTCGTAGGCCATATCGACAGACCCTCTGTGTCTCAATCGTGTCTCAAGCGTGTCTCAATCGGTGTCGTCTCAATCGGTGTCGACCGAGCTCGCATCACCTGCGATCACGACCGGAAGCTCACCGGTTCGGCGGTGACGGGGCACCACCGGTTCGTCGAACATCGCCTCTGCTGCCTCCTCCCAGGTCTGCCCGAGGACGCGTGTTCGCCACCAGTGACCAACGAGGATCTTGAGAGAGGCCGTCAGCGGCACAGCGATGATGACGCCCCAGATGCCCGCAAGGGCTCCGCCGAGCACAAGGACGAGCAGGGTGACCGTGGGGTGCAGCCGAACCGTTGCGCGCAGGACCGTTGGCGACACGAAGTTGTTGTCGATCTGCTGCACAACGACGGCGACGACGACCGCCCAGACCACCGTCGAGAAGTCCCCTGTTGTGAGCGCCACGATGACCCCGAGCGCACCACCGATCCAGGGCCCGAGGAACGGAACGATGTTGAGAATGCCGCCGATGATTCCGATCAGCAACCAGAAATCGAGGCCGATCAACCAGTATCCGAAGGAGAGCAGCGAACCGACGATCAGCGCAACGACGAGCTGCCCTCGAAGAAACCCGCCGAGCGCGACATTGAGCTGACGGCCGAGATGCATCATCTCGCCCCGCTTCTTCGGGGGGATCAGCCCGACCATCCTCTCACCCGTTGAGGGAAGATCGACGAGGAAGTAGAACGCAAGGACGGGACCGATGAGGAACACGAGGATGAACTCGAATACACCAGCGGTGACACTCCCGATGTTGGCGGTCAACAGATCGATGAGCGTGTCCCTATTGCCGGGGTCGTTGAGGTAGTCCACCAGATCCTGATAGCTCCACACCGCGATGCTCCCGAACCCGAGGTCGTCGAGCAGATCGCGCAGCTGCTGGGCGGTGTCGTCGAAGATCGTTGGGAAGCGGTCGACGAGCGACTGGGTCTGGTCGATGATGTCGGGAGTAACCACGACGGCGACGAGAGCGAGCCCTGCGAAGAAGGCGAGGAAGCCGAGCAGGGCACCGAGGATCCGGGGAACACCGCGACGGTGAAGCCACGAGACCATCGGATTGAGAACAAACACGATCACCACTGCCAGCAACAGCGGTGCAAGGACGATCCGTCCCTTGTCGATGAGCCAGAAGACGATTGCCGTGAGGATCAAAACACCGATCATCGACCATGAGAACACACCGAGACGGCGAATCACCATGGTGAGGTTCCGGCCCTTGGGTTCGTCGTAATCGCGGTGCTCGTCGGCCACTCGCCGATTGTATCGGTGGCGGACCTCGACCACGAGAACCGACCGCCGGTCGGACGCCTCAACGGTCCGACGACCGCGCTTGGGAATCGTCAGAGCTGGCGATGGGACTCGAACCCATGACCTGCCGCTTACAAGGCGGCTGCTCTGGCCAACTGAGCTACGCCAGCACGGGGATCAGGATACCCAGCCGCGCACGCGAGCCACCTCATAGCACGCGAGGGCGCTGGCGACCGAAGCGTTGAGGCTCTCGACGGATCCCACCATCGGGATGCGAACCAGCACATCACACCGTTCGGCTGCGAGACGGGAAAGGCCGCGACCCTCGGCTCCGACACACACCGCGACCGGTTCACCGAGCAGGTCGAGTCCGAGCAGCGACCGATCAGCGGATCCGTCGAGCCCGACACACCACAGCCCGGCCTTGCTCAGCCGCAGCAGCGCATCCGGAATCGACGAGACGGACACAACCGGGAGCCGTTCGAGCGCACCGGCCGCTGCCTTGAAGGCCGTTGCTCCAAGTGGAGCGGACCGGTTGTGCGAGACCACCATGGCGGAGATTCCCGCCGCGTCGGCGGACCGCGCAGCGGCGCCGAGGTTCCGTGGGTCCTCGACATGGTCCATCACGAGCAGCGCAGGTGGATCACCCGTCGTGGCTGCTTCATCGAGCGCCATCGTTCGAATCGGTTCACAGGCGGCGACCACACCTTGGGGTGCACTCGTGGAAGCTCCCTCGCGCACATCGTCGACAAGCATCACCTCGATGCCGCGGACCGTGGCGTCCTCGACGAGTACGGCGATTTCGGCGTGCCCGATTCGACCTCGCTCCACCTTCAGGGAGCGAACCCGCCCAGCGTCGAGAGCCGCTCGGATGGCGTGATAGCCCTCGAGGTCAGCTCCGATGCCAGCGCGTGCCATCGGGTGTGTCCTCGATGATGATATCTCGTTCCGCAAGGCCGTCTCGAATGGCGTCAGCACGAGCAAAGTCGCGGTCGCGGCGCGCCGCGTCGCGCGCTGCCACGAGACCGTTGATGGAACGATCCGCGATGTCGAGCTCGTCTGCAAGGGAATCCACATCGACCGCGTCGTCGGTCGGGGCATCCACATCGAGCCCGAGAACTGCGAGCAACTCATCCACGGCAGTAATCGATGCGGACGGCGTGGACCCTCGATCCATGGCCGCGTTGGCGTTCCTCACCGTGTCGAAGATGACGCCGAGGGCGCCGGCAACATCGAGGTCGTTGTCCATGTGGCTTCGGAACTCCCCGAGAACCTCCGGATCAGCTTCCTGACGGACCAAGCCGACGGTTCGACGACGGAACGCCCGAAGCCGTTCGAGGCTCGCTTCCGCGTCGCCAATGGCATCCTCGGAGAAGTCGAGGGGCTTTCGGTAGTGCGTCCTGAGGTAGAACAGCCGAATGGCCATCGGATCCCAGCGGTCGAGCCCGTCAAGCAGGGACACAACATGTCCGGTGGACTTCGACATCTTCTCGCCAACGAGGTTGAGCATGCCGTTGTGCATCCAATACCGGGCGAAGGTATCGCCAGTGGCGGCTTCGGCCTGGGCGATCTCGTTCTCGTGGTGCGGGAATATGAGATCGGTGCCCCCGCCATGGATGTCGAAAGGCTGCCCGAGGTACTCGGCGGCCATCGCTGAGCACTCGATGTGCCATCCGGGTCGTCCTTGGCCCCATGGGCTGTCCCACGCGGGCTCGTCCGGCTTCGCAGCCTTCCAGAGCGCGAAGTCCAGAACATCGTGCTTGTTGGAGGAGTGGTCGACGCGATCCCCGATTCGCAGGTCGTCAAGGTCGTGCCGGGAGAGCTTGCCGTATGGTTCGAACGACCGAACCGAGAAGTAGACATCGCCGCCGGACTCGTAGGCGACCCCCCGGTCGATGAGCGAGCCGATCGCTTTGATCATCGTGTCGATGTGCTCGGTGGCTTTTGGTTCGATCGTCGGTCGACGGTTGCCCAGCCGGTCGTACGCAACGGTGAAGGAGTCAAACGCCTCAGCAGCGACCTGTTGTGTCGTCAAGCCCATCTCGTTCGCGCGATCGATGATCTTGTCGTCGACATCGGTCACATTGCGAACGAATTCGACGCCGTAGCCAACCCACTCGAGGTATCTCCACAACACATCGAACGCGACCGCTGATCGACCGTGTCCGAGATGGGGCTCGGATTGCACGGTTGGCCCGCACACATAGATAGTCACCCGCTCGGGATCCTTGGGATCGAACGGGACGACGGCACGCTCCATCGTGTTGTAGACCTGCATGGCGGGAATGCTACCGATTCTGGCCACCCGACCCGCAGATGCGGGGCGTGTCGACATCGCTCGGGTCCCCGCTTCCAACGATGTCGTCGGCGGGGGTACTGTGCAGCCGATGAGCCGGACACCCCAGGGACCGGGTCCGCTGGTGTATGCCCACCGAGGCGACAGCGCCCACGCGCCCGACAACTCCATCGAAGCGTTCGAACGCGCCGTGGCCGCAGGCGCTGACGGCATCGAGCTCGATGTGCGACGCTGCGCAGACGGGTACCTCGTTCTTTCCCACGATCCGACCCATGCGAGGGGTGGAAGGATCTCGGCGCGCACGCTCAGCGAGCTACGATCGGTGTCCGAGATACCCACCCTACGCGAGGCTCTCGAGGTGATCCCACGGCATGTGTTTGTGAATGTCGAGATCAAGAACCATCGGACGGAACGAGGGTTCGACCGGAGCCGCACCATCACCGATGCGACGATCGACGAGATCGAGGCTCGCGACGATCCGTCGAGAGTGCTGATCTCGTCCTTCGACGCGGGCGTCGTTCGGCGATCACGGGAGCTTGCACCCCACATCGCGACAGGCCTCGTGGTCTCTCGCCGCTTGTCGGCTGCCTTCGGTGTGGCGCGCCGTGAGGGCCATCGGACGGTGCATCTCGACGCCGGTCACCTCGCACGAGACGCTGCCGGTCTCGTTGACCAGGCGGGCGCATACGGACTCGGCTTGTTCGCATGGACCGTTGACGATCCCACCGAAATGGATCGCCTGTTCCACGCCGGCATCGTTGGGATCTTCACGAACGATCCAGCGGTCGGCCGCCGCGTCGCCGACCACCTGTGAACGCGTACCCAGGGTTCCCGTTCAACAGAAAGGTCAACTGTGGCCCACGGAACGGCCTGTTCTATGGGCCAGAATGTACCTTTTAGTAGAACGGGAACCCTGGGTACGCGTTGACACCGTGGTCAGCGTGCGATGGTGACAACGGCGACGGCGGCGAGACCCTCGTTGCGGCCGATCCAACCCAGGTGGTCGGTGGTGGTGCCTTTCACCGAGACGCGCTCGAGCGAGGTGGAAGTTGCGTTGGCGAGGTTCGTCCGCATGCGGTCCCGGTGGGGCGCAACCCGAACCTGCTGGGCGATGATCGTGACATCGATGCTCGACACGGTGTACCCGTCAGCGTTGACCATGTCCGTACAGGTCGACAGCATCTCGAGCGAGTCTGCATCGATGGAACTCGCAGCGACACTCGGGAAGTGCTCACCGAGATCGCCGAGGGCCGCGGCGCCGAGAAGCGCATCGCACACCGCGTGAACCGCCACATCGGCATCCGAGGTACCGACGACGCCGGTCGGGTGGTCGATGGGAACACCACACAGGACAACAGGACCGACACCGCCGAAAGCGTGCGCGTCATAGCCGATCCCGGTTCGGGTGTCAGTCATCGTGTAGCTGCTCCAAGATGGCACCAGCGATTGCGAGGTCCCCCTCGAAGGTGATCTTGATGTTCGTTCGTTCACCACGCACACAGACCACCGTACCGCCGATCCTCTCGATGAGGCCGGCGTCGTCGGTGACATCATCGTCGGGGTCGATTCGATGCGCTTCGCGCAGCATCGACGCCCGGAACGCCTGGGGTGTCTGCACGGCCGCAAGGCGGCTCCGATCGACCGTTCCCACGACGGCTGCTCCCTCCACCTCCTTGAGGGTGTCGGTAACCTCCAATGCCGGAACCACCGCGTCGGCGACCCCCGACAGGGCTGCCTCGACAACACGGGCCACCAGACGGCGAGTCACGAGTGGCCGAGCGCCGTCGTGAACGAGAACCCAGTCGACCATCTCAGGCACGGCCGCAAGGCCCGCCGCGACCGAGTCCCTTCGTCGCGCACCACCCGGGATTCCACCTTCGACATCGCCGACGACAACGACCGAGTCCACCCCGGCTGCCCGGAGTGTCAACACGGAACGCTTCCACAGCGGCACGCCATCGAGCATCAGTTCGTGTTTCGGACCGCCGTAGCGTTCCCCCGAGCCCGCTGCCACCACGATTGCCCATGGGGTCATCAGACGGTGGGGTCCACGCCCATCAGGCCTCGAGTGGTTCCTCGACCTTTGGCAACGCCCGGTCGAGCTTCTTGATAGCGTCCTCCTCGCTCAGGTCGAGCGAGAACCGCAGCTCCGAGACGATGATCAGCCGTGCTTTGGCGAGCATGCGCTTCAACGCCGGAGAGATGCCCTTGACCTGCTGCGCGTAGGTGAGATCACGGACCACCTCGGCAACCTGGAAGATGTCCCCCGAGTTGATCTTCTCGGTCAGCAGCTTGTACCAGCGGCTCCAGTTGGAACCGGCTTCCTGCGGATCTTCCTTGAAGGTGGCGAAGACCTGCCGCGCCTTGGTCTTGGAGATGACCGGACGCACACCCCGTTCGACGGCGCTCTCGGCCGGAACCTGGATCGTGAGTTGATCGGTAGCCACCTCGAGCATGAAGTAGTCCTTCTTCGCCCCATCGAACTCGATGCGCTCCATCTTGACGATGGTGGCGGCGCCGTGGTGCGGGTAGACGACCTTGTCGCCGACCTCGAAGGCATACTTCTTTGCTGCTGGCTTCTTCGCCGATCGCTTCTTCTTGGCGGTCGACCTCTTGGGGGTCGACTTCTTGGCCGCTGGTTTCTTGGCGGTCGACTTCTTGGCCGCTGGTTTCTTGGCCGCTGGCTTCTTCGTGGCCGACTTGGCGGTCGCTGGCTTCTTGGCGGCTGATTTGCGCGCCGGCTTCTTCTTGGCCGCCGGCTTGCTCTGTGTTGGTTTCTTCTTTGCTGGCACGAATCCTCAATGCATCTTGTCGGACAACGAGTGTATCGGTTGTTGGACCAAGCGCTGGGTCAGTTGACGACATCCCCGAGCAACCCGACCTCCTCGAGGCGGTCGAGGTACGCACGGATCGTCTGGGCCCGCGTCGGCCCGACACCGTCAACCGAGTCGAGGTCCGACGCCGTGGCGACACGCAACCGTTCGAACGATCCGAACTTCCTCAGGATCGCATCGGCCACAGAGTCGGGGAGCCTCGGAACACCCGCAAGCACCCGCGCACCTCGGGGCGCGACATGGGAATCCGTCGGCTGGAATCCGAGGGCCGCTCCGACCGCGAATGGGTCGAACAGATCATCACGATCCAGGCCGTCGAGCTTGGAGTAGATCGATGTCTCCTTGCGCGGCTTTCGCTTCTGGTAGTCGATGTTCACCAGTTCGGCGATCTCGTCCACTCCTTCGATGAGATCGCTTGCTTGTAAGGAGATCACCGACGCCTGGTCGCCAAGTTCGGCGGTGATGGGCTCGAGCTCCATCGCAAGAAGTCGAATAACGGCGGCACGCTGCACAACGCTCACCACCTCCCGGAACGAGACGATGCCGTCGACTTCGTATCGCTCCAACCTCGCAACCGCATCATCAAACTGTCGACGGAGCCGCTCGAGGGACTGGAGACGCTGGTTCGCCTCGTCGAGGAGCGAAGTCGTTGACTGCAACATGAACCGCGACGGGCCGTAAAAGACGATGGCGACGACGAGGGCTTCCTCGGATAGGGCGAGGACGGGGCAACCGGTCTGGATCGAAAGCCGCTCGGCGGTACGAAACCGGGTACCGGTTTCTGCCGTTGCAATCGACGCGTCAGGCATGAAGTGCACATTGGCGCGCACGATGGCACCTTTTTGGTCATCGACGACGATGCCGCCGTCCATCTTGGCGAGCTCGGCAACTCGCTGGGCGGTGAACGCCGCTCCGCTCAATTCGAAGCCCCCGGTGCACACATCGTCGACCTCGGGGCCCGATCCGAACAGGATCAGGGCGCCGGTTCCCTGCTGCATGACCAGTTCGGCTGCGTTGCGCAACGGCGTGCCGGGCGCGAAGCGGCGCAGGATCTCAAGTGGGGCCGATTCGGGAGGCGTCATCGCAGCGCAGGGTAGTCGCATCGTCGGCAAGAGCGGGGTGAACGGCCCATCCGGAGCGATTCAGCCGGATGCGAGCCCCGTCGCCGCGAGAGCTCGATCGAGGCGTTTGAAGCCCGTTTCCGGGCACAGGATGGGCCCAGCCGAGATCCGTTCGATCTCGGCCGTTCGCACCAACGGGCGGGGGGCCGGGCGCACATCGCCGGTCAGGCCGAGCTCGCCCCATGCCGCGACCCTGCCGAGCGCGACATCGTGGAAGGCCGAAGCAACGGCGAGCGCGACCGGGAGGTCGGCGGCCGGTTCGGAGATTCGCACACCGCCCATCACGGACAGGTAGACCTCCTGACCCGCAAGCGGGATCCGTGCGTGGCGGGTCAGAATGCCGAGGATCTGGTGGACCCGTGAAGGAAGAAGACCGGTGACGCTCCGACGCGGCTGCGACGCGTTCGATCCGACGACGAGCGCCTGGACCTCGACCACCACCGGCCGTCGCCCTTCGATGGCCGGGAACAGCACCGATCCCGGCGCGGTGTCGTCGCGCAATCCCACGAGCAAACCGCTCGGATCGGGAACCTCCACGAGACCGTCCGGTGTCATGTCGAAGACACCGACCTCGTGCACCGCGCCGTAGCGGTTCTTCACCGAGCGAAGGAAGCGAAGGCCGGCGTCGGACTCCCCTTCGAGGTACAACACCACATCAACCATGTGCTCGAGTGTGCGTGGTCCCGCGATCGATCCGTCCTTGGTGACATGCCCGACGATGATCACCGGAGTGTCCGAGTTTTTCGCAAACGCGATGAGGCGGGCCGCGCAATCACGAACCTGGACAACACCACCCGCCGCACCGCTGCTGCCGGTCGACGAGACGGTCTGGATCGAATCGACAATGACCGCCGCTGGCTTCCGAGCTGCCGCAATGGCAACGATGTCGTCGACATCGGCGACCGACGCGATCAGCACCTGGCCGGTGCGCACACCGACCCGGTGCGCCCGTAGTTGCACCTGCCGCGCCGATTCCTCTGCCGTTGCGATGAGGACGGGTCCTGTCGACGAAGCGAAACGGTCCGCGGCGTGGAGCAGAAGCGTGGATTTCCCGATGCCCGGCGCTCCTCCGACGAGGACCGTCACCCCGGGGACCATGCCGCCCCCAAGCACACGATCGAACTCCCCGAGACCAGTCGGTGCCCGACCGTTGATCGTCTTCGGCGGGGCATCCGCGGACACGACATCGATCGACGGAGCGACCCGGTGTGGTCGCACGGTCGTCTCGACGAGCCCCTCCGACGAACGGCACTGGGGGCAGAAGCCCATCCATCGCGACGAGGTGTGCCCGCACGATTCGCACCGGTAGGTCAGTTTCTCGGCTGTGGGGGTACCTTTCATCACGCACACCGTACGGCGCGGGTGTGACACATCACGACCGCCGGATCAACCACACGATTCCGGCAACGAGAGCGGTGAGAACCACGAGGCCAGCGATGATGGACACAGGAGTCCAGGGTTCGGCGACTCGTATCGCGGACAACATCGGCATTCGTGGCACAATACCTGCCAGTAGGAACTGAAGGCCCGCGGCCGGGCGAGCCACAGGTGAGGAACGCATATGGAAGGCGACGACCGCAACGACCAGTTCGACGACTTGTTTGAGCCCTTCGAACTGTCGGATACACCGCCAACCCCCACCACAACAGCACCGTCGCAGGCCGCAGCCACCACGGGTGAGATGCCCATCAGTCAACAGCATGTCACCACCACCGGTCAGACCGTCGCGGCGGTCAGTTGCCCTGCTTGTGGGGCCCCGAACGCGTCGTACAACCAGCACTGTGAGCGATGCGGCTCGCGGCTGAGCACGACCCCCATGCCGATCGCCCCTGCACCCCCCTCGCGATCGACCGCTGGCGGCCGAGCCCTCGGAGTCCTCGCTGCCGTGGTGCTGGTTGTGGCACTCGTTGCCCTCATGATGAACATCTTCGGCGGGTCCGATGGCCGCGATGTCGTCGGACCCACTACAACGATCTCATCGACATCCTCGACCGCTTTTTCGCCCCCCGTCGAGCTGATCCCCAGTTCGGTCAAGGCGAGTTCGGAGATCAGCGATGATTTTGGCGCAGAGAACCTGATCGATGGAAACCCCGACACACGATGGAACGACAACAGCCTCCACGGCGTCGGAGCATGGCTTGAGTTCACCTTCCCTTCCGCGGTGCAGATCACCGAGGTCCTCTTCCAGAATGTCGAAGACGACGACATCTTCCGCCGCAACTACAAGATCAACGGCTTCCAGATCGAGGTCAATGACCTCAATGTTCCGATCAGTGGAAGGCTCCAGAACTCAAACGAGCCCCAGCGAGTGAAGATCGCGAGTCTTGAAACATTCAACCTCAAGATCTGGGTGACGACGGTCCACCACGCCGAACCGGTCGGAGACGCTCCACCATTCGAGGAACTCGCGCTCCAGGATGTGAAGTTCTTCGGCTATCAGAACTGACAACCGCTCCCGCATCACAGCAGACCTGTGAACGGTGAATGATCAACCGTCAACCATTCGAGACGGTCAACTGTCAACCGTGAACTGCCTCAGTCCTTGAAGTAGGGCTGCCCGTCCGCCGCTGGCGGTCTCGCCCTGCCCACGACGCCTGCGACGACGATCAGCGTCACGATGTAGGGCGTCATCGAAAGAAACTCCGATGGGATCGGTGTTCCGAGAATGCCGAGCTTCTGCTGGAGCGCCCTCGCAAAACCGAACACGAGGCCGGCACCGACGATCCCGAGCGGCCGCCATCGTCCGAAGATGAGCGCCGCGAGTCCGATGAACCCGATCCCGCCGGTCATGTTGTCCTCGAAGCGGGATACCTGCGCGAGGGTGAGGAACGCCCCACCGAATCCGGCGATGAAACCGCCAAGGATCACATTGCGGTACCGCGTCCGGAACACATTGATCCCCACAGTGTCCGCCGCTTTCGGATGCTCACCAACCGATCGGGCCCGTAGGCCCCACCGTGTGTAGAAAAAGCCGAAATGCAGGGCAATCACCAGAATGAAGGTGATGTACACGAACATGTTGTGGTCGAAGAACATGGGGCCGATCACGGGGATGTCCCCGAGCAGCGGGATCTTGATTGCGGTGAACCGGCCCGGTGAGTTGAGAGTCGGTGCCTCGGTCAGCACGCGCTGCGCGAGGAAGGCCGTGAGGCCGAGCGCAAAGATGTTGATGACGACCCCGGCGATGATCTGGTCGATCCGATACCTGATCGAGAGCACCGCAAGGACGGCACCGAGGAGTGCTCCGGTGATCATCGACGCGGCGAGCCCGACCCAGATCCCCGCAGATGATCCGACGATGACCCCGACGAATGCCGCCGTGAGCAGCTGCCCTTCGATGGCGATGTTGATGACCGCGACGCTCTCACACATGAGCCCGGTGAGGGCTCCGAGGGTGACCGGTACTGACAGCACCACGGTGGACCGCAGCATCCCCACGAGGCTGAAGGACCCACCCGCAGCTGCCCATGTGAGGAAGGCGAACGAAAAGAGCACGAGGCCGATCGAAAGCAGCAGGTTGGTGCGTGTGAGGTGGGTGCGCCGCAGTGACCATCCGCCGAGGAATCCGAGGATGACCACGACAACGAACGCAACGGTGCGCGCATCGACAGTCCATGAAAGGTCACCGAATCGCGCATTGGGCAGTGACAGGTTGAAGGTGGATTCGATGCCGCTGTCGACACCGAGTCCGAACGCCCACAGGGTGAAGGCAGCGAGCGCGATGAGAACGAAACCAACAAAGGTTGCGCGCTTCTGGGCGGGGGTTGCCCGGGTCTGGATCACCCGATCGTTCGTGTCAGCAACCGTGGTCACGAGCCCCATCCCGTCGACTTCACGATCGTGATCTCCTCGTCGGGCGTCTTGATCCGGTAGATCGCTCTGACAAGCTCGGGTGCCGCGATCATCACGATGATGAGTGCCTGGAGGACGAGCACCAAGTCGAGGGGAATCCCGGCGGCACCCTGCATCTCACGACCACCGGCACGAAGCGCGCCGAAGAGAAGCCCCGCGAACAGAACGCCAACCGGATGTGACCGACCGAGCAAGGCGAGTGCGATCGCGTCGAAGCCGATGTTGCCTGCGAAGTTGGAAATGGCCCGATATGGCGCCACACCAACAATCTGGTTCGCGCCCGCGATACCGGCAAGTGCGCCAGAGACCGCCATCACCGACACATACACCCATGCGACGCTCATACCCGCATAGCGACCGCCGGAAGGATTGAAACCCACGGCGCGGAATTCGTAGCCGATCGTTGTTCGGTACATGAGCCACCACACGACCGCCACGGCCGCCAAGGCAATGAAGAAGCCGATGCTGACGCGATAGGACCCGAAGATCGTTGTGAACACCGACGAGCCAGCCACCGGCTTCGAGATCGGGTCGTTGCGGCCCGGCGCCTGGAACACGGATGTGGTGAGGAGATAGTCGATGAGGAACAGCGCGATGAAGTTGAGCATGATGGTCGTGATCACCTCATGGGCACCGGTTCTTGCCTTCAACACGCCGGCGATGCCTGCCCAGATCGCCCCACCGACCATGGCCCCTGCCACAACCAGCGGAATGTGGAAGACGGCCGGAATCGCGAATGTGAAGCCGACCCATAGCGCGGTGATACCGCCGATGTGCATCTGCCCGTTCACCCCGATGTTGAACAGTCCTGCCTGGAAACCGACGGCAACCGCCAGCCCTGCGAGAATCAGCGGGGTAGCGGCGAAGAGGGTTTCGCTGAGGGCCGAGAAAGACCCAAGGGATCCGACGAAGAGCGCGCGGTACGCGTCCCAGATCCCGACCATGGTGAGTCGGAGGGCCTCGACGGGATCGCCACCCCAGATCTTGAGCGTGTCGACATCGGTCACAGCAATGATGAACGCTCCAACGATCAGCGCGGTGACGAGGGCAAGAACCGGGACGATCGCTGCCTGTGCAGCCGATGTTCCGATACCGGTCACACGCCGATACCACTCCGGCGCTCCGTTCGAACCGCCGCGGTCGTCCGTTGCCTCAGCCGATTCGTCGGTCGGGAGTCGGTCGCTCACGGCGCCTCCTCGGTCGTACGGCTTCCGAGCATCGCAAGCCCGATCTCGGTCGTGGAGGCCGACGGATCAAATTCGGCGACCACCTTGCCGTCGTACATGACAAGGATGCGATCTGACAGCGCCTTGATCTCTTCGAGTTCGGACGACACGATCAGGACGGCAGCGCCCTCATCGCGTTCGTCGACGATCCGGCTGTGGATGTACTCGATCGATCCGACATCGATCCCACGGGTCGGTTGCGATGCGACCACAAGCTGCACATCGCGATCGAACTCGCGTGCCACGATGACCTTCTGCTGATTGCCGCCCGAAAGGGTCGAGACCTCCACCCGGGTGGATGGTGTCCGAACATCGTATTCCTCCACGAGCCGCTCAGCGCGCTCTTCGGCTGCATCCCAATCCATCAGGATGCCCCGTGAGATCGGACGCTCGTAGTAGGTGTCGAGCACCATGTTCTCGGTGACCGTGAACGGCAACACGAGGCCGCTGCGCTGACGATCCTCCGGCACATGGGCGACCTGCATCTTGTGGATCGCACGGGGCGACTTCGTCGTGATGTCCTCACCGTTGAGCTCGACGACGCCCCCGATGGAGGGGCGGAGACCCGTGATGGACTCGACCAGCTCGGTCTGACCGTTCCCTTGTACACCGGCAATGCCGACGATCTCCCCCGCTCGTACCTGAAGGCTGAGACCGTCGACGGCCCGATTGTTGCGGTCGTCGAGCACCACGAGTTCGGTGACGGCGAGGACGATCTCCCCCGGGTCGGCATCCGTCTTGTCCACCACAAGATCAACGGGTCTTCCTACCATCAGCTCGGCAAGCTGCTCCTCCGTCACCTCGTCGGGTGTGACCTCAGCAACGGTCTTCCCTCTCCGCATGATCACGATCCGGTCCGCGACCTCGAGCGCTTCACCGAGTTTGTGGGAGATGAAGATGATGCCCTTGCCGTCGGCCCTGAGGCCGTTGACGATCTCGAAGAATCGCTCGACCTCCGGTGGTGTGAGCACCGATGTCGGCTCGTCGAAGACGACGAACCGTGCCTCGCGCGACAAGACCTTGATGATCTCGACACGCTGCTGGAATCCGACCGAAAGATCCTCCGTGACGGCATCGGGATCGACATCGAGTCCGTAGCGGCCCGAGATCTCGATGACACTCTTGCGGGCGGACTGCTTGTCGAGAACCCCAAGCCCTTTCACGGGTTCGAACCCGAGGACCACATTCTCGGCAACCGTGAACACCGGAACGAGCATGAAGTGCTGGTGCACCATGCCGATGCCGGCGGCGATCGCATCCCCGGGGGACTCAAGAAGCAGCGGCGATCCATCCACAAGCACCTCGCCGGATGTCGGCGTGTAGAGCCCGTAGAGGATGTTCATCAGGGTCGTCTTGCCCGCCCCGTTCTCACCGAGGAGCGCGACGATCTCACCCTCTGAGACCGAGAGGTTCACATCATCGTTGGCGAGCACGCCAGGGAATTGCTTCGTGATGCCGCGCAATTCCAATGTCATGAACGCCTCCGGGCTCCGCCGCCGACCCCACCATAGATCGGTGCATGTCCGTGCGTCGGCCGCGATCGGTGCCGCCGACTCCCCGACCGACGGGGTCTATCCGGGGCAGAACCAAAGAAGGGCCCCCGCCCGAAGCGGGAGCCCTTCTTCGAATCGATTGCCGTGCAGGGGACTAGTACCCGACCGGGGTGAAGGACGCGTCGATGACACCGTTCTTGATGTCTTCGAGAAGCTGTTGAACCTCGGCATCGAGTTCCGGGGACACGCGGTCCGCCCAATCGTGGTACGGGGCGAGCCCCACACCATCGTTGGCGAGGTTGCCGACGAACGCACCCGGGCTCCAGGTCCCTTCGTCCTGCTCCTGGACCGCAAGCGTGATGAACGGCGCAATCGCCTTCTCCACCGTTGTGAGCCACACGGACTGGTACTTCGGATCCATGGCCATGTAGGCATCTGCATCCACACCGATCATGGCAGCGTCGATCCCCGTGTCGAGGATGACATCACCGGCAGGCAGGTTGATGGCGCCACCAACCGGCAGGATGATGTCACAGCCCTCGTCGAAGAGGCTCTGTGCCGTCGAGCGTGCAAGCTCCATGTCCGTGAACGAACCGGTGAACAGGCCGTCCTGGGCATCGATGTCCCAACCCTTGACCTCCACGGAGGTTCCCTTGATGTCGTTGTAATGCTCGACGCCCCTCGCGAAACCGTCGAGGAAGATCGAAACAGTCGGGAAGTTCGCACCCCCGTACACGCAGACGATGTCGGTCTGGGTAACCCCAGCCGCAAGGTAGCCGGCCGCGAACGCCGCTTCGTCGGTCTGATACACAAGCTCGCGCACATTGGGAAGCGCGAGCGGGCTGAAGTTCGCGTCGGTGAGCACATTGTCGATCATCGTCCATGTGATCTCGGGATGCGCTTGGGCGTTGGTCGCCGTCACCTCGCCGAGAGCGAACCCGACGGTGACGATGTGCTGGCAACCCTGCGAGATCATCTGGTCGACATTCGGCTGCCAGTCGGTTGCATCCGTCGACTCGAGATAGAACGAGTCCTCCGTTGCGTACCCCGCAGCGACCGCATCCTGGACGCCTTTCCAAGCGCTTGCATTGAAGCTTTGGTCGCCGACACCGGCGAGGTCCGTGACAAGACAGGTCTTGACGGCTTCACCGGACGACATGTCGCCTTCGGTTGTGGTTGTTTCGTCCGAGTCGCTGCTGCATGCAGCCGCAACGAGCGCGAGGACGAGCATCAGAGCGAGGACGATGCCCCGCCGTTCGATCCATGAGCGCATGGCGCACCCTTTCGTTTCGTTGGAATGAAAGCTCCCGGTCTCCGGCAGGAAGGGTCGTTGTTCGACCCACCGTGAGCAGCGGTGAGTCTAGTGAGTTGGCACCGAGACCGCTTCTGATCGGCGACGCGCCAGCGCGCGGCCGGGTGGCGGGATCAGTTCTCGGCGAGTTCCACCGGAGGCTTGTTCGGAGTCTCGATTGCCTCGAACGCGAGCCGCTCGTTGTCGTCCTCATCGATGCTGACGAGGATCGTCGAACCGGCAGGGAACTCCCGGAACAGCACCTTCTCGGAGATCGGATCCTCGAGCATCCGCTGAATCGCCCGACGCAGCGGACGGGCGCCGAGCTGCGGGTCGTATCCCTTCGTGGCGAGCAGCTCCTTGGCATCATCGGTGAGCACCAGATCCAACGCCTGCGACTCGAGCTGTTCCCTGACCCGGGTGAGGAGCAGGTCGACGATCGCCTTGACCTCTTCGAGGGTGAGTTCGTGGAAGACGATCGTTTCGTCGATGCGGTTCAGGAACTCGGGCCGGAACTGGGTCTTGAGCGCTTCCATCACCTTTTCGCGCATCTTGTCGTAGTTGACTGCGTCGTCGGCGAGAGCGAACCCGACTGCCTTCTTGCGAAGCTCCGCCGTTCCGAGGTTCGATGTCATGATGATGACGGTGTTCTTGAAGTCCACCGTGCGACCCTGCGCGTCGGTGAGTCGTCCGTCCTCAAGGATCTGGAGGAGGATGTTGAAGACATCGGGATGGGCCTTTTCGATCTCGTCGAACAGTACAACCGAGAAGGGCTTGCGCCGGACGGCTTCCGTGAGCTGCCCGCCCTCGTCATACCCCACATAGCCCGGGGGTGAGCCGACGAGGCGGCTCACGGCGTGCTTCTCCATGTACTCGGACATGTCGATCTGAATCAGCGCCGATTCATCCCCGAACAGGAACTCGGTCAGGGACTTCGCCGTTTCGGTCTTTCCGACGCCGGACGGGCCGAGGAAGATGAACGATCCCGCCGGGCGCTTCGGGTCCTTCAGGCCAGCCCTCGTGCGACGGATTGCCTTGGACACCGCCGCGATCCCGTCGGACTGGCCGATGATGCGCTTGTGGAGCTCATCCTCCATGTTGAGAAGCTTGGCCGTCTCCTCCTCGGTGAGGCGATGGACCGGAATCCCTGTCCACTGGGCCAGCACCTGCGCGATCTCCTCCTCGTCGATGACCGCTGACGCAACCGCGCCGTCCTCGGATGCGAGCTTCTCGAGCTGCCGGCGTTCATCGATCAGCTGACGCTCGTGGTCGCGCACCTGGGCGGCCCGCTCGTACTGCTGTGACGCGACTGCTTCGCGCTTGTCCGATCGAGCCTTGCCGATCTGCTCGTCGATTTCTTTGATCTCAGGCGGGAGATTCGAACGGCGCAGTCGCATGCGCGACCCCGCCTCGTCGATGAGATCGATGGCCTTGTCGGGAAGGAAACGGTCGGCGATGTAACGATCGGCCAGGTTTGCGGCGTTGACGAGCGCCTGCTCGGTGAACTCGACCTTGTGATGCTCCTCGTACGACTCGCGGAGCCCTTCAAGAATCCGGATCGTGTCGGCAACGGACGGCTCATCGACCTGGATCGGCTGGAACCTGCGTTCGAGCGCCGAGTCCTTCTCGAGATACTTGCGGTACTCCTCGAGGGTCGTCGCCCCGATCGTCTGGAGCTCACCGCGGGCAAGCATCGGCTTGAGGATGCTCGCGGCATCGATCGCACCTTCGGCAGCGCCAGCGCCGACGAGCGTGTGAATCTCGTCGATGAACAGGATGATGTCACCGCGGGTGCGGATCTCTTTGAGGACCTTCTTGAGGCGTTCCTCGAAGTCACCCCGGTACCGGGATCCCGCCACGAGGGCACCGAGGTCGAGGGTGTAGATATGTTTGCCGGTCAGCGTGTCGGGAACGGTGCCGTCGACGATCTGGGTCGCGAGGCCCTCGACGATGGCGGTCTTGCCCACCCCGGGCTCGCCGATGAGTACTGGGTTGTTCTTCGTTCTGCGCGACAACACCTGCATCACGCGTTCGATCTCATTTGCCCGACCGATCACCGGATCGAGGCTCCGATCGCGGGCGAGCTGGGTAAGGTTCCGTCCGAACTGGTCAAGGACCGTCGAACCGGACGACGAACCTTCCCCTCGGGAGCTCGATGAGCCGGATGACGAACTCGAACTCGAGACTTGCTCCTCCTGGGAACCCGACAGGAGCTGGATCACGGTCTGTCGGACCTTCGTGAGCTCTGCCCCGAGCTTGACGAGGACCTGCGCCGCAACACCCTCCCCCTCTCGGATCAAGCCGAGAAGGATGTGCTCGGTCCCGATGTAGTTGTGGCCGAGCTGGAGGGCCTCACGAAGCGACAGTTCGAGGACCTTCTTCGCCCGTGGCGTGAACGGGATGTGCCCTGAAGGCGCCTGGGAGCCCTGACCGATGATCTCGACGACCTGCTCACGAACCGACTCGAGGTTGATCCCGAGACTCTCAAGGGAGCGAGCCGCGACACCTTCGCCTTCGTGGATGAGGCCGAGAAGGATGTGCTCGGTTCCGATGTAATTGTGGTTGAGGAGCCGCGCTTCTTCCTGGGCAAGTACCACGACCCTTCGGGCCCGGTCTGTGAATCGCTCAAACACCGTTCCGTTCACCCCTCAAACATCTATGGCGCTCCGTCAGCCGGTGCGCCTCGCGCAGTATAGGGAGCCACCCCCTTAACAACGGGGACCGAACCGGCCGACTTGACCGATTCGTGGCCTTCCGGCCGTGCCTTCCTGACTGCTCCCCAGCGGTCTATCAGAAGAACCCCTGCGCTACCATCGCCATTCCCCACAAGGGCAGGGATCTTGGATCGTCCGATCTTCCAACAGCTCGTTCCGATACCCCGTGTATGGGAGCGGATGAGCGCTGTCGAGCAGCGCCTCGGTGAGGTCACCGTGGCCGACACGGAGTTCCTCACGAGCATCGCCCAGCATCTCCTCGGAGCTGGCGGCAAGCGGTACCGGCCGCTCCTCGCCCAGGTTGCGGCGGAGCTCGGTGGCGCCGCCGGATCTGACCCGATCGAGGCAGGCGTGTCGGTCGAACTCGTTCACCTCGGATCCTTGTACCACGACGATGTGATCGACGAGGCCGAGACCAGGCGTGGAACCCCCAGCGTGAACGAGAACTGGTCGAACACGGTTGCCATCCTCGCCGGTGACTTCCTGCTCGCCCGCGCATCGGAGATCGCGGCACCATTGGGTGAAGAAGCGGTCGCTTTGATCGCACGAACCTACGCCACCCTCTGCGAAGGACAGGTCCGCGAGCTGATTCACACGGACAGCCTCGATCACGGAGCCGAGGGCTACTTCTCGGTGATCGGCGGAAAGACCGCATCCCTCATCCGCACATCGGCGCGCCTCGGGGCCCTCACCGGTGGCGCAGACACCGATACGGTCGAAGCAATCTCGGATTGGGCGTGGGAGATGGGCATGGTGTTCCAGATGACCGACGATGTGCTCGATCTCGTTGCCAACGAGGAATTCCTCGGCAAGCCCGCTGGGTCCGACATCGGCGAAGGGACCTTCACCTTGCCGGTCCTCTACGCAGCTGACGGCGACCATGGCGAAGAGATCAGGGCGCTGCTCGCGCAGGGCAGGCCATACCCGTCCGAGGCGATCGACAAGGTCGTCGAACTCACCGTGAGGGGCGGACACATCGAATCCGTGCTCGACGAGGCGGTCGACCGGATCCGGCTCGCGGAGAAGGCAGCCAACCAGATACCGGCAAACCCGCTGTCAAAGATCCTTGCAAACCTCGACCGGTACCTGCTCGATCGCGTCGATTCTGCTCGGAGTCAATAGGATCCAATCAGGGCTCGGTTGCCTCGCCGAGCCAGCAATACGACTTGCCAAGAGGACTCACGACATGCGTCATCACACGATCACTGCGGGTCTGCTCACGCTGGCCATCAGTGTGACCGGTTGCACTTCGATCTCGGATTCGATCACGAGCACCGTTGCGCCTCCAGCGGTGACGACGAGTCTGCCACCCGATGAGACTCCGACGAATCCTGACGACGGAACCACAACTGACCCGATCGCTCCGCCCGAGGTCGGTGATCCCGATGTTGTCGCCTTCGACGCCATCATCCTGCTGAGGGGCTACGAACAGGTCTTCGAACCGACCGGTATCGATGCGGGACTCCTCGATCTCATCGAGGCGTGGCTGCCATTGGAGCTCACCGACGGGATCGCCGTCACGAGCTTCACGGACACCGACGGCGAACGAATCGCCGTCGTGTCGATCATTCCCCTGTCCGGTCTCCGGGGGTTCCCGTTCCTCGCCGGCCTCTTCGCGCTGTGGGCCGATGAGGACACACCCGACCCCGAATCGGCAACAGCGATCGTCGAGGTGGAGGCAGCGTCCGGCGGTGTGTTCTACCTGTGGAGTGAAGGTGACGGGCTGCTGATCACGACGGCGACATCCGATACCGCCGCACGCGAGTACCTCGAGGCTCGTGCCGAGCTCGATGCGCCGAACCAGGTGTGGGAGACCGGACACTGCATCTACCTGCCCCAGGACCAGCTCGATGTCTACGGCAACGCTCCGTGGGCGCCGTTCCCGCAGGACATCGTCGTGCCGTGCAACGGCCCGCACAACGGGGAGGTCCTTCACAGCGAGTACCTCGGAACGGACCTCCAAGCGTACGACATCGACCAGATCACCTACCAGCGCTCCTATGCGTGCGACCGTGCCTACACGGAGACCTTCGGTGGCGCACAGGCGGACCTTCGCGTGTCGCTCGTGGGCTACATGCCAGACGCCGACGAATGGGAGCGCGGGGACCGCTACATCGCTTGCCTGGCGATCATCCCCGGACCCAACGACACCGAACGACTCGTGACCGGCCCCTTTTCGGGCCTGACCGATCTCGCATGGTCGATTCAGCCCGGTGCGTGCGCAACCGACCCAAGAGTGGTCGTGCGGTGCGATGCAGCCCACGGCTACCAGTACCTCGGATCCGTCGAATTCGCTGGCGACGGTTACCCCGTCGGCGATGACACGCAGTTCGATGAGGCTTGTGCGGACCTCGGCGAAGCTCTCGTCCCGAGCGGCGACCCGTCGGTTGAGGTCCTTGCGACCGGCTTCGGTATGGGTCCGTTCCAGTTCGAGCTCGGGAACCGAACCGTCACCTGCTGGGCCATCGCGGTCTCCGGCGACACCCACCTCGATGTCACCGGCTCGTTCCTCGACGCCTGGTCCGTCGTGTCCGACGACGCCGATCGCACCTGATTCCGCAACCCTGGGTACAACCCGGGGCTGTCACTCGGGAAAGGCCGAGTGGGAGCCCTTCGTTGAGGGGCGCTACTCGGGGCGCATTGTTGGGAACAGGATGACCTCGCGGATGTGGGTCTTGCCCGTCAAGAGCATGACGAGACGGTCGACACCGATCCCGAGACCACCTGTCGGTGGGAGCCCGTATTCGAGCGCCCGCAGGTAGTCCTCGTCGACGGGGTGTGCATCGTCGTCGCCTGCGGCCTTGCGCGCGGCCTGGGCCTCGAACCGCGCTCGCTGATCGAACGGGTCGTTGAGCTCCGAGAAGGCGTTGGCGTACTCGGAGCCCGCGATGAACAACTCGAACCGTTCGGTCACATGAGGCTTCGAGCGGTGCACTCTCGCGAGGGGTGACACCTCGATCGGGTGCTCGGTGACGAAAGTTGGCTCCCAGATCGTGTCACCTGCACACGCATCGAAGAGGGCCTCAACGATCCTCCCCGCTCCCCAATGGTCCTCCGGGTCAACGCCGAGGTCGCGGGCAGCTGCGGTCAGCTCGTCACGATCCGTGTGGTAGTCGATGTCAAGGCCCGTTTCGGCCTGCACGGCTTCGAGCATCGTGACGCGTTTGAACGGTGGTGCGAGGCTCAGCGGGCGATCGCCGACGACGAGGTCGGTCGACGCGTTCACGGCCATCGCGCACGCTTCGACGACCTGTTCGACGAGATCCATCATCGAGTTCACATCCGCGAAGGCCTCGTAGGACTCCAGCATCGTGAATTCGGGGTTGTGGTGAGCATCGATCCCCTCGTTTCGGAAGATCTTCCCCATCTCGAACACTCGCTCGAACCCGCCGACAACGAGGCGCTTGAGATACAGCTCGGTCGCGATCCTGAGCGACATGTCGAGACCGAGGGCGTTGTGATGGGTCGTGAACGGCCGCGCGGTCGCGCCGGTCGCTTGCGGAAGAAGAACGGGTGTCTCCACCTCCAGATAGCCTCGTGACTCGAACTGGCGCCGCAGCTCGGCGATCACCTTGGTGCGGGCGATCGCTGTCGTGCGCGCATCCTCGTTGGTGATGAGATCGACATATCGACGGCGGGAACGCGCCTCGACATCTTTGAGACCATGCCATTTGTCAGGCAGCGGACGAAGTCCCTTCTGGAGGAGCACGAAGGACCCGACCCGCACCGAGATTTCGCCACGCTTGGTCGTCATCACCGTCCCGAGGGCCCCGATCCAGTCACCGGCATCGAGTTCCCCGAACTGATCGAACGGTTCGTCCCCGAGTGTGCCACGATCAACGAAGAGCTGAACGGACCCGGTGAAATCCTTCAGCACCCCGAAGACGAGCTTGCCCATCATCCGCGTGTTGATGAGGCGGCCCGCAACAGCGACCTCGACACCGGTCTCGGAACCCGGCTCGAGGCCGGCGAACTGTGCGGCGAGGTCCTCTGCGGTGTGGGTGCGTTGATAGGCGTAGGGGAATCCGCCGTCTTCGAGCACCTCGCGGTACTTGCGAACGCGTTCCCTCGTCAGGGGATGCGATTCGAGGGAATCCCGATCGTCGAACGCGCTGTCGTCGGGCGGCGGTTCGGTCACGAGTGGTCCTGGTTCAGGTCAAAGATGATCTTGAGGCCTTCCAGCGTCAGATAGTCGTCGACCGTGCTGACACTTCGACAATGCGGCACGATCGTAGACGCTAACCCCCCGGTCGCCACCCGCGTGACATCCCCACCGAGCTCAACCGCGATCCGGTCGCAGATGGCGTCGACCATGCCTGCATGGCCGAACACGGCGCCGGATTGAATTGCCTCGACGGTGCCCTTGCCGATCACGCTGCGGGGCGACGCGAACTCCACCCGGCGCAATGCCGCGGTCCCGGCAACAAGTGCGTTCGTCGCGATGACAAGCCCGGGAGCGATGACACCCCCCAGATACGAGCCGGATGAGCCGACCACATCGAAGTTCGTGGACGTTCCGAAATCCACGACGACCGTCGGCGAGCCATACTTGTGCCGTGCGGCGACCGCGTTGACGATGCGGTCGGCACCCACCTCATGCGGGTTGTCGATCTCGATCGCCATACCCGTTCTCACACCGGGCTCGACCACGACCGACCGACCCGCCGTGAGGTAGTGACTGATTCTGCGCAGATTCGTCGTCACCGCCGGCACGACGCTCGAGATCGCGAGACCTTCGATGTCACCCTGAGTGAAGCCGTCCTGCCCGAGAATCCCGGTCATCTTCCAGCGGATCTCATCGAGGGTCGCCTCAGGCTCGGTTGCGACTCTCCAGTGGCCGATCAGTTCGTCGCCGTCGAACATCCCGAGGGCGATCTGCGTGTTCCCGACATCAACGGTCAGCAGCATCAGACCTCCCCGTACAGGATGCTCGGCTCGTGGAGTCGAATCCCCCGGTCGACGGTCATGGTCTCGGCATCGACGGAGACATTGTCGATGAGTCGAACCCCTCCAACACGCGCCGCGACCGCAACGAACGAATCCGACTCGACGCGGTCGACGGGAAACGCTCCATGGGCATCGGCAACCTCGATGTACTCGACCTCTACGGCTGGGAACGATGCGAGCTCCGATCGCATCGTCGCCTTGATCGCGCCCGATGAGACCACGCCGTCCTCGATCGAATCGGCAGCGGCGAACAGCGACCTGCTGAGGGCGACCGCACTCCTGCGTGGCTCCCCCTTGAGCCGGGTGTTGCGGCTCGAAAGGGCAAGACCGTCGGACTCCCTCACCGTCGGAAGTCCAACAAGCCGGATCGGGAACCGGAGGCCAGCGCACATCGTGCGAACCACGGCGAGCTGCTGGGCGTCCTTGCGTCCGAAGAACGCTGCGTCCGGTCTGATGCCTGCGAAGAGCTTGGCGACCACGGTGGCCACGCCTTCGAAGTGGCCGTGCCGGAAGCGTCCCTCCATGGCATCGCCGACACCGCCGACGGCAACCGTCACGCGGTTTCCCTCGGGATACACCTCGTCGGGGTCGGGCGCGAACAAGATGTCGGCGCCAGCCTTCTCGGCGAGACCGGCGTCACGGCCCTCATCTCGCGGATACGCGTCGAGGTCCGAGTCGTCGCCGAACTGGGTGGGATTCACGAACAGCGACACCACGGTTGTGTCCGACGCATTGGCAGCAGCCGCGATGAGACTCAGATGGCCCTCGTGGAGGAATCCCATCGTCGGGACGAGGCCCACCTCTCCTTCGGTGAGCGCCCGGACCTCGGCGAAGGTACGCACCATCTTCACCGCAGGACCTCGGCGAACTCGCTTGTCCGGCCTGCGACGCTCGCCGTCGCCGAACACAGGGACACGAAGGCGTCGGTGAGCTCCGGGGCCTCCGCCCGTATGGCGTCGAGCTGGGCGGCAACCGTCGAGATGTCACCACGGGCGATTGGGCCGGTGAGCGCCCGAACCGGCCCCATGTCGTACGCGTTGTCGATCACTGACTCGACGAGTGGGCGCGCCTCGAGCGGATCCACTCCAGCACATCGGAACAACGCGTCGGCCACAGCGAGGGCGGCAATCGTGTGGTTCGCCGCCGCAGATGCCGCAGCGTGGTACAGCGGCTTCGCTTCGTCCGTGATGGCAAACGGCCTACACCCAAGAGAACGGGCGAAATCGGCGAGGATCGACTCGGTGTCCAGCTCGGCGGTCACAGCCACGGACGAACCTGGCAGCCTTCGCGCACCCGCTTCCCAATCCGGAAGGGTCTGGAGGGGATGGAACGACGCGATTCGTGCACCCGCAGCGGCGAAGGGTTCGAGCACCGCGATCGACACGGCCCCTGACAGATGCATGACGATCGGAGCCTTGATCAGCGATGTAGCCTCGATGCGTGGGAGGGCGTCGTCGGACACGGCGATGATCAGCACATCCGGCTCCCCGACGGTCACGGGGACGCGGCGCTTGAGGGACGCTACGGCAGCCGAGGATCGCCCGCCGATGTGGACAATCGGATGCCCGGCGTTGGACGCGGCGATGAGCAGCGATCCGCCGGCTCGACCCGGCCCGTACAAGGCGATGTTCATGAGGCTCCGATCCGTCCGGGTATCGGTCCGAGCCACAAGCGTACCCGGTCCGTGCGACGGGTCGCTCATCCGATCGCGAGGTTGAGGGAGTGGCCGGTCGCCGCGTGTCGTCCGTCCCCCGCCCACACCTGGATCGTACCCGCCACCCACTTCGTCGTGAGGTGATCAACCCGAGCTTCACCGATACACCAACCACCGAGCCGTTCCGTGTCCGCGAATCGCGTCGAGATCTCCACGGTCGGCGTGTAGATCGCCCGGTCCCCGAGCCGCCCCGCGGCGAGCATGGCTGCCGGCCACACGAGGGCGTCGACCGCCATGAACAGACCTGCTGCCGACAGGTAGGAATCGTCGAGACCCTCCACCGGGTTCGGACACCACGCCCGAACGACGCCCGATGTCCCGTCGACGAGGTCGGGAATGTCCCAGTTCTCGAGCGGACGCCAGGATCGGACCGAGTTGCCCGGCTCCTGGCCGACAGCGTCGATCAGTTCGTCGAGCGGTCGACATCGGTGCATCGGAAGCACCTGCGGCACCGCGGGGGACGCGACGACCTGCCCGCGGTCGGTGACGACCGACAGGTGCGCGCGTCCGTATTCGAGGTCGTCGATCCACACCGACACCGACAGGTCCGCTGACCGGTCGGTCCGCCGGTTGTGTTCCACGGCCAGGAGGGCCTCGCCGCCACATGGAACCGGCCGGAGGTACCGGTAGGTCAGCGTGGTTGGGACCTTGTCTGGGTGCTCTGCGGCGGCGGCGGCGAGGACAGCCGCTCCGAGATAGCCGCCGAACATGGAACCGTTGAGGTTCTCCCAGTCGCAAGCAAGGTTCACCACATAGGTACCGTCGGATCCTCGAAGTTCCAAAGCCGAACCGATCCCGGCAAGCCAGCGTAGGGTGCGTGGGTCGAGCTGCCCGGTCACCCTCCGAACCATCTGATCGTCGACTGCCGCGAGCGAGTCGGCATACGGTCCGTCTTGGTCCGCGAGGCTCGGAGCCGCATATACGAGCGGCGCGAGAACGAACTTGCGGTCCCGGATCCGTGGATGCGGGACGATCAACTCCGGCTCAGCGATGACCTGTCCGTCATACCACAGGAGATCCAGATCGAGCGTCCTCGGCCCCCATCGGACATCGCGGCGCCGTCCGTTGCGGTCTTCGATCTCGACGAGGCCCGCGAGGAGGTCCCGTGCCGACCGCGTGGTGTCGAGACCGACCACAGCGTTCTCGAACGGGTCCTGGTCGATATTCCCGATGGGATCGGTCTCGTAGACCGGTGAACCAACGGTGACCGTCCCGAGGTCGCTGATCCCCGCGAGGGCTGCGAGGAGGTGCTTGCGGCGGTCACCGATATTGGACCCGAGGCCGATGAACGCCTTTGCCATCGTCAGGAGAGCGGGATGAGGCGACGACCTTCCGGGCCGATCGCCCGTCCGAGGATGCGCTGGATCACATCGGTGGCAATGATCGGATCGTCGAGCATGCCGGAGTGGATGAGATAGCCAGCGAGGAGGCCTGCGAGGGTGTCGTCGATGGTGTCTCGGTGTACGAGCACGACGGCTCCTGCAGCAGACAGCGAACGGTGCAGGAGTTCGAAGACGGGAATTGCGTCCTCGGGTTCGACATCCGCGGGAACATCCATCGATGCAAACGCGAATCCGGCGCTGTCGTACGGCTGTGCTGCCTGCTCAGGCCCGAGCAGGCTCACGATCGAGTTGATGTTTCGGTCGCGGAGCCAGATGAGCTCCTCTTCGCGACGAACCTTGCGATGTTCGAAGCCGTACCCCCCGATTCGTTCGGATACGGCAAGGCGACCCTTGATCACCCAACGGAACCCGCGGGGCTCAAGACCTGTTGATTTCTTGCTCATACCAGACGATTACGACCCTCCGGCGTTCACAATAGTGTGGACGACATGCGCTACCTCAACAGCGGAAGGCACGCTGTGCACGCGCAGAACCCGTGCCCCTCCGGCGACCGCCACCGCAACGGCTGCCGCCGACGCGCGGTCCCGCTGCTGCGGCGTCGTCGCACCCCGGAGCGGCTCAAGGATCGCGCCGAGGAATCGCTTCCGGCTGGCGCCCACGAGGACGGGGTAACCCGTGGCGGCGAACCGATCGATCGATCGCATCAGGATGAGGTTGTGGTCGAGCGTCTTGCCGAACCCGATCCCCGGATCGATCACGATCTGACCAGGAACGACACCTCGTCGTTGGGCCCCGGCGGCGCGCCGGGTGAGGAACTCGAGGACATCGCCGACGACATCGTCATAGTGAGGCCGATCTTGCATCGTGCGCGGATCGCCGAGCATGTGCATGACCACGGCACCCGCTCCGGTGGATGCGCACAGATCCACCATCTCCGGATCGGCGAGCCCTGTCACATCGTTGACGATCGCCGCTCCTGCCTCGATTGCGGCTCGAGCCACCTCCGTCTTGGAGGTGTCGATCGAAACCGTCAATCCACGCGCGGCGAGGCGCGCAACAACAGGAATGGTCCGAGCGAGCTCGACATCAGTGGGAACCGGATCCGAACCGGGGCGTGTCGATTCACCACCGACATCGATGATCGCGGCACCGTCCGCGACCATCGAGATCCCCGCTTCGACTGCGGTTTCGACGCTGAGGTACTTCCCGCCGTCGGAGAACGAGTCCGGTGTCGCGTTGACGACTCCCATGATGACGGGTGCCGAAAGATCCACCACCCCCCCGCGCACCTCCCAGCGGAGTTCGGATGCCGGATTCGGGCGGGGCAGCAGCGTCACCCGCTCAAGCGCCGTCGGTCCTCGCCGCGACGGCTGGTTGGATCGCGGGACCACTGTCGGGCGCCTTGATCCTGAGGGAACCGTCATCGCCGTGCTGCCACTTCGGGACATCCTCGAACAGCTCTTCCACCTCGTCAGCGTCGACGGACTCCTTGTCGATGAGCGCCTTGGCGATGCGGTGCAGGGCATCGATGTGGGTTTCGAGGATCTTGCGCGCCTCGTCGTGCGCTTGGGTGATGAGGTACCGCACCTCCTCGTCGACGGCTGCGGCGACCTCGTTCGAATAGTCCTGGCTTCGGCTGTAGTCGCGCCCGAGGAACACCTCCCCATCGGGCTTCCCGTATTGGAGGGGACCGAGCTTGTCGCTCATGCCGTACTCCATCACCATCTTGCGGGCGATCTGGGTCGCCTTCTCGATGTCGTTGCTGGCACCGGTCGTCGGATCGACGAAGATGAGCTCCTCGGCAGTCCGCCCCCCAAGGAGCATCGCAAGCTGGTCCACCATCTCGGACCGTCGCTGGTAGTACTTGTCCTCGAGGGGAAGGGCAAGCGTGTAGCCGCCAGCCCTGCCCCGCGGGATGATCGTGACCTTGTGGATCGGATCCGAGTTCGGGAGCGCATACCCGACCAGAGCGTGCCCTCCCTCGTGGTACGCAGTGATCTCCTTCTCGGCATCGGACATGACCCGCGATTTGCGTTCCGGCCCCGCGATCACCCGCTCGATGGCCTCTTCGAGCTCGGCCATACCGATCGAGTCCTTGCCGAGACGCGCCGACAGCAACGCCGCCTCGTTGATCAGGTTCGCAAGATCGGCACCGGTGAAACCGGGAGTTTGTCGTGCGAGGACTCCGAGGTCGACGCCGTCAGCGAGCGGCTTCCCCTTTGCATGGACCTCGAGGATCGCTTGGCGGCCCCTGAGATCGGGACGATCCACGACGACCTGGCGATCGAAACGGCCCGGTCGGAGGAGTGCGGGGTCGAGGATGTCGGGACGGTTCGTGGATGCGATCACGATCACGCCCGATTTCACATCGAACCCGTCGAGTTCGACCAGGAGTTGATTGAGCGTCTGCTCCCGTTCGTCGTGGCCGCCGCCGAGCCCGGCGCCACGGTGACGGCCCACGGCGTCGATCTCGTCGATGAACACGATCGACGGAGCATTCTGTTTCGCCTGGTCGAACAGATCCCGTACCCGCGACGCGCCGACCCCGACGAACATCTCGACGAAGTCGGAACCCGATATTGAAAAGAACGGGACCCCGGCTTCGCCGGCAACGGCCCTTGCCAGCAGGGTCTTCCCGGTCCCCGGCGGGCCATAGAGCAGGACACCCTTCGGGATCTTGGCACCCATCGCCCTGAACTTCTGAGGCGACGCGAGAAACTCCTTGATTTCCTGGAGTTCCTCGACGGCTTCGTCAGCGCCGGCAACATCGGAGAACAGCACTTTCGGCGTGTCCTTGGACACCTGTTTTGCCTTGGACTTGCCGAACTGCATGACACGGTTTCCGCCGCCCTGCATCTGCATGATCACGAAGATGAACAACCCGAAGATGAGCAGATACGGGACGAAGGTGAGGATGTAGTCGAGGATGGTCGGCGCTTCGGCATCGACGCGGAGGGAGACACCCGACGCCTGGAGCTGCTTCGTGAGGTCGCCCGCGTACTCAGCCGGGTAGTTGACGATGAATGTGAATTCCTCGCTACCCGTGTCGATCGTGCCGGACAGCTCGTTGGAGCGATCCTTCATCAGGACCTCCCCCTGCACATGCCCGGCTTCGAGTGCCGTGGTGAACTCGTCGAGCGTCAACTCCGTCGGCGCCGTCGCCTGATTGAACACAACCTGGAACGCGAGGACGACCAGAACGATCGCTGCGAAATATACGAGGATGGTTCTCGCCGTGCGGTTCACGGTGCTCCTAGCGGGCGGATCGAAGCCGATGCCTCTCCATCGGCCAGCCCATGGTACGGCTTCAGTCCGTCAAATTCGGCAGATCCGGTCAGTCGACGGAGTCCACAACGGCGACATATGGGAGGTTTCGGTACTTCCCTTCATAGTCGAGGCCGTAGCCGATCACGAAATCTGGTGGAATGTGGAAGCCCTCGTAAGCGATGTCGAGGGGGGGACGCTCGACGCCGTCTTTCACGAGCAGCGCCGCGAGCGAGAGACTCGCCGGCTTGCGAACCGTCAGATTCTTGAGCAGATAGTGCAGCGTCAGGCCCGTGTCGACGATGTCCTCGACGATCAGGACATGGCGATCTGCGATCTGCTGATCGAGGTCCTTGAGGATGCGTACGACCCCCGAACTCCTCGTCGCGGATCCGTATGACGACACCGCCATGAAGTCGAACTCGACCGGAATCGTGATGTGGCGCGCGAGGTCGGCCATGACAACGAAGGCGCCTTTGAGGATCCCGACCAGCAGGAGATCCTTTCCTGCATAATCCCGAGAGATCGCCGCACCCATCTCTTCGAGTTTGGCTTCGATCTCTTCCGCCGTTACGAGTGTCTTGCCGATCTTCACATTGGCCCTTCCCGCTCGATCACCATCGCCGCTTCGCCCGGTCCGGGGCGTGCCCAGTCAGCAACCCTGATTCCGGCAACAGCGGCAATCTTGCCATTGACCGCGATCGCAGGCCAAGACGAACGCAGCCGGGGCGGAACGCCTGCGGCACGGAGCAGCTCCGCAACGGGCGTCGTTTGGCCACTCATGTCGAGACGATCGCCGTTCGTGACGCAGCGCATGACCGCCTCGTCCCCGGGTCGGATGCTCACCGCGGTCCGACGCCCGACGGTCGTCATGAGGGCGGGTGCGTCAGACAGCGACACGGCGAAGCGCCAAGGCCCCCACGCCAGGACGCCCGCCTCGAGGGACACCGGCGTCGGGGCGTCCTGCTCGACCTTTGGGGCCACGACGACATGCGGACCCTCACGACCGCACACGAGGCCCCCGGTGAGGGTCCTGGTTGTGCCATCGCGGGCCGTCGCGAGAACCGCTGAGACATCGGCGTGGCTGCCGTGGTAGGGGAAGAGGTGCACCGTGAGTGCTCGGCGCACCGCCTCGGACGCAGCGGCAAGCGGCGCCGTCAGAAGCGGCGCGGTAGGGATCGCGGTCGAGTCGTCGCTGATGTGAACAGGGATCTCCGAGGCCATCGCCACGATGACGCCGTGTTGCGCTGCGACGAGATCGGCGCTCCGGGCGAGGTCCTCGACGATCGACTCGTCGTACTGTTGCGTGAGCAACGGCATCAGGTGGGACCGGATCCGCGACCGAAGGAAGCGATCGTCACGGTTCGACGGATCGTCCGTGTAGGGGAGACCGGTCGCATCAGCCACCGCCCGCAGCTCGGCGCGCCGGACGGTCAGGAAGGGACGGCAGAACGGGCCTCGCGTCGATGGGATCCCAGAGAGGCCTACCGGACCTGATCCCCGCATCAGGCGTATCAGCACCGTCTCTGCCTGGTCATCGAGCGTATGGGCGGTGCAGCACCGTTCGCCAGGTTCGAGGTGCTGTTCGAGGACGCGATACCGTGCGGCCCTTGCGCGGGCCTCGAGATCGGAGCCTTCGACGACGGGTGCATCTACCACCGCGAGCTCGGTTCCGGTGTGTGCGGCGATCGCTCTCGCCGCTGCGGCGAGGAGGTCGCTGTGGGAGAGATGGTGGTGAACGAAGACCCCACGAACCGGGTTCCCGGATTGTGCCGCGGCGTGGAGCAATGCCGCGGAATCTGCCCCTCCCCCGACAGCGACAACACACGGTGCCGTACCGAGGGCATCCCGAACCCGTAACACAAGGTGATCGTTCATGAATGCATGCGCTCGAGCCACAGCCTTGCGTCACGGATCTCGTCGAGGGTTGGCAGCGTCTCTGCCGATTCCCAAGCCATCGAAAGGGTGTCCCAGGAGGCAAGGCGTTCGACTTCGTTGATGAACTTCGCACCGTCGTCGTACTGGCGCATCTTCATCTCGATCCCGACCAGCTTCAGGAACGCCGCGGTCCTCGGATCGTTCCGGCGCGCGGTCAACACGCGCGACATCCGCTTGACATCGACGATCTCGCGCTCGCCCACCCGGTCCATCACGACATGGCCGTGTCCCTCAAGCAGGCTCATCAGCGCCTGAACCCGGTCGATGACCTCCCGTTGCTTCGGCGAAGCGAGCAGACCGAGGATGCCCTTGTCACCAAGCGGATCCTCGCCTTGGTCCTTCGCTGAGCGCAGTTCCGAGGCGATGCGCGCCATGCGACCCTTCTCGGGGCCATCCGCCGCGATCAGTTCCTCGACGAGCGAAAGGAAGTAGCCGCGCATCCACGGCACCCCCGTGAACTGCGCGCGATGGGCGCATTCGTGGAGGGCCACCCAGAATCGGAAACTCGACGGCTTGAACTGGTGCTGCCGTTCCATCGAAAGGACATTGGCTCCGACAAAAAGAACCGAGTCGCCGACCGTGTCGTCATCGGTTGGCAGGACGAGCTCGTACTGGCCGAGCACGCGTTTGGACATGAACCCGAGAACGGCTCCGACCTGAACCCCCATGGCCTTGCCAGCAAGGGTCGGCTTCGACTCCCGCGGTCCTTCGACGGCAGCAGCGGCTTCGGTTTCGGACGCGTCCGCGGCGAGGGCACGCTCGATGGGCTCGAGCATGTGTGCGAACGAGCGGGTGTTGGTCACGACCCAGTCGTGCCGAGAGATGACCCCCACCGTCGGGGATCCGGGGATGGAGAGCCCCGTCGCTTCGGCAACCAGCGCCGACGCACGCGCCACAAGGTCGGGAGCCTGCATTGCGAAGCGACGCTCGTGGTAGGTACCTGCGAGTGGGTAGTCACCCGAGAACCGCTTGGAGGTGGCTCGCGCTGTGTCCCAATCGACCTTGCTCATGATCGCGAGACTACGGTTCGTGGGTTGCGACCGGGACTGCGGTCAGTTGACGACTTCGTAGCGGTGCCGGACCGTCCGGTTGTAGGCGATGGCGAACCCACCGATGATCACAAGGGCGAGCACGCCGAACAGGGGGTACATGAATCGAGCGGTCCACGGCTGATTCGCCTCGACGACCTCTGGTGGCGGAAGTTCCACCGCAGGGACATCGCCGGTCGCGGTCTCGGCAGGTGCAGCCGTGGTGGTCGTCGCGCCGTCGCCCTCGGTGGCCGCCTCCGTGGCGAAGGCGGGAAGCGTCGAACCGATCGCCAGCACTGTGACGACCATGATGAGGGCGAGCCGCGAAACCGTACGCATCGGGAACAGAATAGACGGCCGGTGGATTCACACACTGTCGTGGTCCACCGGCCGTCGGGGAGGGCTGTGGCGTCCTCGGGCGAGTGCTACGCCTCGGCCTTGACGATTCGTCCCCTGAGCCTCGGGTACTTGGTCGGTGCATGCGCATAGCACCATTCGCGGCGGTTGTACTGCGACAACCGTGTCTCGCAGTCCTTGGCTGCGCATGTTCGGCCGGACGCGTATGTCTTCGGGGGCCTTGTCCCGCCGGCGAACCGGCGCCCCTTGAGTGCTGTTTCGTTCATCGTGACCTCCCACGGCACGGGACCCGCAACCGGATCCCGGCGTTGATCTTCTGCCTCTTTCAACGCCCCCATACCCAAAAAGGTTCCGCTTCGATCATGAGAATCGGATAAGGGCCCCAGGACTGACCCGGATTCGGGTCCCGGAAATGTGAACTGGGGGGCTGGCGCGACTACTTTTCGGGCAATGGCAGATCAGGCGGCTTTCGCAGACGACGCAATGCAATACGCTCCCCAGCTGTATTCGGCTGCCCTGCGCATGACCCGCAACCCAGCCGACGCCGAGGATGTCGTCCAAGAGACCTACCTGAAGGCCTACCGAGGGTATGGCTCGTTTGCGGCCGGCACCAACCTCAGGGCGTGGCTGTACCGCATCCTCACCAACACCTACATCAACAAGTATCGCAAGGCACAACGCAGGCCCGATGAGGTCGAACTCGGAGAGCTCGAGGACATCTATCTGTTCAAACGCCTCGGTGAGGCTTCTGGGGCGACCGTGAGCGCCGAGCGCACCGCACTCGACATGTTCGTGGACGACGACATCATCGAGGCCATCGAGTCCCTCCCCGAGAACTTCCGGATGCCCGTCATCTACGCCGATGTCGAGGGATTCTCCTACAAGGAGATCGCCGAGATCCTCGACATACCCATCGGCACCGTGATGTCCCGGCTCCATCGGGGAAGAAAGTCGCTGCAAAAACAGTTATGGAACTTGGCGGTCGAACACGGACTCGTGGAGCCACACCAATGAGCGGATGCGAAAACGCTGTCGAATATGTGTATCAATACATCGACGGGGAACTCACCGTGTCCCGAAAGGCCCGTATCCGCTGGCATCTGCGACGATGCAACCACTGCGACGACGCTTTCGAGTTCGAACAGGAACTCAAAGCGCGCATCGCCGCTGCGGGCAAGCAGCAGCCGTCCGAGGAGTTCCTCGCCGCGTTGCGCGCGATCATCGAAGAAGAGAAACAGTGTTGATGATCGGCGGCGACAAGCACTCAGGCGTCTACGGGCTGTAGACGAACTCGAAAGTCTTCTTCGATCCGTCGAAGTGCTTCACCTTGACGGTGAACGGGGCGTGTGGAGGAGCCTCCGGGAAGAACACCTTGACGCTCCACTCGCCGCTTCCGTCGACCTCTACCGTTCCACCACCGAATTCACTCGTCACGATGATCTCGGTTCCGGGCTTGCCGGTGCCGTAGTAGATGTCGTACGGCGGATTCTCCGAACACGATCCGTAGGTCTTGTGCGCAGAGAACTCCCAGCCGGGTTTGGTGGTCGTCGTGGTGCTCGTCGGGGGCTTGGTCGTGGTCGTGGGGGGTGGGTCACGGAAGACGCGGACGGTTGCATACCCGAGGTTGCCTACCGCATCGGTCGCGCGGAAGACGAGCAGGTTCTCGCCCATCTCAAGGGCGATATCGGCATGCCATGCACCCGACGAGTCAACCGGCACTGCGACATCGTCCTGTGTCACGACCGTGGCACCAACCTCTGCTGTTCCCGCCACGGTGACGGACTGGTCGGTCGTGTGGGTGCCGTCAGCCGGTGTGTCCACCACGATGTCGGCGGTCGTGTCGGGCGTCGCTTGATGGGTTCGGTCCACACCCTCGGGAGGGATGATCGGGAGGACTGGAACATCCGGTCGCGACGGTGGCTCCACGGTCGGCACGACGACCGTTGTGGTGGGGATGACGACGGTGGTCGGCGTGTCGGTGACCTCGACGACCGGGGGTGCGACCAGGAGCATCGCGACGACCGCGACGACAGCCGCCGCAGCACCTGCAAGGGCATAGCCAACCGAACGGCGCAGGACCAATCCCCTCGCAACCGCGGAGATCCCGCCGCTCGGGACTGGAACCGAAGCGACGCTGTCACGAATCGCATCTGCAGAACTACGGGCGAGCAGGTCGAGGGTTGTCACAGCACGCCTCCTTGCACATCGAGCCGTTCGGCGAGCGTCTGCCTCCCCTTGTGGAGATGTACCTTCACCGTTGAAGGGCTGCAATCGAGGATGTCGGCGATGTCGGCGATCGGGAGGTCTTCGAGGTAGTGGAGCGCGACCGCCTGGGCCTGCCGCTTCGGGAGCCGTCGAACCTGGGCCCAGAAGTGGCCGGCTTCCGCGGGAAGCTCACCGATCGTGGCATGCTCGGAGCGGAACCCTGCCAAGCGGGTCATTGCCTTGAGCTCACTTGCGCGACGCCTGAACCTTGAGACCGACAGGTTTGACACCACGCGCCGCACCCAAGCCTCCGGCTTGTCATACGCACCGATCTTCGCCCACTGCTTGTGGGCCGCAATGAACGCTTCCTGAGCGAGATCTTCAGCACCAGATCGACTCCCTGACAATGCGTAGGCGAGGCCCACAACCGACCGGAACTCTCGTGCATAGAACCGATCGAACGGTTCGACCGAGCGAACGACAGGGACGAAAGGGGTCGCCCCCCTCCCGTCATCCTGTGCCGTTTCGGGCACACGAGGTCTCGGCCGTACGGTCATTCTCTTACCCGTTACTCGCAGGTCAGGCATGAGAGGTTTACTTCGGCCGCCGTGATGCAGCGTCGCAACTCCCACTGAGGTCCGTATCGGCACAGGAGTCCGGGCCCTGCAGATGATTCTCCGGTGGGGAGTAAACCTGACAGCCCCACGATGCGTGTAACGGGTGGGCATCTCGGGATCCGGAAGGCATCGACATCGTGCAACGGAGGATCAATCCATGAGAGGCAAACCAATCGCTGCGGCAGTCATCGCCTTCACGCTCGTGTTCATCGGCGGTGCCGCGATTGCGGGCATGGCGGGGAACCGGACCGAGTCGGTGTTCGCGCCCGCGACGGAACCGGCGTCCGACAAGGCCACCACGACCATTCCGAAATCGGAGAGCAAGATCGCCGAGTCGGTCGGACGAGACACTCCAAAGCCCGACAAGCGCGATGACGACAAGGACCGCGACACGACACCTCCTCGGTTCTCCATCACGAGTCCGGAGAACGAGAGCCATGTCGACAGCGATGTCGTCGTGGTCAAAGGCGGTGTCGAACCCGGAGCGAAGGTGTGGCTCGGCGACCGTCGCGCGTATGTCGAAGGTGATGATTGGAGCATGCGCGTCGAGTTGAAGGAGGGGCGCAACACGCTGACCTTCAAGGCCATGGATCGAGCTGGGAACAAGACCTTCCTCACATTGACGCTCTTCCTCGACCCGGTTCCCGAGCCCGATACGACCCCGCCAAAGTTCTGGATTGTCTCCCCCAAGAACGGCCATGAGACCCACGACGAGGTCATTCGGGTTGTCGGTCATGTCGAGCCCGGCGCCAAGGTCTTTCATGGTGACCGTCCTGCGCATGTCGACGGTGATGACTGGAAGATCGAAGTGAAGCTCAAGAAGGGCAAGAACACCTTCACCTTCACGGCATTCGACGAAGCAGGGAACAAGGCGCGCGACTCCGTGACCGTGTATCTCGTCGGTGATGACGGCGAGCCACCGAGGTTCGCGATCACCTCACCTGCGGATGGTTCTGAGACCGACGATCGAGTCATCCTCGTTCGAGGCACCGTCGAACCGGGCGCGAAGGTCTACTACGGGGACCGCAAGGCCCATGTCGACGGCGACGACTGGAAGATCGAGGTGAAGCTCAAGGCAGGCAAGAACACCCTTACCTTCAAGGCGAAGGACAAGGAGGGCAACAAGTCGGTCGCTACCATTCATGTGTGGTATGTGGGGGACGACGAGCCCGGCTACGAGTTCTGGGCGGCGCAAACCTACGGGTCCTGTTCGGAGAACCCGCCGTACGACATCTTCTACGGCAAGGGAAAGCCGGGAAGTGTGGTCGAGGTTGGTTCTGCCTGGGGTTCGGGTCGTGCCGAGGTGTCCGATGAGGGCCATTGGGAACTCAAGGTCTTCTTCGAAGGGGCACCTGTTGGGGAACCGTTCAAGGTGATCGTCCAGGCATCAACCGGCGAGGAGAAGCACCTCAAGTTCACCTACACGGGTGGTGACGGGGAGCACTGACCCGGCAACCCGAGGCGAACAAGGCGAAGGAGCCGCACCACCCGGTGCGGCTCCTCCTGTTTGCTGGTTCTGGCGCCGCCGCCTACGATGGTACCGCGATTGTTGAGTCATAGTCTTCATAATCGTGACTGGACGCGAGTGGCTGCATCGGAGTGGGCGACGATGGCTAGATGTTGCCCGCCTTCGCCGCCGAGTCTGGACCGTCACGGTCTGAAGAGGTGATGGCCCGACCGATGCGATGGCGGCGGCCGCCGCCCAGCAACGGTGACAGGTTGTGCGGACCGGGACGGATCGAGGCATGGGGGCATCTCTTCGTCTCGGTCCCGCACATTGCCCCGAACCGCCCCGCGTGAACGGAGCCGGAGGCGGGATTTGAACCCGCGACCTACGCATTACGAGTGCGTTGCTCTACCCCTGAGCTACCCCGGCGAAGGCGCGGATGATATCAAACCTGTCGAACAGTCCCCTTCGGGTTCTTCAGCGGACGGCTGCCGCGAGCGCGGCGTCAACCGTTTCGTGCACAAAGGTGAATCCCGAGTCCTCAAGGACGCGCGGTGCAAGACGATGCGAGACATAGCCGATGGATTCCGCGAGCTCGCCACCGAGCCGCGCCACGAGGGCGAACCGCGGTGTGGGAAGGACGGTCGGCCGGTGCAGCGCCGACCCAAGGGCCTTGACGAACTCGGCGTTGGTGACCGGATTCGGTGACGCAACATTGACCGGGCCGTGCACATGCGTATCGATGACATGGAGGAAGGCCCGAACACAGTCCTGGTCTGAGATCCAGGACCACCATTGCTTCCCGTCGCCGATACGCCCGCCGAGCCCGAGTTTGAACAACGGCAGCATCGGTTTCAGCGCACCTCCCCGCCGCGACAGCACGAGGCTGGTGCGCATGTTGACGACGCGAACCCCGGCCCGCATTGCCGGGTGCGACGCCTCCTCCCACGCCGCGCACAGCTTGGCGAAAAAGCCCTCCCCGGCAGGCTCGGCCTCGGGGAGCACATCGTCGCCCCGGTCGCCGTAGAACCCCATCGCCGATGCCGTGACGAGCACCGGCGGCGGATCTTCCATCGCCGCGACGGTGTGGGCAACAGTGGTGACGGGCTCGACCCGGGACGAGACCAGGAGCTCTTTGCGTGCGCGTGTCCAGCGTTTGTCCCCAACCGGCGCTCCGTTGAGGACCACCACCGCGTCCGCACCCTCGAGGACCGCAGGATCGAGTCTCCCGAACTGCGGATCCCACCCGAAGCGGTGTGGTGGCAGATCATCTCGGGAGGTGTGCCGCACGAGCTGGTCCACGACATCACCCCTCGATTCGAGTGCCTCCATCAGGCCAGATCCGATGAGGCCGGATGCCCCCGCAACAACGACTCGCTTCGGGCTCATAGCTCCATCCAGTCCGAGAGCCTCCCGTCGACCACCGTGAACCAGTCGGTCGTCATGGAGCCTACCGGATCGATCCGGTCCGCATAGTCGTACCACCACAGCGGCTCGTCATACCACAGGCGGACCGCCGTCCGATTGAACCCGCGCTGGGTGGGCGACATGGTGTGCTGGGTCCCCCAGATCGAAACCGGAATCAGCGGGGAACCGGTCATCCACGCAAGCCAGGCAGCGCCGCGCTTTGCATCGTTTCCACCCCACTGCTCGACCCTGCGCCCCTCAGGAAACAGCCCGATGGGGTGACCCGACTCGAGGTGGTCGATTGCGGTCCGCATCGCCGCGATCGGATAGCCGTCGCGGTCGAGCGGAATCGCGTCGTAGTACTGCATCGTGAGGTCGAAGATCCGAGACCGACCGAAGAGCTCGTCGACCGCAAGGAACCGGACGGTCCTCGGGGTCGAGAACCCGATGAACGGTGGATCGAGATGCGAGAAGTGGTTCGCGGCCATCACGAACGGACCTTCGCTTGGGATGTGGTGGAGGCCCTCGACCGAGATGTCGAAGTACACGCGGGCCAGCACCGCCGCGGGGATGCGTGATGCCGCGTCGATGCTTCGCTTGATCAGGGGCCGTTCACCCATGCTGTCCGAGATCCACGAACAACGAGGCAAAGGCGAGGCTTGGCCGCTGGTTGGCGCCGATGGCATCGATTGCATCAAAGACCCTTGCCGCGTTCGCCACTGCCGTGGTGACATCGGAGCGCGCGAGCAGGGCGACATCGACATCGGCGTTCTGGACGCGAGCCCCGAGCTGAGACGCAGCGATGTCTCGGTAGAAGCTCGCGAGGAGTTCAAGACCGGTGACATGAAGGGCGTCAGCGGCCCGAGCGAGTTCTCGCTGTTGCCGCTCGACGAGGGCTTTCGGGGGGTCGCGATCGGGGTACAGCAGCTCGATATCTCGCTCCTGTCTGGCCTTGATGGCGCCAAGCAGTGGCTCGGTCGCATCGAGGACCTTGCCGACCATCCGGTAGGCATCGCCGGGGTGGTCAGTGAGGGCGCCCGGCACGGACAGCCACGCCTCGCGGAACGCAGCGACGGCTGGCTCCGTCGCGAGGGCAAGCGCGAGGCCGGGCCGCCCACCCGAGATCCGCGCTGCCTCGGCGGCGGCGGCGGGATCCACACCGTTGGCCTCGAGGCCGTCGATGATCTCATCGGTCCCCACCCGGCCGAACACGACGGTCCTGCACCGGCTCGCAATCGTGGCAGGGAGGTCGTCCTCGGAGTCGGCAACCAAGACGAACGATGACGACACGATCGGTTCCTCGATCGTCTTGAGCAGCGCGTTGGCGGCCTCATCGTTGAGCATCGACGCCTCTTCGAAGAGGAAGACCTTCATCGCCGCCTCCAGCGGCGCAAGGATCGCTGACGACACCACGGACCGGGCCTGGTCGACGGTGATCGACGATCGACCCTCCGGTGCAACGACGATCACATCCGGATGGGAGCCGCCGGTCGCGCGGCGCACGGCATCGGGATCGTCACCTCCGACGAGGTTCGCTGCGAATTCTCTCGCGACCGAGGCCTTGCCGACATTGGAAGGACCGACGAAGAGGTATGCCTGGGCCGGATGCTCGAGCTCCGACCTCAGCAACTCGACGACCGGAGCATGGCCGATGACCGACGCGAACGCGGTCACAGTCCCAGCCCATCGATGACGGATCCGATCACCTCGGTGACAGGTGGCTCGGCGTCAACCACGATGAAGCGATCCGGTTCAGCCGCGGCGAGGGCATCAAACCCGTCTGCAACTCGGTGGTGGAAGGTGATCGCTTCGCTCCCGATGCGGTCGTCGACGGCTTGTCGTTCGAGGCCGGCCTCCGCGCTGAGGCGGAGCAGGACAACCCTTCCCGGCCAGAGACCGTCGATCGCGATGTCGTTGAGGTTGCGGATCGCGGTGAGGTCGAGTCCCCGTCCGATTGCCTGGTAGGCAAGCGACGAGTATGCGGATCGGTCGCTGACGACCCAAGAACGATCCATGAGCGCCGGCTTGATCACCGTCTCGACGAGTTGGGCCCTTGACGCCGCGAACAGGACCGCCTCAGCTCTCGGTGACGGCGGATCGCCGTTGCCGAGAAGGATCTCCCTGATCCGTTCACCGACATCGGTCCCGCCTGGCTCCCGCACGAAGATCGCAGGGTGCCCGACGGTCTTGAGATGGTCGGCGATCGCCTTTGCGACCGTCGATTTCCCAGCACCTTCGATTCCTTCGATGGCGATGTAGCGACGAGCGAGACCGGTCATGACCACACGGTACCGGGAGTGCACCTTTTGCGGTTGACGGTTCACCGTTTACGGTTCACGGTTTACGGTTTACGGTTCACGGTCCCGTCAGAATCGGTCGCGGCGGGTGAAGTGGCCTATTTCCGTTTCCGCTTCCGTTTCGGTGGCGCCGGGCCCTTTTCCCGCTTCTCCGCGAGGCGTTCGGCTGCGTGCTCCACGGTGAGGTTCTCAAGGGTCTCGGCGACACGGAGGGACACATTCGTCTCACCATCGGTCATGTACAGGCCGAAACGGCCATCCTTGACGACGATGTCGTTGCCCGTCACCGGGTCCTTCCCGAGTTCTTTCAGCGGCGGCTTTGCACCGCGCCGCTTGCGGGGCTTGGCGAGCAGCTCGACGGCTTCGTCGAGGGTGATCGTCAGCAGCTGTTCTTCCGTCTCGATTGACCGGTTCTCCTTGCCCCAGTTGACATAGGGACCGTGCGGCCCGTTCTTGGCGAACACGGGTCCCCCGTCGTCGGGATGGGGCCCGATCTCGCGTGGGATCTTGAGGAGGTCGATCGCCTGCTCAAGGGTCAAAGCGGCGGGATCCATCGACTTGAACACCGAGGCCATCTGTGGCTTCTCCTGCGATTCGGGGTCCCGCTCCCCCATCTGCACATAGGGCCCGTAACGGCCCTTCTTGACGAAGATCTCGAGGCCGGTGTCGGGGTCGCTTCCGAGCGATCGCTCGTCCTTGGGCTCGCTCAGGATCTGATTCGCTCGCTCAAGCGTCAGCTCATCGGGCGGGAGGTCAGGGGGTATGGATGCACGATCCTCGCCTCGCTGGAGGTACGGGCCGTACTGGCCGGAGCGGGCGATGATGGGAACACCGTCATCACCGACCCCGATCTCGAAGGAGTTGACAGCTTTCGGGTCAATACGGTCGAGGGCGTCCTCCGAGACGAGATCAACGATGCCGGGGCTTCCATTCCCGAAGTAGAAGCCGCGAAGGTACGGAACCATCTCCTCGGAACCCGAGGCGATCCGGTCAAGGTCCTCTTCCATCTTCGCGGTGAAGTCGTAGTCGACATAGTCCGAGAAGTACTGCTCGAGAAGCCCAACGACCCCGAAGGCTCTCCAGGTCGGGACCAGCGCCGCGCCTTGCTTGAACGCGTATTCCCTGTCGAGGATTGTCGAGATGATCGATGCGTAGGTGGATGGACGCCCGATACCGAGCTCCTCAAGGCGCTTCACAAGCGAAGCCTCGGTGTATCTCGCAGGTGGCTTTGTCTCGTGGTCGGTCGGCTCGAGTGCCACGCAGCGAGGAGCGTCACCTTCCCGCATGGTTGGCAGATGGGTTTCCTTGTCGTCGAGGGCAGCGTCGGGATCATCCCTCCCCTCGACATACGCCCGCAGGAAGCCGGCGAAGGTGATGGTGCGCCCACGCGCAACAAACTCGCAGATCTCGCCGTCGAGCGTATCGGCGGTCATCGACACCCGGACGCTCTCGCCCTTGGCATCTTTCATCTGGGAGGCAACCGTGCGCATCCAGATGAGTTCGTACAGGCGAGACGCATCGGCTGTTGGCCCGAAATGGGACGCCACACGGTCGATGTCGGTGAACCTCTGTCCCGCAGGACGAATCGCCTCGTGCGCCTCCTGGGCGCCTTTTGCCTGCTTCCCGTAGAACCGCGGCTTTTCGGGAAGGAACCGTTGCCCGTAGCGGTCCGCGACGAGGGAACGGGCAGCTTCGATGGCAGTTCCCGACAGATTGGTCGAGTCGGTCCGCATATAGGTGATGTAGCCCTGTTCGTACAGCGCCTGGGCTGCGCTCATGGTGCGCCTCGCCCCGAACCGCAGCTTGCGGGAAGCCTCCTGCTGGAGGGTCGCCGTCCGGAACGGCGCGTAGGGCCGGCGGGTGTACGGCTTGGACTGAACCGATGCAACGACGAAATCTGCGCTGCTGAGCCCTGCGGCGAGAGCGGCAGCGTCGTGTGATGAGAGGACCCTGCGCTCCTTGGTGAGGCCTCCGTCGTGACCGAAGTCGGAACCGTCAGCGATACGCTGGCCCTCAACGGCGCGCAGGAGGGCCTGGAACTCGGTGTCGTCATGGCGAAGGGTCGCCCGAAGGCCCGAGTAGTTCGACCGCACGAACGACATGCGCTCACGCTCGCGATCGACGAGAATCCTCGTCGCGGGGGACTGGACCCGACCGGCCGACAGGCCCCTCCGAACCCGACGCCACAGGACAGGCGAGACTTCGAAACCGAACAGCCGATCGAGGATCCGACGAGTCTCCTGTGCCTGGACGAGGGGGACATCGAGCATGCGCGGGTTGGCCGCGGCTTCCTCGATCGCCTGCTTGGTGATCTCGTGGAACACCATCCGGTGCACCGGGACCTTCGGCTTGAGCTCCTCAAGGAGATGCCACGCGATTGCTTCCCCCTCGCGGTCCTCGTCCGTTGCCAGGTACAGCTCGTCTGCGTCCCTCAGAAGCTGCTTGAGCAACCGAACCTGCTTGCGAGACGACGGCGACACGATGTAGATCGGGGTGAAGTCGTTGTCGATATCGATCCCGAACCGGGTCCGATCCCATGCAGCCTGCTTGCTCTCGGGGAGTTCGGTCTTTTTCGCTGGGATGTCGCGGATGTGCCCCACGGAGGACTCCACGACGAAGTCACCGCCCAGATACCCCCCGATCGTTCGCGCCTTCGCAGGCGACTCAACGATGACAAGTTTCTTCGACACAAGTACCTCTCGCTCATGGGTCCATCAAACATCGGACAGGTTCGTGTCCGTGTCAAGGGCCTCAGCGGGGCGCAAGCTAACGCAGATGCGGTGCAAAACCGGCGACGAAACGCTCGACGACCCGGTTCCATGTGAATTCGGACACGACGAACTCCCTCCCGGCCGCGCCCATCGCCGCGGCAAGATCGGGGTCATCGACGAGGGTCGTGAGATGCCTCGCCACCTCTGCTGGTTCGGTCGCAACGAACCCGGTCTCGCCGACACGGACCGTCTCCGGTGAGCCCCCGGAGTCGCCGGCGACGACCGGGATGCCGGTCGCGGAGGCTTCGAGGAACACGAGCCCGAGCCCCTCCACTTCGAGCCCGCCCCATCGCGACTTGCACGGCATCGCGAAGATATCCATCGAGCGGTAGAGATCCCCGAGGTCCGACCACGGAACATCGATCTCGAACCGGGCGTCCACACCGAGCTTGTTGGCCCGTTCCCGGATGCGGGACTCCAGGCGACCCTTGCCGACCATCAGCACCTGCACATCCCGATCCATCATCGCCACGGCCTCGAGCAGCCGTTCGTGGCCCTTGCGGGGAACGAACCGGCCGACACAACCGATCACCGGCTTCGGGTTCGCACGGGTCCACTCCGGCGGCTTGAAGGCCCCGACATCGACGCCCGCGCCGACGCGCGTCACCTCGCTTCGAGAGATCCTTGTGACCCGCTCGGCGGTATAGCGACTCACCGCGAAACAGACATCGGCGGCGCGCAACACCCGGCCGAGCCACTGCCGACATCCGGGAATGGCCGAAGGGATCGTCACCTCCGCGCCGTGGGCGAGGACGCCGAAGGGAAGGTTGAACTCGTCCCGCAGCGACGGTCCGAGCGCCGCAAGCGGATGCGGCGCGCCGAACAGAACGGCGTCCGGCTCGAACTCGCGGATGGTGCCCGCGACAAGGGCCCTTGTCGATCGGGTCGGCAGCATGTAGCGCCGCGTTCCTCGCGTCACGGATGTATCGGGTTCGGCCGCAGGGTCGTGGGGCCCGACGATGTGGACCGGGTCCGAGTAGGCGTCGACGAGGTTTCCGAGGTACTGCTGGATGCCGCCCGGCTTGGGTGGGAAGTCGTTCGTGACGATGAGGAGGCGCATCGGTTCAGTCCAGATGCGGAGCCACATTGTACGACGCCATCACCGCGCCGTGCTCGGTGAGCAGGAAGCTCGACTGCGCGGTGTTGCGAGGAATCGCGATCTTCCCGCGACCGGCGTTGGCGACCCCGAGCACATTGATCGCTAGGGCCCGTATCGCCGCACCGTGCGACACGGCGATGTACGGATCGGCGTTTGCCGCCTTCGCCAACCGCTCCGCGGCCCCCCGCATCCTCGTACCAGCGCCGACGAGGGACTCCCCATGGCCACCTCTTGGGGTGTGGTCCCCGCTTCCGCTCTCATATTCGGCGATGTCGTCCCGATGCTGTTCGAGGATCTGCGCGGTGGTGAGCCCTTCCCAGGCGCCGAATGACATCTCCGCGAGATCCTCGTCGCTGGTCGGGGACGGCACCCCGATCCGCTGACCGATGATCGTGGCGGTCTGTGTAGCTCGGACCCTCGGTGAACTGAAGATGGCCGTGACCGAAGGGGCGTGATCGGCGGCTTCGGCGGCCTGGCGCCGTCCGAGGTCCGTCAGCGGTGAGTCGGTGGTGCTGTCCCATGTGCCGGCGACATTCCCCTCCGATTGCCCGTGCCGAATGAATGTCGCGCGAAGCCCTACCGGCCCGAATTGCTGGGTCGTGTGGTCGAGGTGGGTTGCGTCGTTGAATGTGTGGATGCGGCGTTCCCCGTCGGAGCCGATGCTGATCTGCGACACGGCCGTATTGTGCGAAGGAGTCATCGAGGGTCGCCCGTCGAGGCCGGCGATTTGGCGCATGATCGACCAGATGACACCGCCATGGGTGACGAGGACCGCATGTTGCCCATCGGCAAGTTTGTCGACGAGATCGTCGAAGGCATCCCCGATGCGGCGATCAAACATCGAAAGCTGCTCTCCCCCGCCGGGCGCGAGATCCTCGCCGTTGACGAAGGAGAGCCATTCGTCCGGATACCGCTGTTCGACCTCCGCCGAGGTCAGTCCTTCCCACGATCCGATCGAGAACTCCCGGAAGCGAGGATCAGGGGTCACCTCACCGAGAACCGCCGCAGTCGCCATGGTTCGCGGCAAATCGGAGGACACCACCACATCGGCATCGAGGCGTCCGGCGAAGCGCTCCCTGAGTCGGTCGATCTGTTCGAAGCCGAGCGTCGAGATCCCCGAATCGGTTGATCCCTGCCAGCGCCGTTCCCGGTTGGCGTTGGTCTCGGCATGTCGAATGATCGTGACAGTTCTTCCCATCAGTCCCCGGATCTTGAGCTGTCAGCTGATGAACGCGGATGCAAAGATCAACGACACGATCGTCATCACCTTGATCACGATGTTCATCGCCGGACCGGCGGTGTCCTTGAACGGGTCCCCGATCGTGTCGCCGACGACCGCGGCCTTGTGGGCATCGGATCCCTTGCCGCCGAACGCACCGGCCTCGATGAATTTCTTTGCATTGTCCCATGCCCCGCCAGCATTCGCCATGTAGATCGCGAGCAGGAATCCCGAGATGAGGGCACCTGCGAGGAGTCCCCCGAGCATCTCGACGGACAGGAAGCCGACGACGAGTGGGAGTGCGACGGCCATGGCCCCCGGGATGATCATCTCCCGGAGGGACGCCTTCGTCGAGATGTCGACACACTTGGCGTATTCGGGGACAACGCCCTCGCGACCTTCGCGGAGGCCCGGAATCTCGCGGAACTGACGGCGAACCTCTTCGATCATCTGGAACGCCGCACGACCGACGGCTTGGATCGTCATCGCGGCGAACAGGTACGGGAACATCGCGCCGATGAACAAACCCATGGCGACTTCGATGTCGAGGATGTCGAAGCTGTCGACCTCCACCGCTTGGGCGAAAGTGAAGAACAGGGCAAGTGCGGTCACGGCTGCGGATGCGATGGCAAATCCCTTCGCAACGGCCGCGGTGGTGTTCCCGAGCGCGTCGAGCTGATCGGTGGCTTCGCGAACCTCGGGCGGGAGCTCCGCCATCTCGGCGATCCCACCCGCGTTGTCCGCGATGGGCCCATAGGCATCGACAGAGACCGTGATGCCGAGGGTGCAGAGCACACCGATCGCCGCGATGGCGACACCGTAGATGCCTGCGCCTTCGACGGCCCAATCCCCCGCCCAGTACGCAGCACCCATGCCGAGGGCGACAACCACAACCGAGAATGCGGCGGACCGTTTCCCTTCGGCGATACCGGCAAGGGTCACCGTCGCGGGACCGGTTTCGGCTTGGCGGGCGATCTCTTTGACGGTCTTGTAGTGGTCCGAGGTGTACCACTCGGAGATCTTGCCGACGAGGATGCCGACGACGAGCCCGACAATCACCGCACCGAAGAACCCCCATGCGTGTTCGACGCCCGGCACATCCTTGAACATGATCGGCGTCGCGATGGCGACCCCGACAACGGTGAGCCCCGCGGCCGCCCAGGTCCCCGTGTGGAGCGCCCTCGCGAGGTTGTCACCTCTCGGGCGGACAAGGAAGGACCCGACGATGGACGCCACCATCCCGATGGCCGCGATCATCAACGGATAGAAGATCGTGTACGGCAGGTACGCCTCACCGGCAAACACGATCGAGGCGAAGGCGATCGGTGCGACGAGTGACCCGACATAGGACTCGAACAGGTCGGCGCCCATGCCTGCCACATCCCCGACATTGTCCCCGACATTGTCGGCGATGGTCGCCGGATTGCGCGGGTCATCCTCAGGGATGCCAGCTTCGACCTTCCCTACGAGGTCGGCGCCGACATCGGCCGCCTTTGTGTAGATGCCCCCGCCGACACGAGCGAACAGGGCGATCGACGACGCTCCGAGGCCGATCGCCGTAACGATGTCGATCCAGTGCTCGTCCTCGAGAATCTCACCGAAGAACCAGATGCCGATGCTGAACCCGAGCAGTCCGAGACCCGCGACGGTGAATCCCATCACCGCACCACCCCGGAAGGCAACCGGGAGGGCACCAGCGGTGCCGCCGGTGCGTGCCGCCTCTGCGGTCCTCGCGTTCGCTGCGGTTGCGATCCGCATCCCGATGAAACCGGCAAGCCCCGAAAGGGTCGCGCCGAACACATACGCCACGGCGCCCCATGGCCGTCCCCAGTCGAGCAGTGAGAAGATGAGGACCGCCATGACAACGACGAAGCCCGCGATTGCGAGGTACTCGCGTCGCATGAACGCCATCGCGCCCTTGCGGATGGCACCCATCAACTCGCGCATGCGGTCGTTGCCAGGCGAGACGGCAATCACCTGCCGGCCATAGGCGGCTGCGAGCAGCAGGGACGCCACACCCATGCCGATGGCGACATACAGCCACAGATCGGGATTAGACACAGATCTCACTCCTGGTCGGGGAAAACTCGGGAATCGGCGGCAGTATACGGACCCGCGACCGGCGACAACAGATTCCGAGTGCCGTTGGGTGGGATCGAGCGCCAGAACCCGGCGCTACTTCCTCCACAGTTCGGGATTGAACAAGATGAGAATCGGGAGGATCTCGAGCCGCCCCACGATCATCAGGGACGACAGCACCCACTTGGACAGCATCGGCACATCCTCGTAGTTCCCGGCCGGGCCAACCTCTTCGAGTCCCGGCCCCACATTGCCAAGTGACGAGGCGACCGCCGACACCATGGTCGTGATGCTGAGGTCCGAATCTGCGAGGAACCCGACTCCGGCGACGAGGAAGACGCCCGTCATGAAGGCGAACATGTACAGAAGGAAGAAGGTCTGGACGGTCTCGACGACGAGATCGGGGACCGCCTCTTTCCCGACGCGGGTCACGAACACGCCCCTCGGATGGATCAGCCGCCGGACATCGGTCTTCGATGCCTGGGAGAGGATCAGCAGCCGGTCCGATTTGATGGCACCCGAGGTGGAGCCAGCCATCCCGCCGACGAACATCAGCCCGACGATCATCACCCCGAGTGCAGGCACCCATGCCGAAAAGTCGGTGGTTGCGTATCCGGTGGTCGTCACGATGGTCAACGAGGTGAACACGGCGTCCCTGATCGTCGTCGCCACGGCGTCACCCCAGGTGCCGATGGTCATCAGGACGGCTGCGGCGCCGATGATGGTGAGGTAGACCCTGAGGCTCACCGATTTGAGGTATGCCAGCGGGTCACGCCAGGTCAGCACCCGATAGTGCAGGGTGAAGGACATCCCTGCGACCGCCATGAAGACGATGACGACCCACTGCGTGTACGGGGAGTAGGCGCCGATCGAGCCCAGATGCGTGGAGAAGCCCCCGGTCGACATCGTCGTGAACGCATGGTTCACCGACTCGAAGAAGCTCATGTCACCGAACCAGAGGAACACCACCTCGACAGCGGTCAGGATCGCGTAGACATACCAGAGGCGCTTCGCCGTCTCGGAGAATCTCGGCGTGAGCCGGTCGGGGGCGGGCCCTGGTGACTCTGCCCTTGCCAGTTGGACGGCACCCATCCCGAGCAATGGGAGGATCGCAACGGACAACACGATGATCCCCATACCGCCGATCCACTGCGTGAGCGACCTCCAGAACAGGATTCCGTGGGGCATCGCTCCGGGATCGGCGAGGATGGACGCCCCGGTCGTCGTGAACCCAGCTGAGGCTTCGAACACGGCATTCGTGACATCGGGAATCGCGCCGGTCAGCAGGTAGGGCAACGCCCCGAACAGCCCGAGCGCGATCCATGCAAGCCCGACCGCAGCGAAGCCCTCACGCGAGCGGAGTTCACCCGGTCGATCGAAGAATCTCCACAGCGCCGCACCGGTCACGATCGTGACGGCCGCGGCGCCACTGAGCCCCGGCACATCGGACCATTCGCCGTAGATCATCGCCACCGCGACCGATGTGGCCATGGCGACACCCATCGCAGCGACCACCGCTCCGACGACATGAAGAAGGTTTCGCCACGACACGGCTAACCCGAAAGGTTCTCTGCTGCTTCGATGGCATCCGGGAGTGCGATGACGATCACATGGTCGCCGACTTCGATGCGCGTACTTCCCCTTGGAACGAACGCATCGTCGCCACGCTGCACGCCGCCGATGATCATCGACTTCGGAAGCCTGAGTTCGGCGAGCGTCTTGCCGACCGCGGGACTGTTCGGACCCACTTCGAGCTCAATCGCTTCGGCGTCGGAGTCCGAGAAGGTCGCGACCGAATAGATCGCTCCCCGCCGGACAAACCGCAGGATCTCGTTCGCTGCCGACAGCCGCGAGCTCACGGTGGCGTCGATGCCGATCGAAGATCCGATGCTCATCAAGTCGGTGTTGGTGAACCTCGAGATGACCTCCCGCGCCCCGAGCGACTTCGCAACAAGCGCCCCGAGCACATTCTCGCCGTCCCAGCCGGTCAACGCCATCACCGAGTCGGCATCCCCGGCGTTCTCGGACATCAACAGCTTCGGGTCGGTGGGATTCCCACAGACGGTCACGACCCGCGGATAGTGCTCTGCGATCACCTTGCAGCGATCCATGTCGGGTTCGATGAGGGTCGTACTGATTCGATTCTCACTGAGCAGCCCCGCGGCGAGGGTTGCGACCCGGGTTCCGCCGAGGATGATGACCTTGCGCGCTGGCTCACTCGAGAGACCGAGCCACTCGTACGCCTCGCGCTTGTTGTCGCGCCGCGCCATCATCAGGACATGGTCCCCTGCCTTGAGGGTCGTCGAGCCTCTGGCGATTTTCGTCCGGTTGTCCCTGATGATCGCCACGACGAGCCAGTCCCAGCTGTGGAGCGTGGCGCGAAGGTCGGCGAGGGTCCTTCCCACGAAGGTGGCGTCGTCGGAAATGAACGCTCCGATCAACATGAGATCGCCTCCGGCGAAGTACACGATCTCTGCCACCTCACCCCCCATCGCCAAGGCGAGAAGTTCCCGTGCCGCGGCAGCTCCGGGGTCGATCACCAGATCCACACCGAGGGCTTCGACTTCGGCTTTGAGCTGTGAGTCCTCGACCCTCGCGACCTTGAAGGGGATGCCGAGCCTCGTCCCCGCGGCGCACGCGAGGACATTCACCGCATCGGAGGAACTGACAGCGATCAGCAGGTCGGCGGATTCGATTCCGGCCTGCTTGAGGGTCTCGACCGATGCACCGTTACCGGTGATCACGAGGCAGTCGATGTCCCGCTGTGCAGCGGCGGCAACCTCTGGATCGGATTCGATCACGACGACATCCTGGCGTTCCATCGAGAGTTTGGTTGCGAGGAACGACCCGATGGCGCCAGCACCGACAATCACGATTTGCATGGAGCGCAAGCCTAGGCGACTCGAATCAGGGAACTCCAGACCCATCGGGAAGCAGGCGGGTCGGATCGAACACCGCACGGCTTGTCGCGGTCACGGTGATCTCCCCGACAAGCGGGAGGGTGATCGTCCGTGCCACGGTCACCGACACCGTCCGTTCGATCCACGCACGGTTCACCGGACACGAACACGACACGAGACGGGTTCCGTTGATGCGGGCAAAGCGACTCGCCTCCTGCCTCGGTGACCCCCGCGCGCCGAAGGGCCGAAAGGTGACGGGTGCGCTTGCGAGGGCGGCAGCGTCGGCCGCGGTCGCGGCGCGTGCGTAGGTAGCGGCGGCAGCACCGACGACGCCGACGGCCCCGATGAACACGACAAGCACTGCAATCAGGCCGAAGCCGACCAGCATCGACCCACGCTCACGATTGGTCACCGTTCGACACGCATCGTCGAAGACGCAGAGAGTGTCACGGTGAACCCGCCGAAGATGGGGGCCGCAACCCGATGCTGTACCGAGACCCGCACCGTGGCCCGAGCGCCGATCGCTGCTGGTCGCGACACACCGATGCGTGCCCGTGATCCGAGATCGCCGAGGGCGGACCGCACGGCGTTTGCCGCTCGGGAGGTGTCGGGTGACGCGGCTGCCTCACGCGCCCCCTCCCTTGCCGCGTGGATGAGCTGGATCTCGGACCGCGCGATCACGGCGACCTCAACGATGCCGAACAGCAACACGAGGACGAGCGGAAGCACGAGCGCGAACTCGACGACCGCTGATGCTCCTTCGGCACCGATACCCGCCGCGGGCTCACGCACCGTTCGCGAACGAAACGATCTTCGAGATGACCGAGTTGAAGAACGCTGGAAGGGCGTCGGTGGTCGAAGCCCACGCAATGAGAGCAAGGGCCACGACTGCCGCAGCGATCAGCACGAGCGCATACTCGGCGGTTGCCTGACCGGATTCGGTTGTGATCATGGGTTCTCCTTGTTGCTGGTGGTCTTGCTGGTGGTCTTGCCGGTGGTCTTGCCGGTGGTCAGGGGGCGAGTCGGGACACTCCGGCGACGACCGCTGGCACAACGGTCGTGAGCAAGAAGCCCGGAAGGATCAACAAAGCGAGGGGAAAGAGCATCTTGACGGGCAACCGCTGGAGGCGTTCCTCGACGGCCGTGTCGTCCCGCTCGATCTCGGTCCGGTGGAGTTCGCGCAGATCGTTGGCGAGCGCGCCCCCGGTCACCGACGACACTTCGGCAGCGTCGAACATGGCATCGATCGGGCCATCGTCGCGATGTTCCGGAATCCGGCGGTTCGTGAAACGGAGCCGTCGAGCGAGATCGCCCGCGACGGGATCGTGAAGATGGGCAATCGCGGTTTCGACAGCGTTTGTGAAGGCGACACCCGCCTCTACGCCGCTCGCGACGAGGTCGATCGCGAGGAGCTGCTCGCAGCGCTCATCGCGGGCGGCCGCCCTGATCGATCCGATCCGACGGGATCGCACGACCGCGAGATGGCTTGCGCCCCATGCGAGCCCAAGCGCGGGGTGGATTCCCGCCACGGCGATCGACGGAATCACGATCGTGCGGTATGGGCCCCGAAGCACGCCGTAGGCAATCGCGAGCGCAGCGGCGGCAACAATCATCGTTGGGGACGAACCGACATGCGAAACACGATCGTCGTGCCGAGGATTTCGAGAGCCGCGCCGACCATCATGGGGATGATCACTGCCGCTCCGCCGGGTTCAGGGATCCCACGGGCGGCGGTGATCACCGTCGTCAGGGCGAGAGGAGCGACCCCGACGATCAAGGCCGAGAACCGCACCTGGGCGAGGGACACCCGCTTCCTGCGTTCGCGGGACTCGCGCTTGGCTGCCCGTGTCGCAAGGGAAGTGATCGATGCGGCAACCGACGAACCCGTCTGTTCGGACATCGCGCACAGGGATGCAAATGCCCTCCCGTTGACCAAGAGGTCGCGCGATGCGGCCACACCGATATCGGTCATCGAAGCCCCCGCCTTGCAGAGTCGCAGCACATGGGAACCGGCGAGGCCAGAAGCGACAACACCGTCCCGCAGCGTTCCCCCCGCGGCGACGGTTGACGCAACCGACCGCAGAAAGGTGACTTCGGATCGTCCCTTCGCCTGTCTTCGCCGAGCCCGGATACCGGCGATCGCACCGACAGCGACCAACGCCACCATCCCCGGCATCGGAGTCACGGCGACGAGGACCGCGGCACCGACCAGCAGCCACGGGGCTCCGCACAGCACCGCGATGATCGCAAGGGTCCACATCAACACGGGTAGATCTCCGTGAGCGTGGTCGGCTCCACACGATGGACTGACCCGACCCGCCGTCCCGTGTCGGCTCGCTCGACGAACACGACGAGGTCGAACGCCGAACGGATCTGGGCATGGAGCGTCGACACCGACAGGTTCGAGGTGACCATCGACGCCAGCGACTCGAGACGGGCGAGTGCTTCAGCCGAGCCGTTGGCGTGCACCGTCGACATCGAACCGGCGTGGCCGGTGTTGAGGGCCTGAACCATGTCGAGCGCCTCAGGGCCTCGCACTTCCCCGACGATGAGCCGGTCCGGCCTGAGCCTGAGGGCATGTGCGAGCAACGACCGGATCGTCACTTCGCCTTTGCCTTCGACATTCGGTGGATGGGCTTCGAGCCTGACGACATGACCGGCAATGTCGAGCTCGGCGGCATCTTCGATGGTCACGATCCGGTCGCCGGTGGTGATTGCGGCGCACAGCACATTGAGCAGGGTCGTCTTGCCTGCCCCGGTGGAGCCTGCGACGAGGATGTTCTCACGGGACCGAACCGCCGCTTCAAGCAGTTCGGCACCGTCGGGGTCGATCCCTCCGATGGCGACGAAGCCTTCCATATCGACCACGGTGTGGAGGAACCGACGCACAGCGACGATCGGGCCGTCGACGGCAGCGGGCGGGATGATTGCGTGGAGCCGGGAACCGTCGGGGAGGCGTGCGTCGACGGCGGGAACCGCACGGTCGAGCCGCAGTCCCAACGGGGCGATCACACGCCGAACCGCCCCAACGATGGCATCGGCACCCGAGAACACAACATCGGTCAGTTCGAGCGCACCTGAGCGCTCCACCCAGATCTCGGCCGGTCCGTTGACGAGCACATCGGACACGGTCGGGTCGCGGAGGAGGCGCTCGAGCGGACCGAGGCCGACGAGCTCGTCGACCGCATCGTGGACGACCCGGTGGGGGGCGATCGGTGCTTCATCGGGTTTGACGGTGGCCGCGGCACGGGTGACGGCGACTCGCTCGAGGGGTACATCGGATCCGATGATCGAAGCCACGATCCGGTCGACATCGTTCATGCGGTGCTCCAGATGGTCGACAGCTTGCGGAGCCAGCGCGACCGGCCGGGCGGTGCACGCAAGGCGACGAGCGCATCGACGGTCGGTCGCGACGGGCGGGGCAGCACTAGGGAACCGGCTGGTGCGTCGACGGGGAAACCGAGCTGTTGATACACGATCCGGTTGGCCCCCATCGGTGTGAATGGCTCGGGCAGGAGCGGAACAAGACACACTGCGGACCGGGGTGGCGGAAGGGAAGGGTCGCAGCGGAGTACCACATCGGGCCAGCGCTGCGCGAGTGCCGAAACCACCGTCGATGCGTCCGATGTCGACACACCACCGTTCGGGAGGATGGCAACACCCGGTCCGGTCGGTTCGAGCTGTGCTCGTGTCGGCCCGTCACGCACCAGATCCGCGAGGCTGAACGGGGCACGCATCGCAGGCCCGTTTGCTTCGAGGTCGATGACGAGGCACTGTCGCCGCGTCGCAGCAAGGCCGATGGGAGCGATCAGACTCAACAGCAAGTCGTTGGACGGCCACAGGGCGACAACCGCCACGGGATTCCTCCTGGTTTGGCAGGAGGGGAAGCAGCAAGAACATATCGAACTGCACGGTCAAGGGGAAGGGGTCCGTGATGCGCCGAAGGAGGGCTCATCTGGCACCGGGACCCGACCGATACACTTCCCGATGATGAAACCAGCCGCGTTCTTTGACCTTGACAAGACGATCATCGCCGGTTCGTCCACGCTCGCGTTCGGGCGCCCGCTGTACAAGGCGGGTTTTCTCCGGCGCGGGACGCTGGTCCGACTGGGGATCGCGCAGCTGTCCTACATGCTCTTCGGGGCAGACGAGGACGACCTCGAACGCGCCCGCAACGAGATGCTCGACTTGGTTTCGGGTTGGCATCGTGCCGAAATCGAAGCGATCGTCGCGCAGACTCTCGACGAAGTGATCGAGCCGCTCGTGTTCGCCGAGGCCCTGTTCCTCATCGACGAGCACCGCCGATCGGGCCGCTCGGTGTATGTGGTGTCGGCGAGTCCCGAGGAGTTCGTCACGCCCATCGCACGGATGGTCGGGATCGACCATGTCATCGCGACCCGGATCAGGACCGACGGTCTCGGCCGGTATGTCCCCGAGCTCGAACGCTATGTGATGGGGCCGGGGAAGGCCGACGCGATGCGGGAGGTCGCGGCTGCCGACGGGATCGACCTCGAAGCCTCATTCGCCTACACGGACAGCTTCACCGACCTGCCGATGCTCGAAGCCGTCGGGAACCCGGTCCCGGTGAATCCGGACAAGGAGCTCCGGGACGAGGCGGAAGAGCAAGGATGGCCCATCCTCAAGTTCCAGCGGCCGGTCAGCCTCGGGCCGCGCGTTCCGGCCCCGCCCAAGAAGGTGTGGCTGATCGCCGGTGCAGGTGCACTCGCCGCTGGGGCTCTGGTAGCCGCCACACGCAGGCGTCGGGGCTGAATACCGGCGTCTTTCCTCCGGAGCGGCTGCACGCGGACACCCTCTCAGGATCGGGGAATCGCCCTGGTGACGAATCGGTCGAAGTGCGGGATGGCGAACTCGACCCATCCGTAGCGGGGTGCGTAGATCACGCCCTCGCTGATCAGGCGGTCTCGAAACGCTGCGACCTGGGGTGTCGTCCGGCCCGCCGCCGCCGCCACCTCTCCGGATCGGTGTGGGCCCGGCCCGAGCGAAGCGAGGGCTTGCACATAGGCAACCTCCGATTCAGGGATGCGAGCAATCCGTGCAGCGAAGAACGAAGAGTCCAGAGCATGTTCGGCGTGGGGTGCCGCACGCTCGACATCGGCAGCCGAGATCGGGTCGTCCACAGCGGCGTTCCAGGTGTGGTAGGCCCAGGTCTGGACGAAGAACGGGAACCCGTCGGAACGGTCGACGATGGCGTCGGCCGCAGCGTCTGACCAACGGACACCGATTTCGGCGGCCGGTTGAGCAACGGCCTGGACAACCTGGTCGGGTGTCAGTGGCCCGAGCTCGGCGACGGTGAACATGCGTTCTGCATAGGTCACTGCTTTCGCCACATCGCCGACCAGATTCGGCAATCCCGCAAGGACGCAGTACAGCGCAAGGCCGTCTTGTGAGCATCGGTGCACTCCCGCAAGGATGCGCCGGAGATCGTCCGGCGCGAGTGTCTGTGCTTCGTCGAGGGCAACCAGCACACCGACACCGGCACCAGACGCGATGGCCCCGAGGTCGGAGATCACATCGATGAGAGCGTCGCGATCCGGTGTCGCAACCTCCCGCCCGACGCCGATGCCGGTACCGGCAACCGTGATGGATACCGAGTCGATCGAACGCATCAGTCGGGTCAGCGCCGGGCCCGAACCGAAATCCTGCGCGATGCGGCGTGTCTGACGGAGCAGACTGCGAATCGTGTCGTCACCACCGAGCGCCTCGAGCCTGATGACCCGATAGCCCAGGTGCTCGGCGAGCGCCGCCATCTTCCACACGAGCACGGTCTTGCCGACACCACGCAATCCGGTGAGCAGGTGGTGCTGGGTGGTTCGGGACGCCATGAGGCGCCGCATCGCAATGTCAGCCTGTTCGAGCACGGCGTCCCGACCAACGAGCGCCGGCGGGGGCGTCCCAGCCCCTGGCGCATATGGGTTTGCGACCGGGTCGTACAGTTCTCCAGACATGCCGTCACTTTAGCGCTCTGTGCTAAAGTTAGTGGAACGGTAGCCGGGCGCCGCCGCTCGGCAGCTCGGTGGACGGGTTCACCCGAGCCGGCTCATTCGTCGTCGATCGCGGCGATCTCGGTGTGCGCATCGGCGACCGCCGATGTGCGATCTGCCCCAAAGGTCCAAGCGGCGAGGACCCCGAGCGCCGCCACGGCAAGGACCACACCGATGATGAGCCACCACGACCCGGCGGGGATGAGCGGTTGGGATGGGAGGGGCGCGGTCACCTCCGATGTGATGACGACGGGGTCGACACCAAGCGAGAGGAGATCCGTGGATTCGGAGAGGTCCACCTCGCCGTCGGGGTGGAATCCTTCGAATGTGATCTGCCAGTTCTGCGCGGTCGGCAGCTGCACCCATGCCATCCATGTGCCGTCGTCTTGCACCGCCATTGCGGTCGGTGGGAGCTCCTCGAAGTCCGAATGGGGCCGGACGATGACCGCCTCGGCAGCGGCGTCGAACTGGACGACGACCTCGACGACGAGTCCGTCGGTGTCATCGACCGCGGTCGCCGATGCTGCTCCGAACGGCGGCGCGAGGACAACAGCTGCAACGACGGCGAGAACGAGCGACATCCCCGCATCGTAGAACCGCGACCCACCACTCCGCGTACCCAGGGTTCCCGTTCGACTGAAAGGTCAACTGTGGCCCACGGTACGGCCGCTTCTGTGGACGAGGGAGTACCTTTTCGTTGAACGGGAACCCTGGGTACGCGCGACACATCCGGCGTGCTGGACGCGGCGGGGTCGTAGCTGGTGAGCATTAGCCTGCCGGTCACTCACCGAACCCGGCGAGGAGCGACATGACGAAGCCACGGACCATGCTTGACAAGGTGTGGGACAGCCATGTCGTGCACGAGGACGCCGACGGTTCGGCCCTCATCTACATCGACCTGCACCTCGTCCACGAGGTCACATCACCGCAGGCCTTCGAGTCGATCTCAATGACTCATCGACCGGTCAGGCGACCCGATCTCACCCTCGCGACCATCGATCATGCCGTACCGACGACACCGAGGGATCAGGGCATCGACGACCCGCTCTCACGGAAGCAGATCGCGACGCTCCGAGCGAACACACAACGCGAAGGGATCCGCCTGTTCGACATCGATGACGAGCGGCAGGGCATAGTCCATGTCATCGGACCCGAGCAAGGTGTCACCCAGCCAGGAATGACGATCGTGTGCGGGGATTCCCACACGGCGACCCACGGCGCGTTCGGAGCGCTCGCTTTCGGCATCGGGACCTCAGAAGTCGAGCATGTACTCGCCACCCAGACGCTCCAGCAATCGAAGCCCAAATCGATGGCGATCACCGTCGACGGCACGCTGCCGACGGGCGTTACCGCAAAGGACATCATTCTGGCCATCATCGCCCGCATCGGCACGGCAGGTGGAACCGGGCATGTCATCGAGTACCGCGGCTCGACGATCGAGGCACTGTCGATGGAAGGACGCATGACCGTGTGCAACATGACCATCGAAGCCGGTGCACGGGCGGGGATGATCGCACCGGACGAGACCACCTTCGCCTACCTCAAGGGACGGCCGATGGCACCTTCGGGCACCGCGTGGGACGAGGCACTCGAGACATGGCGCGGCATCGGGTCCGACGAGGGTGCTTCCTTCGATGCGGAGGTCATCATCGACGCAGCGACGATCGAGCCCCATGTGTCGTGGGGGACGAACCCCGGCCAGACCCTCCCTGTGACCAGCCGTATCCCACACCCCGACGACACCGACGATCCGCTCGAGCGCGACTCGATCACCCGGGCCCTCGCGTACATGGATCTCGAGCCAGGCAAGAGGATCACCGACATCGCGATCGATCGCGTGTTCATCGGATCCTGCACGAACGGGCGGATCGAGGATCTCCGGGCGGCTGCGGCGGTGCTCCAAGGCAGAAGAGTCGCCGACACCGTCACGGGGCTTGTCGTACCAGGGTCGGGCCTCGTCAAGCAGCAGGCCGAGGCAGAGGGCCTCGACGCCGTGTTCCGCGCCGCCGGTCTCGAGTGGCGTGAAGCGGGCTGCTCGATGTGTCTCGCGATGAACCCCGATGTCCTCCAACCGGAGGAACGGTGCGCGTCGACCTCGAACCGGAACTTTGAGGGGCGCCAGGGACGAGGAGGGCGCACCCACTTGGTTTCGCCCGCCATGGCGGCCGCTGCCGCAGTCAGCGGATACTTCGTCGACATCAGGGACGGCCTGTGATGCGGTCCGTCGACACGATCCATGGCATTGCCGCACCGCTCCCGCGGGCGAACATCGACACTGATCAGATCATCCCGAAACAGTTCCTCAAACGGGTCGAACGATCGGGCTTCGGCGAATTCCTGTTCTTCGACTGGGCGTCGGACCGCGAAGGCGAACCCGATCCCACCTTCGTGCTCAATCAGCCTCGGTACCGTGACGCCGTGATCCTTGTGACCGGGGACAACTTCGGCTCCGGGTCGTCCCGCGAGCATGCACCGTGGGCGCTTGAGGATTGGGGCTTCCGCGCAGTCATCGCTCCGTCGTTTGCCGACATCTTCCGTACCAACTGTTCGAAGGTCGGACTCCTCACCGTCGAACTGTCGACGGAGGAAGTCGACCGGCTCGTCGAGATCGCCACGACGACAGGGGGGCCGGTCACAATCGACCTCCCCGCCCAGACCGTGACGGCGGACGGGTTCGATGCCACATTCGACATCGATCCGTTCGTCAAGCACTGCCTCGTCAACGGCCTCGATCACATCGCTCTGTCCCTCGAACACGAGACCGAGATCGACCGGTTCGAGACTGCCCGGCCCTGGTATCTGCCTGTCGTGTCGTGAGCTTCACGCGTCAGGAGCAGGCAAGGGCGATTCTCGAGCGTCGGGCCCACGCCGTGGCTTCTGCGATGCTCGGACGGCGTGCAACCACGGGCTCGGATTTCCGGGAGGCGCTCACGGTCGAACGCGTCGACCTGATCGCAGAGATCCCCGACCTATCGGCGCTCAGAGCACTCGGACGGACGATCCCCGGTCCCGCGGACGGCCTCTACATCCTTGAGCGAGCCGACGGCTTGACGGTCTACCACCAGCACAACGGTGAACCGTACGAGCTCTTCGAGCGCCTCGGTTTCGAAGCGGCACGCGACCGGGTCGTCGATTGCCTCGTCATGATGAACGGGATCCCGTTCCGGATCGGTTGAGGATTCGGGCACACGCGGTACAACAGTCAGAGCGCTCCGAGCACCTTGCGCACATCATCGGGAATCCGGACCGGTCGAAACTGTTCAGGGTCGACGAACACGATGACTTCCCTTCCGGACGCAACGACGGCGCCGTCGGACATCCGTGTGGTGACGAACCCGAGCGTCATCGAGGTGTTGCCGAGCGAACCGACCGACACCGTTGTTTCGATCACATCGCCGAGACGCACCGATGCCTTGAAGTCGATCTCCATTCTCGCTGCGACCACATCGACACCGATGCCGCCGAGCTCCGGGCCGCCGTATCCGGCGTCTTCGATCCAGTCGGTCATCGCGTCGTCCCAGTACCTTGCGTAGTTGCCGTTGAACACGATTCCCTGCGGGTCACAGTCCGAATACCGGATCTTCTGCTGCGTGGACACGGTCATCTTGCCCCTGCGAAGCGGACTCGGTCGCCGACGGCCACCTCGACGGCGGATTCGGCCCCGTTGGCGGCAACGATGAACCCGCGGCGTCCGTCGTGGAGGTCGGCGAGTGGGCCTTCGAGCTCTTCAAGTGTCCCCACATGGTCCAGTCCGAGCATGAAGGAGGTGAATTCGAGACATGGGGCGGCAACCCGTGCCCCTTCCAGTGCGATGAGGGTCCCATGTGTCGTCTCGACGACGAGACCTTCCACGAGGTCTTCGAGCGCCAGGGGTGGTCCGTCGATCAGGATGTTCTCCCCGGCAATCCCATACGGCGCGGATCCGAAGCGATCCGCCATGAGGCGGTAGTGGCCGGTGAACCCGACCGACAGCGGTCGTCGACCGCCCCCACGCGACATGGGGTGTGTTCGGTGGTGGGCGTCGACAACCCAGGTGTCGTCGTGGTGACCAAGCATCCCCGAGGCGTCGACCGACGCGCGGTCGACGGCGAGGATGCCTTCAGGCATGTAGCCGGTTCCCTTCGCCTTGATGGGGTACTTCTGGACCTGGAGCCGGACAATGGGACCGATGAGGCTTCCATGGGTCATTCCTTGTCCCCCCCAAGAACCGCGTTGAGCGTATCGGGGCGGTCGGTGATGATGCCGTCGACGCCCATCGCGAGGAACCGGAGCATGTCATCTCGGTCGTCGACCGTCCACAGGTGCACCTGTGCCCCGGCCGCGTGGATGGCGTCGACCAGTTTCTGGTCGATCCGTGCACCCGTGATCTTGTGGGGCAACTGGTACGCGTCGACGCCTCGATTGATCGTCCGCCCGACTCGCGAGGCCGCGTACATGGCCGTCGCGGTGGTCGACCCTGCCGAGGTCGCGACCCTTCCCTTCGTGATCCTCCGGAACCGGGCCGTGCGGGTGTCGATGAAGCCCCCGACGAGAACTTCGTCCTGTTTTCGCTTGCGAACAACGACATCAGCGACCGACCATTCGGCGTTGCGTCCCTTGAGGTCGATGTTGAAATGGATGCCAGGGAAGGTGTCGAAGGTGTCGTCAAGGCGGGGGATCCCGATTCCGGTGCCCCGCAGCGGGAACGATTCGGCGTCAGGTGAGAACCGGTAGGCAGCATCGAGGTGTCTCAAGTCGTCCCAGTCCCAGTCCGCGACCGCGCCGACGCCGTTCGTTGTGCGTTCGAGGGTCTCGTCGTGGAACACGACGACCACCCCGTCGCGGGTCACCCTCACATCGGTCTCGATGTAGCACAAGCCGAACTGTGCCGCTCCGTCGAAGGCGTGATGCGTGTTCTCGGGCCACAGGACGCGGCTGCCCCGGTGGGCCATCCGGATCGGGTGTTCGCGGGTCAAGTACGGACGCATGTGGCTGGCAAGACTATCGGCGAGGCCCGATGTCACAGCACCACGCCGCGCTTGATGACTCGACGGACGAGGTCCCCGTCCGGGCGGTAGACGAGGTGTTCATACGACGCAGCGTCGAGCATCACGAGATCGCCGAGCTTGCCTGCGGCGATGACGCCACGGTCCTTCAGGCCGAGCGCAACGGCGCCGCCTGCGGTGGCGGACCAGAGCGCTTCTTCGGGTGTGAGGCCGGAGGTGGTCGCTGCGAGGGCGACAATGAACGGCATCGTCTCGACATACGATGTTCCCGGATTGCAGTCGGTCGCGAGCGCAACGGTGACCCCGGCGTCGATGAACCGGCGCCCATCGGGGGGTGGCTCGACCATCGTGAGCGACACCCCCGGAAGGAGGACCGCAACCGTTCCCGAGCGCGCGAGCGCAACCAGATCGGCGTCGGTCGCGAAGTCGAGGTGGTCGGCTGCCACCGCTCCCACCTCGGCGGCGAGTGCCGCTCCCCCGGTATGGGACAACTGGTCGGCGTGGAGCCGCACCCGCAGTCCTTTCGTGCGAGCCGCTTCGAGGATCCTTCGGGTCTCGGCGACGGTGAACGCGACCGAGTCGCAGAACACATCGACGAAATCGACCCTGTCCGCCACCGCGTTGAGCATCTCGTCCGCGACAAGGTCCACATACGCCCCACGGTCACCTGCAAACTCGGGTGCGACCACATGGGCGCCGAGAAAGGTCCGGACGATGTCGATCGGGAGGCTTGCGTCGATCGCATCGATCGCATCGAGCATCTTGGTCTCGGTCGCCGTGTCGAGGCCGTATCCGGTCTTGACCTCGACGGTGGTGGTACCCGAGGCGAGCATGCGGGCGACCCGGGTGTGGGACGCAAGAACGAGGTCTGCCAGCGATGCCTCCCTCGTGGCGATGACCGTCGCGTAGATCCCACCTCCAGCTTCCTGGATCGCTTCATAGCTGGCCCCCGCAAGACGCATCGCGTGTTCATGCGCCCGATCACCGGCGAACACGACATGCGTGTGGGGATCGATGAACCCGGGAACGACGGCGTGGCCGTCTGCGTCGAGGCGTGGCAGATCCCGGTGCTCGGGCGGCACCATTGCCGATTCCCCGACCCAGGCGATGGTGCCGTGACGAACCGCAACCGCGGCGTCATCGACGGTGCCGAGCGGCCCCTGGTGGCCCGGTGCGTTGGTCACGAGCTGGCCGATGTTGGAGATGAGGAGGTCGGACACGGTTCAGCGGTCAAGCATCGGGATCCGGACACCGCGACGGCGGGCAACATCGATCGCGAGGTCGTACCCGGCGTCAGCGTGGCGAATGACACCCATCCCCGGGTCGTTGGTGAGGACGCGTTCGATCCGCAGCGCAGCAGCGTCGGTACCGTCGGCGACGACCTGCGCACCGGCATGGATCGACTTGCCCATCCCGACGCCCCCGCCGTGATGGACCGCAACCCACGCAGCTCCCGACGCCGTGTTGAGCAGCGCGTTGAGGATCGGCCAGTCCGCAACGGCATCGGACCCATCGCGCATCGCTTCGGTTTCCCGGTACGGGGAGGCCACCGAGCCAGAATCGAGATGGTCGCGTCCGATGACGATCGGAGCCGACACAGCTCCGGTGCGGACGAGGTCGTTGAAGGCGATGCCTGCCCGGTGGCGTTCCCCGTAGCCGAGCCAGCAGATGCGCGCGGGAAGACCCTGGAACGCGACACGCTCCTCGGCCATGTCGAGCCACCGGCGCAGCGCCACATCGTCGGGAAACAGCTCTCTGAGGGCGTCGTCGGTGGCCCCGATGTCGGCCGGGTCACCCGACAACGCGATCCACCGGAACGGGCCGAGACCTTCACAGAACAGGTCCCGAATGTAGGCGGGGACGAAGCCGGGGTAGGAGAAGGCGTCGGCGTAGCCGCCTTCGACAGCTTCCCCACGCAGGTTGTTCCCGTAGTCGAACACTTCGGCGCCTGCGTGTTGCCAGCCGACCATCGCCGCACAGTGCGCTGCCATCGATGCCCTCGCGCGACGGACATATTCGGCGGGTTCCTCGGCACGAAGGGCGTCGGCTTGCGCGAGGGTCATGCCAGCGGGGATGTACCCGTTGAGCGGATCGTGCGCCGAGGTCTGGTCGGTGACGATGTCGATGTCGGTCCCGCGGGCGAGGAGGTCCGCGAAGACATCGGCTGCGTTGCCGACAACCGCGATCGATGTCGCTTCGCCCGCGGCCTTCGCTTCGAGCGCCGCTGCCACCGCGCCGTCGAGGGTGTCTGCGACCTCGTCGACATAGCGGGTGTCGAGCCGCTTGCGGATGCGGTCGGGGTCGATCTCGACGGCGAGGCACACGCCACCGTTCATCGTCACGGCGAGTGGCTGCGCCCCGCCCATCCCTCCGAGACCGGCGGTGAGCGTGAGCGTTCCGGTGAGAGATCCTCCGAAGCGCTGGTCGGCGATCGCCGCGAAGGTCTGGTAGGTGCCTTGGAGGATGCCTTGGGTCCCGATGTAGATCCACGAACCTGCCGTCATCTGCCCGTACATCATCAGGCCGGCTTCCTCGAGGTCCCAGAAGTGCTCCCAGTTCGCCCAGTCCGGAACGAGGTTCGAGTTCGCGAGCAGGACCCTCGGCGCCATCTCGTGTGTGCGGAACCGACCGACCGGCTTCCCCGACTGGATCAGGAGCGTCTCGTCGTTGTCGAGGTCGACGAGCGACTCCACAATGGCGTCGAAAGCGTCCCAGTTCCGAGCAGCTTTCCCCCGCCCTCCGTACACGACGAGGTCCATCGGGGCCTCAGCGACCTCGGGGTCGAGGTTGTTGAGGAGACACCGGAGAGCGGCCTCTTGGAGCCAGCCTTTGGCGGTGAGGTCGGAACCCGTTGGTGCCGACACGGTCCGGGGGCCGGTGCCGTATGCGAATGCTGCGTTGGTCATGGTGCTCCGATCCGGCTGAATGCCCCGGTCTCGATGAGGTTCGCAATGGCCTCCATGTCAGGGCCGGGCGGTCGGTCTGCGACGAGGGGTTTGCACACCGATCGGACGAGGTTCTTCACGGTTGCGGTACCGGGGGCGAGGGCCGCCTCGCGCTGTTCGGCGCCTTGGGCCGCACACATCAGTTCAACGGCGATCACACGGGCGGTGTTGGTCAGGATCGTGTTGAGCTTCGTTGCGGCTCCCCACCCCATCGACACATGGTCCTCCTGGAGGCCCGAGGTCGGGATCGACTCGACCGACGCAGGGTGGGACAGCACACGGTTCTCAGCAACGATCCCCGCTGCGGTGTACTGGGTGATCATGTACCCGCTCGACACGCCGGGCTCGGTCGCGAGGAACGGTGTGAGCCCGCTCGATCGGTCGGGGTCGAGGAGGCGATCGGTCCTTCGCTCGGAGATCGAGCCGAGCTCGGTCACGGCGATGGCGAGGAAGTCCAGCGCGAAGGCGAGCGGCTGGCCATGGAAGTTCCCGGCAGAGATGACATCGCGATCGTCTGGGAACACGATCGGGTTGTCGACAACGGACCCGAGTTCGATGCCGAAGACCGACTCTGCGCGGGCGATCGTGTCACGGACCGCACCGTGGACCTGGGGGGCGCACCGGAGGCTGTATGCGTCCTGGACCTTGTGCGTGAAGTCGTCGTGATGCATCTTGGAGATCTCGGATCCTTCGAGGAGCCTGCCGATCCTTGCCGCCGATTCGGTCTGTCCGGGATGTGGCCGGAGGGCATGGACCCGATGTTCGAATGGTCGGGTCGACCCCATGAGGGCCTCGACGCTGAGGGCGCACGCCGCATCGTTCGCGTCGACGAGCTGGCGGGCACGGTGCACGGCGAGACAGCCCATTGCGAGCATCCCTTCGGTTCCGTTGAGCAGCGACAATCCCTCCTTCGGCCGGAGGGCGAGTGGCTCGATCCCGGCAGCTTCGAGCACGGGACCCGACGGCACGGGACCGTCGTCGGACAGCACGAGACCTTCGCCGATGAGGGGGAGGGCGAGATGGGCGAACGGTGCGAGGTCGCCGGATGCCCCGACGGATCCCTGCGACGGAACGGCGGGGAGGATGCCGTTGCGTAGCAGGTCGATGAGGGCTCGCACGACGGCGGGGCGCACACCGGAATGGCCCTGCGCAAGGGTGCGTGCCCTGCACAGCAGCATGGCACGGACGATCTCGGCGGGCATGAGTTCACCGACCCCTGCCGCGTGGCTACGGATGAGGTCGTACTGGAGGTCGGTCGCCCGGTCGGGCGGGATGTGGGTGCTCGCGAGAGCGCCGAATCCGGTCGTGATGCCGTAGACGATCCGGTCGTCGGCCACCACCCGGTCGACGAGCTCGGCGGCGGGCGCCATGCGTTCGTCGAGCCCGTCCCCGACAACGACTTCGGCGTCCCCGTACGCAACAGCGACAACCTCGTCGATCGTCAGCGGCGACCCATCGACAACGACCTGCACCGGCTTCCTTCCCGCGAGCATTCGGATCGCAGACTAGAACCACCAACGGCGACCGGGGGACCGTCAGCCGACGAGCGTGACGATGAGGCTGAAGATGGCGGTCATCCCAACCATCGACCAGACCGTGTTGCGCGTGTAGAACCGCTGCTGCTCGATGATGATGTCATACATCTCCCCGATTCGCGATTCGAATCGGTCGAAACGCTCCTCGAGACGGTCAAAGCGCCCTTCCAGCCGATCAAGACGCGACTCGAGCGCGTCAAGTCGCGACTCAAGCGCGTCGAAGTGGGTCTCAAGGCGAACGATGTCGCCACGGGTGGCGGCCTCGTCATTGGCGCTTGTCGGGAGATGGGCCATCAGCGTGTCCGCGTGCTCGGTTCCCAGCACATCCTCAAGTCGAGCATACAACGCATGACGGGCCGAACCAGCGAAGGACATGTCGCGAGCATGCCACATCGCGCGGTCCGCGACCAGAGGGCTGTACCTTGGCAGTAGCGGGCGATCGAATGAGGCTATGTGGAGGTGCCGCGGAGTGCGTCGCCGAGGCGGGTGCTTTCGCGTTCGCGGAGCCCGACATTGACACGGAGGAGCTCGAGCTGCTGGCTCGTCGCGAGTTCGACACCGGGGATGGGATGGTCGCCGAGCCAGCGTTCGATCCTCGGCGCGATTTCGGGTTCGGAACGGTTCGGAATCAGATCGAGGATTCGCCGCTTGGTCACCGGTGGGATCACCGCGAGGGCCGCCTCCCAGTGCTTTTCGATGAGTCCCCAGATCATCGGGCCGTTCTCACGGTGCCCGATCAGCAAAGCGAGCACCCAGAACGAGTCCTGTGTCCTGACCTGGCCTTCGAGCACCATGTGGAACAGCCGCTCGGCCGCTTCCGGGTCACGGATCTGGGTCGCTGCTCGCAGATACTTGATGGTGTGCTGCGGGTTGGTTGCGTTCTTGGACTTATCGATCAGCTCGTCGAAGCGTTCCGCGCCACTGTTGGCTGCGACGATCATCAAGGCCGCGTCGATGATCTCAGCATCCGTGTTGTCGCCCCCGTCGTACACATCGGTGGCAGTCGCGATCGTAGACGGATCCGCACCGAGGTTCCCGAGCGTGCGCAGCAGAAGACCCCGCATCTGGCGGACACGGTCCGAGTCGCCTTCTCTCGCCGCCCAGCCGAGCTCGCTTGCCTTCGGCGAGACCAAGCGCCGCACATAGGCTTGGAGCTCGGGGCGGTCGTCGGTCGCGATGACCCGGTCGAGGGTGTCGATACCGGACAGGGCGATCGACCACACATCGACCTCGTCCTCGTCCCTCAACCGGTCGACGAGATCGAGGTACTTTTGGGCGCGCATGTCCCCTTTGAGCATCGCCGCTTGAGCATCTGACACAACCGAGTAGCGCTCGATCGGGTCGAGGTTCGGGAGTCGTTCGATGATCCCCGCGAAGAGATCGTCGGCGTATGCGACCCGGTAGAAGCCCTCGCCTCCGGCATCGACGATGAGGTCGTCCGCCGCGTCGATCGTGACGGGTTCGTCCCCGACGACGACCTTCCCCTCCCCCGTTGACGACGAGTACAGGACCGGAACCTGCCAGATCCCTTCGCCGGACCCGATCAGCCGGAACGGTTCCTGCGTCAGCGAGAACCCGTCACCTTCACGGTTTACCGACAGCCGCGGATACCCCCCTTGGAGGATCCATGTGTCCATGATCTCGCCGACCGGCTGGCCCGATGCCGCTTCGAGGCACACCCACAGGTCTCGTGCATCGGTGTTCCCGTAGCGGTGCTTCTTGAGGTACGCGGTGACACCTGCTTGGAACGCGTCCTCGCCGATGAAGCGTTCGAGCATCCGAAGCACCGTCGAACCCTTCTGGTATGTCAGGACATCGAACATGGCGTTCGCCTCGTCCGGTGATGCGACCTCGAACTCAACCGGGCGGGTCGATAAGAGGGCATCGACTTCCTGGCCTGCGGTCCGCATCGCAGCAAACGACAGCCACCGCTTCCACTGCGGTTTGTAGGCGTCGACGCATTTGATCTCAGCGAAGGTGGCGAACGCTTCGTTGAGCCAGATGCCGTTCCACCACTTCATGGTGACGAGGTCACCGAACCACATGTGCGCGATCTCGTGCGCGATCACATCGGCGACTCGGGTCCGCTCTGCCTGGGTCGCCGTTGCCGGGTCGAGCAGCAGGGCGGTTTCGCGGTAGGTGATGCAGCCGAGGTTCTCCATGGCGCCGAATGCGAAGTCAGGGATGGCGACCATGTCGAGCTTGTCGCCCGGATACGGGATGTCGTAGTAGTGGGCGAAGAAGCGAAGCGCATGGGTACCCATTTCGAGCGCGAAGTCGGTGAGGTGGGAGTTGCCGGGAGGGGTGACGATCCGCAGGGGCACGCCGTCGACATCGACGGGGTCGGTCGCCTCCAGTTCCCCGACGACGAACGCCACGAGGTAAGTCGACATCTCGATGGTGTCGGCGAAACGGATCGCGACCTTGCCGGAGTCGAGGGTGGTGCGGGCGACCTCGCCCCCGTTGGTGACGGCGGTGAGGCCATCGTCGACGACGAGCGTTGTCTGGAAGCTTGCCTTGAGGTCGGGTTCGTCCCAGCACGGGAACGCACGGCGGGCGTCGGTCGCTTCAAACTGGGTTGTCGCGATGGTGTGCTCGTTGCCGTCGGCGTCGGTGTACACCGACCGGTAGAAGCCACGGAGGTCGTCGTTGAGGATTCCGGTGAATTCGATCCTCAGTACCGCCGGGCCGGTCGGAAGCGGCGACTCGAGCGTGATGGTCGCTCGCTCGGCCTCCGCGTCGAGGGTGACGGTGCCGGTGTGTTCGGTGCCATCGGTGGCGACCGTTGCCGATTCCAGATCGAGCTCGATCGCGTTCAGCACGATCGTCGGGGTCGGTTCGATGACCTCGATATCGATCGCCACGACACCCGAGAAGGTCGCTGCCGTGAGATCGGGTTCGAGGGTGATTGCGTAGTGGACGGGCAGCACCGTCCGCGGTAGGCGATAGTCGGCTTCCGAGGCCATGATCCCTTTCAGGATTGCTGTGGCAGCGATGCTAAGGCCCGGCACTGGCGTAGCGCCCGGAATGCTGACTGTCCGAGGGCACAGCGTCTGCGGGCCGGCCGTACGATGGCGGCTCGACCGAGGAGAGGCGCATGTGCAGATCGATTCACCGGCTCAGGGACGGACAGGTCATCCACGACCGTGCGGCGATGGAGGAAGCCGCCCGGCAGTATGTGCGGAAGGTCTCGGGGTTCACACGCCCTGCCTCCCACAATCGGGAGGCGTTCGATCGGGCGGTGGATGAGATCACCGGCGTCACCGAACGCCTGATGGAGGCCTTGGAGGTCCGGTAGCGCACCGCCGCCGGCTGGCCGTCACCGGTTTTCGACATCCCCGGTCACGACATCATCGATGGCGTCGCCGACGATGATCCGGTCGATGGTTGCGCTCAACAGCTCGTAGCTGATCGGTCCCGAGACCTTGCCGACCACGATGCCTTCCCGGTCGACGAAGAAGGTCTCGGGGAGGCCGAGGACGCCCCATGCGAAGGCGGTCGCCGATCCTTCGTCGACGGTATAGACGGTCTGCGGGCTTCGTCCGAGTTCGTCGAGGAACGCTTCGGCGCGGTGCTGGTCGTCCTGGTAGTTGACGGCGATGAAGGTGGTGCCGAATGCCTCATACTCGGCAGCGGCGCGCGTGAGGGCAGGGTGCTCGGTGCGGCAGCCGAAACACCACGACGCCCAGAAGTTGACGACGACGATGTCACCGGCATAGTCGGCGACCGAGATGTCCCCTGAACCGTCCATGAGCGCGATCGGGTTGGTCGGCGCGGGCTTGTCCTTGAGCGGCGAGTTTGTGATGCCCGGGTCGGAACCGAACCGCGACGCGAACACCGTGGCGAGGACCACGAACACGAGCCCGCCGGCGATGGCGACCCACACCATCTTTGAGCCACGCCCGGTTGTGGGCTCAGCCATCGGGCGATTCGATCTGGCTGATGAGTTCAACGGCGCGGTCTTTGATGTCGGTCGGGGTCTCATCCGCTTCCGCGACGGCGACGAGGTGGACGATCGCTTCGTCGCCGCGATCGAGTGCCACATAGATGTTGGCCAGGTACCACTTCGCAACGAGGTAGGTCGGGTCCCGTTCGAGTGCCGCTTCGACATAGGCGACAGCAACATCGGGATAGCCGCTGAGGTAGGTCATCCATCCGACATTGGCGAGGGCTTCGGGGTGTTGTTCGTTGTCGAGGATGACGAAGTAGTGGTCGAGTGCCTTGTCGAATTCGCCCGCCTCGAAGTACCTCCGTGCAAGCGCGAGCCGCATCGGGACGACGCTCGGGTTCTGGGCGACGACCTGTTCCATCTCCTCGTTCGAGATCGTCGAGAGGTCGCGCCCGTTCCCGTCGGTGAGGACCTCCTGGGCGACGCCTTCGAGGCCGGTCGTCCCGTCGCCGGCGAGGGACACGACGGCGAACACCGCGATGGCGACGACCGCCACGCCAACGATCCCGATGCCAGCCTTGGCACGCCGGGTGAGGGCACCACGCGCTGCCGGCTCGTCGTCTGGTTCGGTGCTTCGCGCATCGATAAGCGTTCCGAGCCGTGCCGTGTACTTGTCCGTGAGCTCGGCGGCGGTTGCCTCGTCGATGTCCCCCTCTGCGAGCTGTTCTGCGACCTCGGCGATCTCACGGTTGAGGTCGTCGATCTCTTCGATGGTGCGGTCGTGGCGTGTCATGGTCGCCCGGATGCCCGTTTGATGCCGACCACCGCGACGATGCCGCCGATGAGGGCCGCGACAGGGATCGCCCACAAAGCGAGCTGCCATCCGCTGGTCGAGGTGTCGAGGATGTAGGCATCACCGAAGTTGGCGGCAAACTCGTCGAGGATCTCGTCGTCGGTCGCGCCGGCTTCGATTCGTTGCGCGATCAATGCCCGGTAGTCGGCTGCGACCGCCGAACCGCTGTCTGCGAGCGATTCCCCGCTGCAGAACGGGCACTTGATCGATGCTGCGAGCGCTTCGACGCGATCGTCGACGGTCGGCGCGGAGCCGGTGCCTCCGGCGAGCCCGACGACGATGATGCCGAGCGCGATGGCGCCAACCGCAATGGGAAGCAGGGTCTTCATTGTGTCATTCATGGGTGGCCCCTTGTGCCTGTGAGGGCTCTGACGCTCGCCGGTGTCGTGCCGGTTTCCGCATCATCGCAAGGCCACCGCCGGCAACGATCACCATGCCACCGAACCACAGCAGCCACTGGTACGGGAAGATGAACACATTGAGCAGCACCGACTCCGGTGTGCCGCCGGCGAGGCCGACATACACATCGCTGCGCAACGATGTCCACACATCGGGGGTGCCGACGGGCTGGGAGACCCCCGGGTAGGTGTTGACACTTGGTTCAAGGCGTGCCCGCTGGTCGGAGCAGGCCTCGTCGAGGACGAGGATCGACACGCCGCTCACCGTGCGGTGCGCACTGACCCTTTCGAACGGCGCCACATACGACAGGCAGTGGCCACCGACGACGGCGGTTCCGCCTTGGTCGATCTGGACGGTTTCTCGCACGGCGAGCCCGCTGGTGGTTGCAAGCGCGATAGCGACGAGCGCCACACCGAGGTGCGCAACCTGGCCGCCCCAGTAGCCGGGATCGTTCGACGCGACCTTGCCCATCGCAGCGAATACCGGCTCTGGCCGTGCGCCGACGACCTCTGCGGAGCGGATGACAAGTGCTGCGATGACGAAGACGGCGACGACGAGGGTCACGAGGACACCGACCGAGTCGAGACCGGCTACGACCGCGACGGCGCCTGCGGTGAGCCCCGCGGCGATGGCCCACCGGAGCCGCTTCCACAGCACCGTTCCGGTCGCGACCCGCCACGGGGCCACCGACCCGATCCCGATCGTGAGGAGCAAAAGGAGCGCGAGCGGGACCGCCGCCTTGTCGAAGAACGGCCTCCCAACGGCCACTTCGTCCCCGGCGATCGCTTCGACGATGAGGGGATACATAGTGCCGAACAGGACCGTGAAGGTCAGCACGGTGAGGAGCAGGTTGTTGGCGAGGATGAAGCCTTCCCTCGACACGAGCGAGTCGAGGCGAGGCGCTTGGGAGATGTCGGGAGCGCGCACGGCGAACAGGGCGAGAGATCCGACGACCACGATGAGGAGGAAGGTCAGGATCGACGGGCCGACCGCAGACTGGGTGAAGGAGTGGACCGATGCGATGACCCCGGACCGTGTCAGGAAGGTGCCGAGGATCGTGAGCGAGAACGCCGCGATCACCAGCATGAAGTTCCACGCCTGGAGCATGCCCCGGCGCCGCTGGACGAGCGCCGAGTGCAAGAACGCGGTCGCGGCGAGCCACGGAAGCAACGCGGCGTTCTCGACGGGGTCCCACGCCCAGTAGCCGCCCCATCCGAGGACCTCGTATGACCACCACGCCCCCAAGAAGATGCCGGTGGTGAGGAACACCCACGCGATGAGGGTCCAGCGGTGGGTTCGGTCGAGCCACGACGCGCCGGTTTCCCTGAGCCACAGGGCGGCGATCGCGAACCCGAACGGCACGGTCATCCCGACATAGCCGACATAGAGCATCGGCGGGTGGACCGCCATCAGGATGTGGTTTTGGAGCAGCGGGTTCGGCCCGAGCCCTTCGGCGGGCGCCACGGTCGACGCAAGCGGCCACCACGAGTCGTTGGCGCAGACGCCGCCAACGACTTCGGTGCACACCGCGAACGGATTCGCCGCAACGGCCATGAGCCCGAACCAGAACACGGCGACGCCTCCCATGACGGCGAGCGCAGCAACCCCGAGGCGGTCCTGTGACGCCCGGGAGCGGTACACGAGCCAGATGAAGACGGCGAGCATGAGTGCCCACAGCACGACGGATCCTTCGAGCGCGGCCCAGCCACCTGCGAACAGGAAGATCAGCGGTGTGGTGGTCGCCGTGTTGTTCGCGACATAGGCGATCGAGAAGTCGTGGGTCAGGATGCCGATCTCGAGGAGGACGAACGCAGCGACAGCAGCAGCGACGAGGACCCTGATCGGGACCGCGACGGCCGACCGGTCACCGGCTGCCCTCGCTCCCTTGACGGCGAGGGTGACGGCTGCCCCGAGCCCGACGAGGATCGCCGCGTAGCCTGCGGTGGCGATCATGCGTCGCTACAGGCGTGGCGTTCCGTGTCGTAGTGCTCGTCGTCTGAGCGGTACTGCTCGTCGTGTTTGACGAGCATCGTGTCCGACGCGAACACCGTCCCGTCCCATGTTCCTTCCACGACCACGCCGATGCCTTCTTGGAACAGCTGGGGAGGAACACCGGCATGGACGACGGTGACGCTCGTGTCGCAGTCGGCAACGGTGAAGGTCACAGTGGTGCCGCCGTCGATCACCGAATCGGGCATGACCCGTCCACCGAGCCGCAACCGTTCCGCTGACGGCGACCGTTCGAGGACTTCGGCCGGTGTGGAGTAGTACACGAGCGATGCGGACAGGTTGACGAGCAGGACGACGAGGACGACGACGATGATGCCTGCGGGGATCAGGAACCGGGCGTACCGCTTCATTTCCCGAGCTTCTCCCGTGCCTTGTTGATGCGCGCCGCGATCGATGCGGCGAACACCACGAGGCTGATGTAGGTCGCCCCGAAGGCGAGCCCCACCCAGTTCCACTGCTCTGCGGTGTCCATCAGGACTCACCTCCGAGCGACGGTGCCGTCACGGCCGAGCCTGCGACGGGCGCGGCGTCTGCGTGTTCGGCGAGGAGAACCTGGTCTTGGAGCTTCCCGAGTTCGACGAGTTTGAACATCATCGCGACATACATGACGGTGAACATCGCAACGGCGACGAACAGCGTGATGACCATGGGTGTGTCCATGTCGACCGATGCGGGTTTGAGCAGCGACGGGGTCTGGTGCAGGCCCCGCCACCACACGACGGAGAAGTGGACGAGCGGTATCTGGACGACGGCGAGCACGCCCAGGATGGCGGCCCGGCTCGCCCTTGCTTCGAGGTCGTCGGTGGAGCGGCGAAGGGCGAGGTAGCCGAGGTAGACGAAGAACATGATCGCGGTGAGCGTGAGGCGGGCGTCCCATGTCCACCAGACTCCCCAGGTCGATTTCCCCCAGATCATCCCGATGACGAGAGTCATGCCGGTGAACAGGACACCGACTTCAGCCGAGGCGGCGGCGATGCGGTCCCATGTGAGGTTCTTCTTCCACAGGTACAGGGCCGAGGCGAGCATCGTGACCCCGAACGAGACATAGGCGAGCCACGCGGCCGGCACATGGACATACAGGATGCGGGAGAGCTCTTGTTGGACGGCGTCGGGCGGGGGGACGAACGATGCGACGAGGGTCACGATGCCTGCGGCGCCCATTGCGTACCATGGCCAAACCGGGCTCGGGATCTGCTGCGGGGTGCTCATCCGGTCTCCTGGAGGGCTCTTGCGGAAAGGATCCCGGCGATCGCCAGAACCAGCGAGATGACGACCAGCATCAGGATCCACGCGAGGATACTCTTGCCAAGCCGTAAGCCTTCGAAGGACTGGGTTGCTGCGATCAGCAGCGGGACCGACATGGGAGCCACGATGAGGGGGACGAGGGCGGTGGTCGATCGGCCCGTTGCGACGATTCCCGCAGCGATGGTTCCGAGGAGCGAGAGCCCGGCTGCGACGAGCAGCATGATGACAGGGATCCACGCGGGTTGGGTCAGCTCGACATCGTAGAGCACGACGGTGAGGACGCCGAGGACGACTTCGAACAGCACGAGCAGCACGAAGTTGGCAACCGCGGTGCCAACAAAGGCGGCGGCGGGATCCATACCGGTGAGCGCGACCATGTCGCGTTGGGCGACCGAGTCAGAGGTGGTGCGTCGCACAGCGATCAGGACACCGAAGAGCATCACGACGACCCAGAACATCCCGATCCCGACGCTGCGCAGCGTCGGCGTGTCGGTCCCGATGGCGATCGGGACGAGGAGGAGGGCAACCGCCCCGAACGGCAGCGTGACCCACGCGACCTCTCCGGATCGGCGTTCGCGCAGAAGGTCGCGCCGGGTGACGGTCATGGCCTGAGCCGTGAACGAAGCACTCATGTGCGGTCCCCGCCGGCGATCGTGCCGTTTTCGATCGTGAGGATCCGGTCGGCGAGACCCCGTACCCGGGTGTGGTCGTGGGAGACGAGCACTGCCGCCCCGCCTCGCTCGACGGTTCGATGGACGAGCCTGTCGACGAGGTTCACGGCGTCGGCGTCGAGGGCCGAGTGGGGCTCGTCGAGGAGAAGCAGGTCCGGTTCGGTCATGAGCACACGGGCGAACTCGGCTCTGCGCTGCATCCCGTGGCTGCAACGGTCGGCCCTGCGGTCCCTTGCAGCGCCGAGACCGACCGCTGCGAGCCACGCATCGACATCGGCATCCGCGATGCCCATGGCGTCGGCGATGAAGGAAAGGTTCTCGAAGAGGGTGAGTTCGGGGTACCACCCTGGGGTGTGGCCGATGTAGCCGATGCGGGATCGCACCTGGAAGCGGTCGGGGCTGTTGAGGTCTGCGCCGAACACCGAGCCGGTCCCGTGTGACGGTCGGGTCATCGTCGCGATGAGCCGCAACAGGGTGGTCTTCCCTGCGCCGTTTGCACCGAAGAGCCCGACGGCCTCACCGGGACCGACCGACAGGTTGATATCGCGCAGGATCGGGATCGAGCCTGCACGCACCGCAACGCCCGAGAGCGACACAAGGGTGGTGGTTTCCGACACTGACGGCAGGGTACCGACGGGCACGACCCAGCAAGCGTCGGCCGGTAGTCAAGCGGCACGGCGCAAGGAATATGCCGCCGGCACCCAGCGTTCCATCGTCGAAGCACTATTCAGGGAGCAATCAACTGTGGCAACCATCGATATCACCAAAGACACGCTTGTGGAGACGATTGAAGGCAACGACATCGTCCTGATCGACTTCTGGGCCGAATGGTGCGGTCCGTGTCGTTCGTTCGCGCCAACCTACGAGAAGGTGTCAGAGCAGCATCCCGACATCACCTTCGCCAAGGTCGACACCGAGGATCAGCAAGAGGTTGCGCAGAACTTCGGTATCCGCTCGATTCCAACCCTCGTCGCCTTCCGGGAGAACATCGGCGTCTTCTCCCAGCCCGGAGCCCTTCCCGAGGAAGCCCTCGAGCACCTGATCGCGCAGATCGAAGACCTCGACATGGACGCGATCCGCAAAGAGATCGCAGAGGAACAGGACCAGGACACGCCTTCCCGCCGCTGACGGCTGCAGCGTTGGTCGTCACCTCGATGGTGGCGGCCCGCGATGGTTGAGCGGCCGGATGAGGCGACGCTTGTGCGGTGGTGATTCGGTGTCGATGCGAAACCCGTTGCCGTGGATCGCGACATGATGGTGGTACCAGCACAGGGTGGTCAGGTTCGATGGATGGTGTGTGCCGTGTTCGGATCGGGGAATGATGTGATGCGGTTCAAGGCGGTATCGGCTGTTGCAACCATCGATCGTGCATCCACCGTCGCGAAACAGCACCGTATCGCGGATCGCCGGAGGGATCGCCCGGGTTGCTTGTGACGCGAAGACCGGTTCGTCGCCGTCCATTCCGACAGCCCGGACGGTCCCACCACAGAGAACCGCTTCGAGCACATCGGGACCGACCCGTGGACCGAAGGCCACCTCCACAACCGGACCATCAGAGGCGGGGATCCCGTTGACTGCCCATCGGTTCGAGCATCGACGGTTCGGGCGTCGACAAACACGGTGATGTGGCCCAACGACCCGCCGAGGACCCGACATCTGATTCTCCAGGGTCGCTTTCGAGGGAGTCTTGCAACATGGCAACCAACGCATCAGCCTGACGCTGCGCCCTCGTCGATGCCTCGGCACCTGGAATCAGACGCAGTTCGTCGGCTTTCTGAGTGACTGCCTTGTCAACGATCCTGCCCATCACCCCCGACAAGCGCCCCGAAACGGTCCACGCTGATTCGTCAAGAGTTGGCTGAACCGAAAAGTACCGCTCAGCGAACACTCTGCGCTCATCAACCGGCTCCGTCCGACGCCGCCGTGCAATGAGCTTGCGGACCTGCTCGAGGTTCATCGACCTCGTATCCCTCGCCTCATGCTCTGACATGCCGGTGGAGATCAGCTTGTGGGTTGCCACGGCCCGATCAAAAGTGGTCGTGGTTCCAAGGTCTCGCTGCACATTGCGGCCGGTATCCCTGCCGCCTCGTGCTGCAACCACAAGGGCCCGGGCGGTTTCACGGCTGACATCGAGATGCGACTGCAACCACTCACCAAGCGTACGAGACGCATCACTGCGATGCGCCTTGGCTTTGTCCAACTCGTTGACAAGACACGCCTGCCACGCTCGGAGCTCACCAATCCGGCGCTCAATACCAACCAAACGGGCCTCAATATCTGAAATCCTATGAGGACCAAACAAACTGCTCATACCAAACAACATATCAGCCCGGTACGACAGGAAATGAGCAGCGAAAGCTCGAGATGGAGCCATCAGCCTGACCGTCCGAGGGCAGTGTCCCGTTGAGTGGTGTAAATGAGGTTGTGCCTCTCTGGAGTTGACCCGGTTTGTTGGACACCCGATCCTGGGGTGAGTCTCAGGGGAAGGGAGCCCTTCGATGGGTCGTCCAAGCAAGTATCCGGAGGAGTTCCGGAGGGAAGCTGTCGAGTTGTATCGGTCGTCTGACCGTCCAAGGGTCGAGGTTGCTCGGTCGTTGGGGATTTCGGATAACACGCTTGCAGCGTGGGTCAAGGCGGCTCGTGCCGAAGCCGAGTCGGGTCTTGATCCTGATGAGCGTGCTGAGCTCGAGCGGCTCCGGAAGGAGAATCGAGAGTTGCGTCTGGATCGGGAGATCCTCCGCAAGGCGGCAGCGTATTTCGCTCGGGAGACGAACAGGTGAGCCGACGGTTCGTCTCCGAGCATGCCGATCGGTATCCGGTCACCAGGCTCTGTGCACTTGCTGGGGTGCCTCGTTCAACGTTCTACGAGTGGCGGAGCCGGGAGCCGTCCCAACGTGACCGCGACGACGCTGCACTCACCGTTGAGATCGTCGATATCCATACGGCGTCTCACGGCACCTATGGGGCACCGCGGGTCTGTGGCCAGCTACGGCATCGAGGCATCCAGGTAGGCCGCAAGCGGGTCGCCGCGACTTCACCGCCGAGGCAGTGTCCCGTTGAGTGGTGTAAATGAGGTTGTGCCTCTCAGCGGTTGTTTGTCATGTTAGGCGGCGGGTAGTTCTGGTGTGTAGGGCGCGTTGACCTCCTGTGGTGGTTGTCCGATTTGGTTCATGGATCCTTCTGAGAGGTAGCGGCGTTCGGTGGTTTGCCATTCGTCGTGGGTTTCAGCCAGCACGGCACCGACGAGGCGGATCACGGATTCGTCGTTGGGGAAGATTCCTACGACCTTGGAACGACGTTTGATCTCTTTGTTGACCCGCTCGAGCGGGTTTGTTGAGGCAATCTTTGACCAGTGTGGTTGCGGGAACTCTGCATACGCTGTGACATCGTGTTCCGCATCGGTGAGGAGTTCGGCAGCTTTCACATATCGGGTTTCGAGCATCGAGGCGACCTGCCGGAGTTGGGTACGAGTCGATTCGGCGTCTGGTTGTACGAAGATGGTCCGCACGGTTGCTCCGATCATCTGTTTGTGACTCTTGGGGATGTGAGCCATCAGGTTGCGCAACAGATGCACTTTGCATCGTTGCCACGCTGCGCCTTGGAACACTCGCCCGATGGCGTTTTTGAGTCCGGGGTGGGCGTCTGAGATCACGAGCTTGACACCGCCAAGACCCCTGTCTTTTAACGATCGCAGGAACTGGGTCCAAAACACCTCGTCTTCTGAATCGCCAACATCGAGGCCCAACACTTCCCTGTTTCCGTCCGAAGCGACACCGGTTGCGATCACTACAGCCCTTGACACGACGTGGTGATCGACGCGGGCTTTGACATAGGTGGCATCGAGATATACGTATGGGAATCCCAGGTGATCCAGTGACCGGGTACGGAACACGGCAACGTGTTGGTCGATCTCGCCACAGATACGACTGACAGTGGATTTCGACACCCCGGTGTCACAACCGAGCGCTTTGACGAGATCATCAACTTTCCTCGTCGAGGTGCCCGTGACATACGCTGTCATAATCACCGCCCACAAGGCCTTGTCGACCCGGCGGCGGGGTTCAAGAAGCGACGGGAAGAACGACCCGGCCCGCAGCTTCGGGATCCGCAACCCGACATCGCCTGCCTGAGTCGACAAGGCACGCTCACGGGTCCCGTTGCGATAATTCGAACGAGACTCGGTGCGTTCGTGGCGCCCGGCACCGATCTGGGCAGTCACCTCGGCGTCGATCAGGTCCTGGAGCGTTTGTTCTAAAAGGCCCCGGAACAGCTCTTTGGTGCCGTCATCACCGAAACGTGCAAGCACATCAGCAAACGTTGAGGCATCATCATGGTGGGTCATCGTGTGGCATCTCCTTACGAGCTCGTGGATGAACTCGCTGAGAGTCACACGGTGACCCCTTCAAGAAAAGGACCTACCCAATTTCCACCACTTCACGGGACACATACCCGTCCGAGCCTGGACTGTCGAGGGAATCGCCTCGACTTCGTAGGCACCTACGCCACCTGCGAGCCGAGCAAACTCGAAAGCCGACCCGTCACTGCCCGAGGCCGCGGGCGAGCAGCTCGCGCCGACTGTGGGTGCCGGTCTTGCGGAAGATCGACTTGAGATGGTCCTGAACGGTGAGCTCTCCGAGGAACATCCGCTCCGCCACCTGACGGGTGTCGCCTCCGTCGCGGAGATGACCGACGAGCTCGGCCTCTCGTGGTGTCAAGCCGAAGACGCGGACGAACAGAGATAGACGTTCGAGCGGAGCCGACGGCTCGACACTCACCGCCACGGCCGCCAGCACATCATCAGCGGAGAGCCCGATCCGCGAGGCCCGCAGAGTGAGCCACGGCCCACCCGACACATGCACCCGCGCCCACGGTGGATGGTCGTCGACACCCGCCTCTCGAGCCAGGAGCTGGGCGGCAACGTTGTATGCGCCCGCCGGGACCGGGGCTGGCACCGAGTCATCCGGCAGCAGCCAGCGCAAGTAGGACGGCGTCTCGGGAGTCTGCGCGTTCACCACGAGATCCGGCGAGAGCATCAACACTATGGGTCCGACCCGATCGGTCCGCCGTACCGTCTCATCGAATGTCGAGGCGAGCGCTCCCCGCAGCGCCGCCGTCAAAGGCTCGGCGACACGGGCGAGGATTGCCACTTCCTCTTCCGAGAACGGTGAGTGCGGCGGCATCCGCCACAAGTCGAGAAACCCCCAACACCCGAAGCTATCCCGAAACACCACCCCGGCGATGTCGATCACCCCGTGGTCGCTCAGGAGCTCCCGCCACACAAGGCTCTCCGCCAGGTTTCCTCCTGTGGCCATCGCCAGGCTGGAAGCCGGTTCGACGAGATGCGTCCACCTGTTCGTCGCCGTCCCGTACTTCAGCCGGATGAGCCGCGGAAGGTCCCAGGGCGAGAACGGCACATCCGCCACGGGCGAGGATCCCACCTCGCTCTCAGGATCCGTCGAAACCCACACATACGCATCAAACGGCACCAGGCGCCGGATCTCGTCGAGCAGCGCCACCTTCACCGAACGCTGATCCAGTCCCGCTGCGGCGAGCGCCCGAAAACGGGAAGAGATTCGGACACCAGGATCGACGCTCCTCATCCCGAAAAGCTAGCTGTCATGGCCACGAACCTGCCGCGCAACCCAGGAATTTGGGATAGGCCGCCCGACACCCGGCAGATACCGTAGCGACAGTGTCACCACCACACCGAGGAGAGAACAATGACCACCCTGCACATCGAACACCCGATCACCGACTACGCCACCTGGAAAGCAGCATTCGACCGCTTCACCCCGGCTCGCAAGGAAGCTGGCGTCCGAAGCCACCGAGTCCACCGCCCAACCGACGACCCGGCATATGTGATCGTCGATCTCGAATTCGACGACACGGCACATGCGGAGCGTTTCCTGCAGTACCTCCAGACCCAAGTGTGGTCCTCGCCCGAGACCTCACCAGCATTGATCGGCACACCCAGGACCGGACTCCTCGAACTCACCGCAACCGGCTGACCATTCGGACGCGAACCCGCAGCTGATCTCCGCAGCAACGATCAGATGTGTCCGGGGACCGCACCTCGGCGATCGTCGAAGGCGGATCGAGCGATCCACCTCAACCTTACAAGTACGGCGCGCTTCGACCTCTGCCCCAACGCGGCATCAGGTCGCCATGGCAGCCGTATCCCGAAATGCCTCTCCCCCACCGTCGCAACGGGATCATCTGTCCCCATGTTCCTTGCCTCTCCCCAGTGGGTCTTTCCAATTCTCGTGACCTTCGAGGAAGGTTGCCTCGTCACGGATCAGGACCTTGCCGTCCGCGTCGAGTGCAACGAGTCGTGCGGCGGCGAGCGTGTCGGGATCGGCGACCTGGAAGAATGAGGTGCGCGCGACAGGTCGCTGCCAGTAGCTCGTTCCGTCGGGCAAGGTGATCTGAACAACTGCAGCGTCTTTCGGGAGCTGTGACCAGACAAGCCAGCCATCGACAACCGGATCTGAGCTCGTCCCAACTTGAGGTCGATCTGTCACGGGGCAGTAGCCGCCTCCGGTCACATCGGTCCCGTTGCCGAAGAAGATGCACACCTCACCGGTGTCGAGCACATTGAGGGCAAGTTGGGCCGTTTCGATATCGCCAAGATACACAAGCACGGAGGCTCGGAGGGCGTTGCGTTCGAGCGGGTTCGACGATGACGGGACGACGAGATGGGATGCTTCTTGCCGCTCGAACATGACTTCGGTGCCCAAGGCTGAGGTATCGAAAGCCGGTTCCGGTCCGAGCGATCCGAGATAGACGAGGGCGCCGCGTGACTCCACCGGTTCCGGCTCGACGGGTACCTCGTAGCCGTCTGATAGCACCAGATAGGTATCGCCACGACTCCCTGCAATGTGCATCGGATCCGGGCCGGAGGCGAGCGTGAACAACGGCGCCACAGCAACAACGATGGCGAGCAGTCCGCCGACGACCATCGACGCATTCCTGAGCCTGCGGCGATGTCCGCCACGCCGAACAACAGCATTGAGATCCCCGGATCGGGTGGGAACAGAGTCGACGATCGTTTGGACATATGTGCGTGTGGCCTCATCAACAGTCATAAGCCCATCTCCTCTCTCAGCCGTTGCAGGGCGCGGTGGAGACGACTCTTGACCGTGCCAGGACGGATCTGGAGTGCATCCGCTATCTCACGCGCCGACCAATCGAACGCACACGCAAGAACCACAACTGCTCGTTGCTCAATCGACAGCGCATCGAGTGCCGACGACAGCCCCGGTTCAACGACGGGTTCACCACCTATGGGTGGGTCAACGAGTTGTGGCAGCAGCCTCTGCTCACGGCCTCGCCGCCGCAGTCGATCCACCGACCATCGGTATGCGACTCGATATACCCAGCCCTCGGGGTTGTCCATCTCGCGTACCGTTCGCCACTTCACATAGGCGCGGACCATTGCCTCATCGACAGCCTCTGACGCAAGTTCCTGATCACCAAGCGTTGCTGCCAGAGGCCGATACACACTCAACCAGGAGCGGCGGTAGAACACCTCGAAGTCGACGGTCGGCCGGAGCTGCTCCATCGGCACAGGTTCTGTCCTTGTCTCCACACAAGGAGGACGAACAACTCCGTGAATCGGTTCCATGAGAACACACCGATGCTACAACGAGCGCTGTATCCGGCGCTGTGGATTCGTGGTGTTGAGGTAGTTTGGTCGGAAGTTTCCCGACAGGGGCCTCGGTCGCTTTTCACCGCGCCGCAAAGCCCCGCCCTGGATGGTTACGAGGACTTCACCACAGGCGGGGATGTCGCCCTCGATCCCAACCTTCTCAAGGAACGGCCCGAACTCGAAGACACCATCTGCCAAGGTCGTGGGCGTTGCAGCCCTCATCGTCGTCAAGGTCCACAAGATCGACGATCGCGCCGAACGGTCGGATCGCCCGCCGATCCTCCGATCCTCGCGGTCGAGGCGTGGTAGGACCCGTGTCACCACATCACCGTCACGGTCGTGATCGAGGTCCGGTCGCATTTACCCGGATCTGCTCCAGAAGAGTGGCCTCACCGAACCCCGTCAAAGTTGTGATCGGGGACCGCCAGTCGTAGCCGCACTCGATCCCGCCGAGAACCGTGAGCGGCCGACGTGTCTCCCACCAGGTCGAATTCACCGCGCTGGCGTCGGGGGGCTCGCCGCCTGTCTGCCATCCTGCTTCGGCGACGATGGCGGTCGCCTGTGACTCCAGCTCTCGATCATGCTCCTCGCCCTCGAGGAAAAGCAGAGTGAAGGCCTCGGCCACCGCCCGGGGCCATTCCCCGTCGCTCAACCCGGCGGCGGTCACTCGCCACGCCACATGCGGATCATCACGCATGCGCTGACCCAGCCGGGAAAGCCGCAGGTCCGGGCCGCGTCGCCGCACCGCGCCCAGCCTCCGCAGCAGATGGTGTAGTTCGTGAACCTGGACGACGTCCACCTCGCTGCGCGGGGCCCGGTCGGTCCACCCCAGATCCCAGGAGAACCGCTCCCAGCCCTCTCGCACCATAGCGGTCGGCAGGTATCCGGCCTGGGTGAGCAGGGCCCCCTCGTCGACCCGATCGAGGAACCACGTGATCGGCTCCATCCGGTCGGCGATGTCAGCCGGCACCGGAATCGGGTGCAGCAGCTGGTTGACGTGACGGGAGCGCAGGCGATGCAGGGCCGGACTGTGGCGCTCCACCCGACTGAGCCAGGCGTCGAGGCGCTCGGTCACGATGGCGGTGCGGTGCGTCTGCCCCGGAAGGGTGGGATGGGCGGAATCCAGCACCGCCCTGGTGATCTCGCGCGCCACTGACTTCCAACCACGTGCCCCCGGAGTCAGTGTTCCTTGTGATATCGCCTCCTCCAGGGCCCGCTCGGCCGTGACCTGGGCGACCGCTTCTTCGACGCCCATCACGTCACCCCACGCAAAGCCCTCCAGATCAGGGGGATCGACACCGGACCGCTCGGTCGCTTTGCGGAAGGCTTTGAATCCTCTCTGGCCCGACACGGCATAGGCGTCGAGAATCTCCGCCGTCTCCTGGCTCTGGCACACGGCCGCGTATTGTGGCAGGTCGAGCCGACCGAACAACTCGGCAGCGGCAGCGAGCACCCGTCTGTGTCGATCGGCAGAGCCGAACCACTTGAGTGGCAGGCCGTACCAGGCGAAGCGTTGCACGCTTGCCAGATCGATGACATCGACACCCTCGCCCGCCGTGAGCCACTCGGCGACTGCTTCGGCATCGCGCCCACGGTCGGGATCTGTCGCCCCCATCTCGGCCAAAACCCGTTGCAGGAGATCGTCTTCCATTGATCTAAAGAGAATACCGGGCGCCTCGAACGGCGATATGGTCGACGCGTGGGTCGGCTCAACGCCCGGGGTAGTGCTTGTACTTCGACCCTGATCCGCAGGGGCATCGCTCGTTGTGGCCGACCTTCTGACTGGTCGCGTGCGGACGCGCGGACAACCTGGCTACGAACTCGGTCTGCTGTTCTCGACCCTTCGTTCATCCTCCCAGCGACGGAGACGCTCGCCCCAGCCGCGCAATCGCTCCTCAATGGCGTCGACGCTCCGCTCACGGTTCGCGGTCTCTACTTCCCGATCGGCAGGCTCTTCTTCGGCGACGGTAGCGAAGACAAGCAAATCTCCGTCGCTGAACTCGCCAAGGACGCTGACCAGCCCATGGTCGATGAGCGCGTGCGTGTGGTTTGAAAGGGGGTCGTGCGCGAGGCACATGAGTTGCGGAGCTGGTGCCGGGTCGCGCATCGTGCGGGTCGAGTGAAGGCGTGCCCTCGTCGGCGTTCGGCTCCTGGCCGTGTGGTACAAGGGTCTTCGCAGTGGGCGCTACTGGGATCGAACCAGTGACCTCTGCGGTGTAAAGGTCGTTCCGCGGGTTTCGGCGACCGGCGGGAAACCTCACGAAGTGGAAATGGTCTTTGGCCTAGCGTGGCGACGGCGAAGGGAGATCTCCCATATCCCCGCGGCGACTCATCGACGAGGTCACCACTCTTGACCAAGGCCAGCCGTACGAAACTCTGCTCGATTCCGACCAGGGGATTTGCCACGTATTGACGCTCATCGATTCGCGTCGTTTCTCAGCAAAACGCGTCCTATGCGCCCCTGGCATCGAGCTCCAGCATCCAGCCGCAAGCCTTGGCCGGGCCGTCAGACGGCTACGTGCTCCTCCCTCGTGATCCTGCTCGCCACTCCGAGAAGGAGACCCTGGCATGCACGATCGATCCACCCCGAGAAGAGCCAGAAGTGCTTCGTCCCGCGCACTCGCTCGGCATCCTGTGGTCGATAGCGGACGATCGTCGACAGCTGGTGCAGGACCGCGAAAGTCACAGCCTCATGCGACAACAGGCTCGAGCGTGGACTGAGAACCAAGTACCGCTGGTTGCCGGGCACGTACCGATTGGAAGCAACCAGGCTGCCGTCGAATACGGTGCACAGATCGGCGAGAACCTCCGAGAGCTTCTTGTTGTAGGAGAACGCCTTCTTCGATTCGTACGAGAACGTCGGAAGGTCAGACGACACGAGCCTGAAGGCTTCTCCAAAGATTCGGGCTCTTGTCGGCAGGCTCTCTGGACCGATGTTTCGCTGCCGTAGTTCGTGCCCATTAACTTCGACGCGAATCCAGCCCTGCTTGCCGCCAAACAACGCAAAGCAATCCGCCACCGGCAACAACTTCGGGGCCTCATCATTCGCATCCGCGTACAGGTCGTAGCCATCAGGGAGATATGGCATCAGATCGACAATGCGCATCTCATATCCCTTGGCCCAGCAGAAGCCGCGACCGGTCGCCTGGGCCAGTTGCCGGAACACACCCGAATCACGAACACGGACCACTTCTTGCTGGAAGAAATACCGGGACTTCCGTGCGAAACCGCTGGTCAGGCCATGGTGGACGAAGTCGGGCGTGGTGCTGTTCGGATCTACGGCCGTCAGATACGCCTTCGCGAGATTGAGCGCGAAGTAGTAGCCACTCAGCGGTTTGGCGATCGGATCGACCGTTCCGATGGTGGCGTAATACTGCTGCGCTTGGACTACGTACGCCGAGAACCGCCGTCCAGCCTGAACGTCCAGCTTGATCCCGTGCTTCCGCTCAAGCCGTCGATAGCCATGCGGCTCAATGGCGAGAGCATTGAGCGACGCCCACAGCTCTGAGTCACGGTTTGAGGGAAGTAGTGACCGCCTGAACGGAGCGACGCCGGCGACAATGGGCCTCCCGCCCGAAGCCGCCGGGATCCCATCGCGACTCTGGGGCGGTCTTCCCATCAGCTACCTGCGGTCTCGGCCCGGATTCCAAGGTGAGCCCGTACCAGGTTCCGGAACAGTGGGCCGTGGTTGCCGATCTTGAGGTGGACCAGTTCGTGCACGATGACCTCTGCTCGTTTCTGCGGCGGCTCGGTCAGCAGATCCGTATCGAACGTGAGGCGCCCTGCCGACGAGGCTGATGCCCACTTGCGCTTCATCGGGCGGAGGTGGATCTCCTTCGGCTCCACGCCGATCTGGTCCGCCCACCGGCGAACGTCGGCCTTGAACAGATCGGCCGCTACCCGCTCCTCGAGTTTCGACAGCGGGCTCATACATCGCTCCGCTTCAGTACATCGATGATGCGACCGACCAGGTCGGTGGCTTGCTCGACGGTCATCGCCGGCAGCAGCTGCTTGTACATCTCTTTGCGGACCTCGGCCTGCTGCTTGTGGCTTGCCCGCCAGTGCGGGTAGTCCTTGAACGTGGCTTCCATGGCCCTGCCGATGTCGAGCGACTCGTCGACATCCTCCCGATTGAGGAGCCACGCCACAGAGAACGCTTCCATGGACATCCCCGACTCGTGCCGCTCCTGCTCGGCCGATTGGGCCTCCTCCAGCAGAGCGGTGAGTTCCTCCAGCGCCCGCTGGGCGTCGATGAGCCGTTGCTCGAACGCTTCGGCGATCTGTTCGGCCCGCTCTCCGATCGGGATCAGGTAGGGCTGCTGAGGCCCCTTCTCCCGGGCCTGTTGTTCCAGCACCTTGACCAGGTTGAAGACCTTGACGGTGTCGGGCTTGTCGGTGTCGGTCAGCATGTCGAGGATCCTTTCGTCGAGGACGTACACGTCCTCCGGATCCATAATGCGACCTGTGTGTGTCATTTCTTGGACCAGCTCGGCGGTCTTGCGCAGGAAGCTCTTGCCCACCGGCAGGTGTGGCTCGAAGGTGGCTCGCAGCAGTCGGTAGATCTCCGACAGCTTGCCGAAGTCCTCGACGTACGGCCGCAGGAACGGGTCCGGTGACAGGATTTCGTACAGCTCCTCGGCTTCCCTGTAGAACGAGTAGAAGCCTTCCCGATCCTCCGGGTCCCGGAACGCCTCGATGAACGCTTCGACCTTCTTGTCGCCGCCTAAGTCCTGGCCGATGTCGAGATACTCGCTGCGAGCCTCGCCGACCAGCTGCTCGAAGCGGACTCGCAGCACCTCGAGGTCCTCCACGATGCCGCCGACGTCTTCGGAGTCGAACGCCAGCGCCTTCTCCAGATTCTCGAAGATGCCGACGTAATCGACGATCAGTCCGTTCTGTTTCCGCCGTCCCTCGTCGTCCTCATAGGGACGGTTCACGCGGGCGATGGCCTGCAGGAGCACGTGGTCCCGCATCGGCTTGTCGAGGTACATGCCATACAGGATCGGAGCGTCAAACCCGGTGAGAAGCTTCTCAGTGACGATGAGGATCTTCGGAAGCTCATCGGGCTTGCGGAATGCCTTGCGCACCGCCCGCTCAGCGTCGTCGGACAGATGCCACCGAGCCAGATCGGGCGGATCGTTGTGTGCGGACGAGTAGACAACCGTTGACCACTCAGGTGGGAGGTGCTTGTCGAGTTCGCCCTTGTAGAGGGCGCACGCCTCCCGATCGACGCCGACGAGAAACGCCTTGTAGCCCATCGGCTCGATGGTCTCGGTGTAGTGCTTGGCGACGTGGGCAGCGACCTTGCGGATGCGATCGGGGTTCTTCAGCATGTTGCGCAGCGTCACCGCCCGCTTTAGCACCCGGTCGAGTTCCTCGACGTCGGCCACGCCCTCCGTCTCTGCGAGTGCCAGGAACTCGCGCTCCAGCACCTCCTTCTCAACCCGCAGCTCGTTGGGCGCCAACGTGTAGTGCAGCGGGACCGTCGCTCCGTCGTCGATCGACTGGCGAATCGAATACTTGTCCAGATACCCCCGTGGGTCATCGCCCCCGAACACCTTGAAGGTGCCCTTGCCGTAGGCGGTCTTGTCGATCGGCGTCCCGGTGAACCCGAGGTAGGTGGCGTTGGGTAGTGCCCCCATCAGGAAGTTGCCCAGGTCCCCGGTGGTGGTTCGATGCGCCTCGTCGATGAGGACGAACACGTTGTCCCGGCCCACCACGTCCGGCGGCATGTCCTCGAACTTGTGGATCGTGGAT